>CAYRIB010000004.1:1721-57019 GCA_964424165.1 uncultured Myxococcales bacterium | reverse complement strand
CGCGCCATCCGATCGTCAGGGCCCCAACGGCAAGCCCCGTCATGAACAGCGTCATCAGAAGCCCGACGTCCTGGAACAGCAACCCGCGGCGGATCTGGTCGTTGAGAATGAGAACGCTTTCGATCCCCATGCCAGCCAGTCCGACCATGCCCATCAACAGGCTTCGCCGCACCCCCGGATGCCGCCGCACCACTGCCAACCCACCGAGCCACAGCAGCAAGACCACGACCATCATCCCGGCCGGGATCCGAGCAAGGTCCGGTTCCCACATCGCCAATCCGGGATGGAAACGCGACAACCACAACAGCATCGTGTCCCGATAGGATGTCGGATGAGCATCGGTGTTGGGGGGGGCGACCCGACCGGCCAGAAGGTCTTGTATCTCGGTCACCCGGTCGTTGGTCATCACGTATCGCAGGAATTGGGGCGACACCAGGCGGGCGAGGATGCCCCGCGCCTGCCAGCGAGCGCTCAACTCGGCCGGATCACGCACCAGACGGTCTTGGGACGCGAGCACCACATTCGTTCCCCCGGGCAGCACCAATACGTCCGCGAACGACATGAGAAGCGCGGCCCGGATAGATGACATCCGACGCGTCAGGTGCGGCGTCCATTGGTTTTCGAGCGACCTCAGGCGAATGGCCAGGACCCCGCCTGGCGCCAGTCGCGAAGCGCATCGGGCAAAAAATTCGGCCGTGTAGAACCGGTTGACCTGACCCGAGTCGGGCTCGGGCAGGCCCACGATGATGAGGTCGTATCGGTCGTCGCGTTCCAGAAACGAGCGTCCATCCGCGATGTGGACGCGGACCTCCGGTTGCATCAGGGCCGATCGATCCGCGTGCGAGGCATGCCGCATCGCCTCGTGCAAGAACACTTCGTCCAGTTCCACCGCGTCGAGCACCTCGGGGCGATGCTGCATGGCCTCGCGCACCAGGCCTTCGGACACGCCTCCGAGGACTAGGATGCGCCCCGGATGAGTGACCTGAAGGGTGGCCAGGTGCACGAACTCTTCGGCCGAGGTCCCCTCGCTCTCGAACACCAAGGCATCGTTGACGAACGCGGCAATCTGCCCCTGTGCCCGGTCCAGGGTCACACGGCCGTATGGCGAATCCCGCGTGACCAACAGGTCAGGATGCGTCCAGGCCGTCATCGCCCTGTCCAGGTCCGCGACCCGCACCATGGCCACCAGCAGCACAAGGCCCACGACCCCAGCAGCAATCGCAAGACGCGACGATTTCCGCAGTGACGGCAGGGATGCGGCCGCCAAAGCCAGGGCACAGCAAGTCAGCAAGGCCTCTAGATTCGAGATCCCGAACGCCAGCAGCACTGTGGCCAGGATCCCCCCGACCAGTCCGCCCAGGCTTTCGACTGCATACGCTCGACCCACCCCGCTCCCTGCCTCGACCGCACTCTTCGCCGCGGTCCCAAACAGCCACCCCGTCAGGAGCGCCGGGCCCATCAGGGAAAGCAGCACGGCAATGAGTTGTCGGCCGAACGGCAGGTATGCCCCTGGTACCCCACCGAAGACCGGACGCAGGCCCCTGACGAATGGCAAAGTCAGGCCCAGCACCACGCAAAATGCCAGCAGAAGCCATCGCACCAGATCGGGCGTTGAACGCCGCGGTCCAAGCCAGGCACCCATGGCACCCCACAGCAGCCAAGCCCCCAGGGCCAGGACGTAGATCAACTCGGTACCGAAAAAAGCAACGTTGAGTTCCCGCAAGAGGCAGACCTGTCCGAGGAGGGTGACGAGTCCGACCGCGAACAACCTGGCGCTCATCACGCCTTCCCCGCAGTTTTCGGGTCCCAGACCCCCGGGATGGTGTGCCCGCAGAAGCGGCAGCGCCCGTTGTCCACGTACAGGCCCGTCGTGAAGAACCCCGACCGCTGCACCACGACACGCCCGCAACCCGGACAGTACGTGTGGTTGCCCGCGTGGCCCGGCACGTTGCCCACGTATACGAATCGCAAGCCTTGCGCCATGGCCATGTCCCGGGCCCGTTCGAGCGTGGCCACGGGGGTCGGCGGCATGTGCGTGATCTGGTAGTCGGGATGAAAGCGCGTGAAGTGTAGCGGCACCTCGGGACCCACCTCGTTCTTCACCCAGGTGACCAAGCGTGCCAGCATGGCGTCCGAGTCGTTGAGCGTGGGCACCACCAGATTCACAATCTCCAAGTGCACCTTGCGCCGCGCGATCTGGCGAATGCTGCGCAGCACTGGCGACAGGGAAGCCCCGCACACGTCCCGGTAGAACGACTCGTCAAAGCCCTTGAGGTCGATCTTGATGGCATCGAGCACGTCGCACATCTCGTCCAAGGGGCGCTCGTTCATGTAGCCGCAACTGACGAGCACCGAGCGGATGCCAGCCGGGCGCGCCGCGCGGGCGATGTCCGACAGGTACTCGATGAATACGGTAGGCTCGTTGTAGGTGAACGCGATCGAACGGGCAGAGCGGTTCGTGGCCGCGGACACCAGGGCCGCAGGGGTGCGCATGGACGTGACGTGGTCCTCGGGTCGGGCCTGCGAGATCGACCAGTTCTGGCAGAATTTGCACGACAGGGGGCAACCGGACGTGGCCAGCGAGTAGGCATCGGTGCCGGGCAGGAAGTGATAGAAGGGCTTCTTTTCGATCGGGTCGGTGTGGATGGACACCGGGCGCCCGTACACCAGCGAATACAGCCGTCCCGCCACGTTCACCCGCGCCTGACAGCGACCCCTCGCCCCTTCCGGAATCAGGCAGGCCTGGGCGCACAACAGGCACTGCACGACCTTGCGGGGATGCACGTAGGCATCGCCCGAACGAACCGTCCCTGCCGCATGGCAAACGAGGCACTGCCCCTCGGGAGCCGCGGTCGAGACCCAGTAACGTGCCAAGGGGGCCGATCGCACGAGGTCGTCGAACGACTCGCCGGCCAGGGCTTCGAACGGGTCCCCGGTCAGCGGCGAGATCCAACTCAGCAGCGCCCCGGACCCCGCAACCAGTCCTGCCCCACGGGCCGCCTTGCACAAAAGATCGCGTCGCGTCATGTAACGACCGGCCATGCCCCCCCGGGTCGCGGCGCTCAGTCGCCGAAGTATTCGTAGTAGAACGGCTGCAGCCCGATTCGTTTGACTCCGTCGACGCTCACGGTCATGACCAGCCAGGAACCGTCGAACGGGCACTCGCCTCCGGACGTGCTGCACTCCAGGGCCAGACGCTGCAGTCCCGAATCGTTGGTGTAGGACCAGGTTCCCGTGAAGTCGTCGGTCACCGGGGCCCCCGCGCCGATCGTGGTGGTCCGAGACAACGTGTACGAGCCGCCCGCACTCAGCGTCAAATGGAAATCGTTCACCTCGAGCGGTCCGCCCGAGTCCATGGCCCGTTCATCCCAGGTGGTCAGGTAGCGCCAGGTCCCCACGAACTCGTCCGTCCCGGCCTGCGTCGCCCCCGGCTCGGCCACGAAACAGGTCAGCGACAAACTCCATTCGTCGCCGCAACTCCACGACGAGGTCTTCAGGCCGCCATAGAGCACGGCGTTTTCGTCGTCGAGATTGTTGCACGTCAGGCCATCGACCTCGTGGTAGTCAAAGGCGATGTCCGCACCGTCGATGATGTAGGTGAAGCAGTAGTTCTGCTCGGTGGCATCCCCGATGGTGTACGAATACCCGTTGCCCGACGAGAAGAAGCAATACCCGTCCCCGCCCGTGACCCCGTCCCAGCAGGCCCCCACGAGCTGGGTGGTCAGATTGGGCACCGGAGTGAAGATCGACGGGGGCACCTCCACCTCGCCTGTGATATCCGGCGTGACCACCAGATCGACCGGGACCACGTCATCGGGGGCGACATCCGTGCCTGGGTCCGTCACATCCAGCGGCGTTAAGTCGCTGCCGTGCAGGTCGTTGAGAGTGTCCGCCTTCACGTCCAAGGGCGCGGGCGTGTCCATGCCCGTCGTCAGGTCCTGCACGAGCGCATCGCCGGTGGCCGTGACGTCCACGGCATCCGCAGTCCCCTCGCTGCCGCCACCGCCGCAGGCAACCGCCCCGCCAATCAGCATCATGAACAACGCCACCCGAATCCGTCGCATCACATCCTCCCGCATGCGAGTCATGGCCCGATGGTAGGCCAAACCACAGCATGCCGCAACCGAGCGAGTGCAGTTCCATCCTTCCAGAGCGTTCGACTGGAAAGTGACACGTGTCACAAAGAAACCGCGCCGCGCCTTCCCGTCTTGTTTCACTCACCACTTTTCAGTCGTACGCCCCTTTGCGCAGGAACGGTTGACACTGCACGACCGCCTCACCTATCATTATTCTCTGTTCCTTATCCTGTTGATCACGGAGGTTTCCCATGGGTGACATCGACCCGGATCCCAAGAAAGACACCGCGAAGAAGAACGCGAAGAAACAGGTGGATACCACGGCCCCCGTGACCACCAAGGGGCCCGCCAAGGGACTCGTCGGGGCCGGGTACGAGGCCCAGAAACAGGCCCTTCAGCCGCTGAACGAACTGGAATACAAGACCAAGATGCGCGTGGAGGGCGTTGGCGTCCCCGTGGTCCAGGATATCGGGCGTCTGTATGACGAACTGTTCAAGACCATGGGCAACCGCGACTACACGGGCGTGCCTGCCATCACCTCACGAATCGAGCAGCAGGAAAAGAAGCTCGAAGGCATCGGAAAGGAAGTCGACCTTCTGCGGATTGCCGGTCCCCTGCACCAGGACATCCAGAAGCAGTTCGATCGGCTGGAAGACGAATCCCGCTCGGTGATGAACTCGGTGGCCGGCCGCATCGCCGCATTGGCCCCGGCCTGGGACTTCGCGGCCAATGCCATGGTGGAATCCATTGAGGTGGGCGGCCCCTTCACCTCGGACCCCACATGGACCGGGGGCCTCATCGCAATGGGATGGGGCCTGCGCCACGACGCCAAGAAGTACGCGGCGCAGAAGGCGGTCGAACAGTTCAAGAAGGATATGAATCCGTTTGGCGGATAACCCGCTCCGGTTCACCCATCCGAATTCTTCCTGCCCTCGAAGTCCGCCCTGTCCTGGTCATTTGAAGTGACGAGCATCCTCGAACGGGTCACCATCCCGGTCGAAATCCGGTCGATAGAAACGTTCCGCTTCGGGTTCCTGCACGAGCACATTGTCGAAGCCCAGGCGTTCGGCACGTTGCAACACCCGTTCGTATTCGGCCACGGACACCCGTCGTGTGAGCAGGGGCTCTTCGGCGGCGCGATGGGTCGGGAAATACTGCGCCATGATCGCCAGACGCACCCCCGTCCCAAAATGGTCGCGGATGAACGCCAGCGATTCCCGCACCCCGGCCAGGTCATTCGGAAGCACCAGCAGACGAATCACCAGACCATGGGCGATGGTGTTGTCCGCGCCCAGGCGGTTGCCATCCCCGGTCTGCCGCGCCATCTCGACGATCGCGGTTCGCGCGGCCCCCACGTAGCCATGCGCACCGGACAGCATCACGGCGGTCGGGTCATCCGCATACCGCAAATCCGGGAGGTACACG
The DNA here is from genome assembly GCA_964424165.1 of uncultured Myxococcales bacterium. Lineage (GTDB taxonomy): Bacteria > Myxococcota_A > UBA9042 > DTJE01 > DTJE01 > CAYRIB01. The sequence goes on along the minus strand of CAYRIB010000004.1, from coordinate 51,518 downwards.
TCCACGATTCCCTCGAGCAGACGCAGCGTCTCTACGTTTTCATAGCCATTGGTGTTGTACACCAAGGGCAGACGCAATCCCTGCTCGACCGCCATGGCCAGGGCCTCGACCGCAAACGGCACCACGTGCGTCGGCGACACCCAGTTGATGTTGTGGCACCCTTGCGCTTGCAAGGCCAGCATTTGCGCCGCAATCGCTTCGGCGGGGCTCTCGTCCGCAGGGTCCAGCGTGCGTTCCTGACTGATCTGCGCGTTCTGGCAATAGAGGCAGCGCAGGTTGCACCCGGCGAAGAAGATGGCCCCCGAACCCCGGGTTCCCGAGATTTCGGGTTCCTCGCCGAAGTGCGCAGCAGCCGCGGCCACCGTAGCGCCCATGCCAGCCCGGCATTCGCCAACCTCACTCGCATCCCGGAGGACCCCACACGAATGCGGGCACAAGCAGCAGGGCGATGCCAGCCGCATCAAGGCAGCGGACCGACCACGAATCTGGGCGGCGTTGAGAATGGGCATCAGAAGCGCGCGCGCGCCATGATGTTGAAGCCGAGTTGGTTCGAACGCTGGAACTCGCGACGCTCACCCGAGGAATCGATCTTCAGCCGGGTCGCATTCTCGTCACGCATGTACTGAACGTTCGCCAGCAGGCTCATGAACTCGGACAGGTCCCACTGCACGCCGAGGCGCGCGGCATACACCGGCGTGACGTCGAAGCCCGAAGGCAGGCGATCGCGCCTTGTCTGATCCCGAATGACCTGGACGGTCTTGGGGTTGTCGGTCTGGAACGTGGCTGGCAACTGCAGACCAAACGTGAAGTACGGCATCAGGTGCAGATTCTGGAAGTAGTAGTCAACCGTGGCCGCGAAGAAGTATTCGGGCGTGGTGCTCACGCCCTGTTCAGGCATGGCCACGAACGGCGTCAACGAAGGCACGTTCTGCAGGATGAATTCGAGGTTGCGGATGAGTCCCACCAACTGGCCACGCAGGAACCCGTACTTGACCTTGCCCTGGAACGCGCCCGCATAGGCCGGCTGGATCTTGGTCTTGCCGAACTCGCTGTTGTCCGCCAGACGCTGCATCAGGTAGTTGAACTCCACCGACGCGCTCCAACTGAACTTGCCGGGCTCGTACTTCTCGCGCCACCAGTCCAGCACGTTGATGTCCGGGTCGTTGCGATACAGCATGTAATCGATCGAATTCTGAATCGCGATACCATCGTGCACGGTCAGGCGCCCCGCGAGTCCGCCGGTGTAAACCTTCGACCCGATCAGGCCCTCGAAGCTGAAGTTCCCCTGCTGAAAGAAGCCGCCCGCCACGTCGAGACGCAGGATGTCCAGAATGTCGTAGCCCACGCCGCCCAGCACACCGTAGTTGGTCTCCTGGACCGTGATCTCTTCGGTGTCCTCGCTGCCGAGTTCCACCACCTGGCTGACCTTCGCGGTCTTGAGGCCGATGAACGCATCCACGGGGCCGGCGTGCACGTCGATCTTGAATCCCGGCGCAGGACCGGCCTTGCGGGTGCTGAAAATGTTCCCACCGCCCCAACTGATGTCCCACAAGTAGCCCACACGCATGCGTTCCGTGTCGAACGGGAAGAACGTCACGGCCACATTGGCATTGTCGGCGTCCTCGGGATTCCACACCCACGCCACGCGCAGGTAGCTGCCGTCATCCATCATCACGTCGCCCACCCGGGGATTCTGGTTCTGGGCCAGGGCCCCGAGGTCGAGCTTGAGGACCATGCCGGCCTCGGTGACGAGTCCGGGCAGAAAGCCCTCCATCTTCTTGTACAGCGCGATGTGGGTCAGGTTCTCGCGCCCCTTGGTCTTGAGGTTGAGGTTGTCCATGAACAGTTCGTAGCCCTTGCGATCGCCGATTCCCGGCATGGGGCTGTCGGGCACCACCTCGCCAGCGTCCTGGAACAGGTCGTCGTCCCCGAAGGTCCAGGTCAGACGGGTATCCATGAAGTCCCCGGCCCGAGCGTCCCCGGCCACGGCTGCAACCACGAGCAGCGCCAGCCCAAATCCCGCCGCGACCCGTCCCGCATGCGCGCACAGTGTGTTCATGTTGTTCCTCCCGCCTCGTTCGTCAGTTGGGTTCATCTTCTTCTCCCGTCCTCGGGAACACGCACGTCCCGGCTATCGCCGGAGGGGTCCCGGAAACCACCAGGTCCGCCGGACAACGCGGCTCCAGAATCCACTGGGGCCGCAGGAAACTCATGTTGCGCAAGGTGCCCGTGATCGAGGCAATGGTCTTGGAATGGCCTTCGGCAAACGGATCGAAGTCCGGGATGTTGTCGCGCGAAACGACCCACAGCTTGGCCCCGGTCGGCCCGCCCACCCGCACGGCCCACTGGAAGTAGTCGTGGTACTGAACCATCTCGGTGCACAGGGGGTCGGCTTCGCACGCCGCACGACACTCGCATTCCGACGAACAAACGCCCGTGTTGTAGTTCTTGAAGTCCACGGTACCGTCCCCATTGTGATCGCAGTTGACCACATTGTCCCCGACCGTCACGTCGGTGACACGGACCAGCGCCGCCTCGAAGCCTTCGGCGGTCCCCGCGTTCACCAGTTCTTCGGCGGTCAGGACATGAGGTTCAGGCACCGGGCAAGGCCCCCGATCCGAATGCCACCAGTCCAGGTTCCACGACGGGAACCCCAGTTCCGTGAATCCGTAGAATTCGCTCACGATGCCCGTGACCGAGGTCACGCGATCGCACACCCGCACTCCCTCGGGTGTATTGAAGTTGAACAGGAACAGATGGTTGAACGTCCCCGGGTCCGCGATATCCGTCAGATACATCCCGTCGGACGTGATGCGCGTGACCACCATGTCCCCGTGCGTCACGGTCACGGATTCGCCCACGAAAGGCGATTCCTTGGTCCGGCCCTGGAGTTCCGCCAGCGTCGGGTAATCGATGTAGATCGGGTCGCTGACCCCCGTGGCCGCAGACCCACCGGCTTCGGAGTTGTCGCTGGCATCCAGGCATCCGCTATCGCCCGGGTAGTCCCGATCCCCGTCCCCATCGTTGTCCGCGCCGTCGGCGCACGCGGGAACCGCCCCGGGAGGCGCCACCTCGTAGCCGACATCTTCGGCCCAGATGCGCGTCTGACCGAACCCGTTGACCACGGTCAGCCCGATCCCGGTAGCCACGCCGTTCGAGACGTACACGTCGTTTCCGAACACGCCCGTGCCCGACGTGACGAACGCGGTGCCCGGACGCGACGACAGGCGCACCCACCCGTTGAATGGGGCCACACCGTCCCCAGCGCCTGCGGACCGCATGGCAAGGTCCACGATCACCTGGATGCCCTGCGTGCTGTAGTCGAGCGGCTGGTCCGGATAGCCCACGTTGCCCGACGTCAAGGCAACCTTGATCGCGGTCACGGTCCCGTCCCAATCGCGCGAATGGGTGGCGCCGCACGACCACGTCATCGCCAGCGCCATCGCCATCAGGAGTCCTGTTGCATTGCGTCTCATCTTCACTGGCCCCATCCTGTCAAGAGCCTCGTCCCATCGAGGTCACGGCAAAACCCGCTCACACACATCACGGCGGAAGCGTCTTGATGCGCCCGTCTTCGACGAATCCGTTCGACGGGTCGATGCAAGCAGTTTCAGAACACTGTTCGTAGGCGCGGGCGGTCTGCTCACACGCGCACGCCTGATAGTCGGCCGTCTGCAGACCGCCGGCGCAGTTGGCAACGAAGCGCCCCGCCACATCCACCACACAGGCGCTCAGCACGCAAAGCCCCGAGTTGCCTTCGCACTGCTGGCCCTTGACGCACGAGGCGCTCGACGGGTCCCAGGCCGACCGTGCATCGCAAGAACACGCGTAGTTGATGTTGTTGCAATCCGCGTCCGTGGTGCACGCGGTCAGGTTGCCGCACGCCCTGCCCTGTCGCATGTAGTCCATCAGGGCCTCGCGCTGCGGAATGCCCGTGTTGATCTGGGTCGTGTTGCGCTTGAGCACCATGAAGCCACTGCCGCCACGGGCGATGTAATCGTTCACCGCGACCTGATATTGACTGTTGAGCGACACCGGTTGGCCCAGGATCTCGATCGAATAGGCACACCCATCCGCGTCCGGGTCCACCGCAGGCCACTCTGCGGGCCGCATCGCGGCATCGCAGCGACCGCATTGCAGAACGACTTTGGCCCCCGCGATCTGCGCCTGGGCCGCACAGCCGCGGACCCCGGTGCGCCGAGCCATGTAATCAAAGAGCTCGACCACCTCGGTCCCGGACAGATACATGGTGGTGATGGTGTTCTCGAACGGGAACACGTTGTACATATCATCGACCGTGACCGGGCCCGCGTAGATGTCGGCCCGGATGCCGAGCGAGTTGGTCAGCGCGAAGTCCGTTTCGACGCCTTTGCGCTTGCGCATGGCCTCGGCCACCACGTTGCCGAGCTGGGAATCACCGCCGTAAGTCCCGAACCGCCGAACCGTGGCCGGGGCATAGCCCAGAATCAGGTCGAGCTGCATGATCTGGTTCAGTTCGTCCCGATAGCCTTCGAGCAGTTCCTCGACTTTCTCGTCGTTCGGGATCCGCGAGTCCACGGGGATAGCCTTGTACTTGGACGATGCCACCTCCCAGTCGTTGCTGCCCGGTTCCTTCTGGCGGAACACGACATCGAGCTGTCCTACGTACTTGGCAAAGGCCCCCGAGTGAACCAGGATGACCTCACGCGGGGTGCATGTGTGCGTGGCGGTGAACCGTTCGCGCCACACGGGCGCCATCTGGTCGATCTGGCAGTCCATCAGGGCCTTCGGAGGATTGAGCACCACGTGGTGATGCCCGCCGAACACGATGTCCGCGCCCGTGATGTTCTTGATCAGTTCATAGTCCGCGGTCAACCCCAGGTGCGTGGCCAGAATCACCACATCCACCTGACCGCGGATGGCATCGATGTAGTACTGGGCCGCCTCGGCTGCCGCAATGGGCGTGATGCCCATGTGGTTTCCCGCTTCGATGATGGTGCTCATGGTGCTGACGTTTCCCAGGCCGACCACGCCTACGCGCAGCCCGTCCAGGTTGAACATCGCGAATTCCTGCACCAGGCCCGCCAGGGGCGGAGGCGTCGGACTCTGGCTGGCGCCGAACTTGTAATTGGCTGCCAGTATCGGGAAGTTCGCCCATTGAGCCACCTGCTGCGCCAGATTGGGTTCACCCAGGTCGAAGTCGTGGTTCCCGATCGCCATGACGTCCACGCCCATGGCCGAGAGGGTGCGGATCTCGACCTCGCCCGAGAAGGCGTTGAAGATGGGCGCTCCTTGGAACGAGTCCCCGGTGTCGATGTACATCGAACGTTCCGCGCGGGCCCGCTCGGTCCGGATGATGTGGGCCATGCGGGCCGCACCACCGAACGGTGCGTACGCATCGTCGAGGCCGATGTTTTCGTCGGTCTTGGCTACACGCATGTAATAAGGCAGCAGTCGGGAATGGATGTCGGACGTGTGCAGGAAGGTGACGCGCACATCCTTGCCCTCGAGCGAGGGCTGATTGGTCGACACGTTGCACCCGAGGCACAAGACCCCCGCTACTCCCATCGCCGTCAGAACCCGTCGCATGTCAATGTCCCCCGCGCGCAAGGCGAAGCAACACTACGAAACCCGCTTGCTCCTGTCAACGAAGAAGATCGCAGATCTAACCCATCGCAGGTGGTTGACGTCGACGCCATTCTCCCTGCCGATTCTCATCGTCGCGTTGTTCACTGGGGAAGCTCGCTCACCCTTCCCTTCACCCCCTGTGGCTGGTAGGCTTCGTGGGTCCCCGCTGGCGGGGCATCCAAAATCCGAGTGAGGTCCGCATGTCGTTCGTTCACCTGCACGTCCACTCGCACATGAGCTTCTTGGATTCGACCATCCGCATCCCGGACCTGGTGCAGCGCGTCAAGGCCCTGGGCATGAGCGCCGTGGCCCTGACCGATCACAACAATCTGTTCGGTGCGGTGCAGTTCTTGAAATGTTGCAAGGCCAACGACATCAAGCCAATCTTTGGGGCCGAAGTCCTGCTGCCCGATGCACGTCAGGGCGGCCGCAACTTCCATCTTCTGCTGCTGTGCCGCAATGCTGAGGGCATGGCCAACCTCCGTGCCCTGATCACCCATTCGTACGTGGAGGGGCTGACCCATGGAGTTCCTCTGATCTCGCGCGAGATGCTGACCAGCCATACGGCCGGGCTCATCGGCCTCTCGGCCTGTCTCGGAGGCGAGGTATCCCAGGCCCTGCTCAGAGGTGACCGTGCTGCCGCGGAGGCAGCGGCGGCCTGGTACGCCGAACGGTTTGCGCCAGATGCCTTCTTCTTGGAGCTGCAGGCCAACGAACTGGTCGAGCAGGCCGCGTCGAACGAGGCCTTGATTGACCTCGGGCATCAAATGGGTCTTCCCCTGGTCGCCACCAACAACGCGCACTATCTGGAACGGGACGATGCCGTGGCCCACGCAGTGCTGGTGGCCATCAACCTCAAGCGAACACTGGATCAGGCTCGACGCAACGCCCTGCCCCTGCGTTCGTTCCACCTGGCCACCCCCGACGAGATGAAACAGGCCTTCGCACATATTCCCGAGGCCCTGGACAACACCGGACGCATCGCGGACATGGTCGAAGGCGTAGCGCTCGAAACCACGAAGAAGCTGCACTTTCCCTGCTTCGAACCGCCCGAAGGGCGGACCACGCCGGAATACTTGCGGGAACTGACGGCAACTAGCCTCGATCAACGCCTCGAACAGATGGTGCGCCGGGGCGAGACCCCCGACCGCGAGGCGTACGAAGCCCGCGCCGCAAAGGAACTGGACGTCATCTGCACGCTCGGGTTCGACGCCTACTACCTGATCGTCTGGGACTTCATCAACTGGGCCAAATCCAACGGCGTGCCCGTGGGGCCGGGGCGCGGTTCCGGCGCCGGGTCTCTGGTCGCGTTCGCCATCGGCATCACGGACATCGACCCGATCCGATACTCCCTGCTGTTCGAACGCTTCCTGAACCCCGAGCGCGTCTCCCCGCCGGACTTCGACGTGGACTTCTGCATGGACAACCGCGATCGGGTCTATCAGTACGTGATCGAAAAATACGGACGCGACAAGGTCGGGCAGATTATCACGTTCAACGCCATGAAGGCCCGTGCGGCCATTCGCGACGTGGCCCGTGTCATGGGACTGCCGTTCTCGGACGGCGACCGGGTGGCCAAGCTCATCCCCACGGACCTCGATATCACCCTCGGCAAGGCGCTGGCCAGGGAGCCTCGTCTGGCTGACCTGATCAAGTCCGACCCGGTCATGGCCGAACTGTGGCGCGTGGCCGAAAAGCTCGAAGGCCTGAACCGACAGGCGGGCAAGCATGCGGCCGGGGTGGTCATTGCGGACCGTCCGATCGCGGATTATGCCCCCTTGTTCGTGGCCGACGACGGCAGCGTGGTCACGCAATTCAACATGGGGGACCTGGACGCCGTAGGCCTGATCAAGTTCGACTTTCTGGGCCTGACGTCGCTGACCACGATTGCTCGCGCCGAGGAACTGATACGGGCCCGGGCCAACCCGAATTTCCGCCTCGAAGACATCCCTTTGGATGATGCCGCCACCTATGAGATGGTGGCGGCCGGCCGAACCGCCGGGGTGTTCCAACTCGAAACGCGCGGCATCACCGACCTGGTGCGCCGGCTGCGTCCCAGCCACATCGAAGACATCATTGCGGTCATCGCCCTGTTCCGCCCGGGGCCGCTGGGAAGCGGCATGGTCGACAGCTTCGTGCGGCGCAAGCACGGCCAGGAAGAGGTCACGTATCTGGTGCCGCAACTGGAGTCGCTGCTCAAGGACACCTATGGCGTCATCTTGTACCAGGAACAGGTGATGCTGATCGCCGCAAACCTCGGGGGATTCTCGCTCGGCCAGGCGGACCTTCTGCGGCGGGCCATGGGCAAGAAGAAGATGGATGAACTGCAGCGGATGCGCCAGCCCTTCCTCGACGGCGCCGAGGCAAGGGGCATCCCGCGTGCCAAGGCGAACGAAGTCTACGAACTGATGATCCCGTTCGCGGAATACGGGTTCAACAAGAGCCACAGCGCCGCCTATGCCATTGTGGGCTACCGAATGGCCTACATGAAGGCGCACTATCCCACGCAGTTCCTGTGCGCCCTGCTCAGCGTGGAAAAAAGCAACCAGACCAAGGTCATGCGTTTCATCCGCGAGGCACGCAGTTGCGGCATCCCCGTGTTGTCGCCCGACGTGAACCGTTCGGGTCTGGATTTCACGGTCGAGGAGGTGACGAACGCGGACGGCACCTTGCGCGAGGCCATCCGCTTCGGGCTCGGGGCGGTCAAGGGCGTGGGAACCGCCTCGGTGGAAGCCATTGTGGCCGCTCGAACGAGCGGTCCCTTTCTGTCCGTGGTCGACTACATGGCGCGCGTGGACGGTCGCAAGGTCAACCGGCGCGTCCACGAGGCCCTGATCAAGGGTGGCGCCATGGACGGTTTTGGACATTCCCGCGCCGCGCTGATGCAGGTCCTGGATCGGTTGATCGAGGCGGCGCAGTCAAAAAAGGCCGAGAAAGAGTCGGGCCAGATCAGCTTGTTCGACGGAAGCGGCGAACCGGAATACCGGGTCCCCGATCTGGCCGAGTGGCCGAATCGCCAGCGCCTCTCGTTCGAGCGGGAGGCCATCGGATACTACGTCAGTGGTCATCCCCTCGACCCCTACACCGAGGAACTGAGGCGATTCAAGGTCAGCGACCTATCCGACGCGGCCGAGGCGGGCCACGGAACGGACGTGACCGTGGCCGGCATCGTTGCGGCGTGCACCGAGAAGGTAACCAAGGGAGGCCAATCGCGCATGGCCTTCATCACCCTCGAGGACACCACCGGACAGATTGAATGTGTGGTGTTTCCGAAGGCGTACGAGCAGTGGGCCGCGCTGGCGGGTGCAGACGAGCCTCTGATGGTACAGGGCACGGTGCAGCAGGAGGGGGATGCGGACGCCGAGACCGTCCGGTTGCACGTCAAAACGATCGAACGCTTGGACGTGGCCCGCAAGGGGCTGTGCAAGAACGTATTCGTGACGCTGGACCTGGGGGCCATCAAGGATTCGGACGTGGACCGGGTTCGCGACGTAGCGTTGAGACATCGAGGAGCCTGCGGGCTGAACCTGCTGGTGCGCCTGGCCGGGGCGGGAGAGATCCTGCTGCGAGCGGACTCCCGTTGGAGGGTGTCGCCATCGCCCGAACTGGTTGCGGATCTCGAGGCGTTACTGGGGCCCAATACCGTGACGTTGGGGTCGTAGAAGATGTCGCGCCTTTCAGCGCGACATCCCCGCGAGCAAAGCGAGCCACAGAAATGCGCAAGCTTGCTTGCGCTTTGACTTACCGCGGTCTCTGCAACAGCCCCAAAAGCGGCAGCAAGCTGCCGCACTCCAAGATAGGTTTGGGAGTGCGCAAGCTTGCTTGCGCTTTGACTTTCCGCGGCGCCGATTTTCCTAGAAGATGGACAAGTCCAGCGGCACCGTGGGGATCAGGAACACGGCCTGTGCGGTTTCGGACGGAGACTGGGCGTCGGCCACCTGGGCCATGAAGAAGAACCCCTTGAGCGTGATGTTCGCAAACGGTACCGTCAATTCCACCGCGCTCGCCGATGTCGACAAGAACCCCGTAATCTGTCCGTTGGCACCCAGGGCCAGCCCGGTCGGCAACCCGGCGTTCGGGATCAGGAAGCTCAACAACTGCTGCAAAGGCACCTCGGTCCAGGCATAGGGCTTCTTGCCACCCTTGGCCTGAAGCTGCACGCTGTACGGCACGGGCACGCCTTCAATGGGAATGACCACGTTGAGTACGATGACCTTGGTCAAGAACAGGTCCAGTTCCGTGTCCCCTACGATCTCGAGCGGCGACACCCCTACCACGAGGTCGAAATCGGCCGACGCCGTCAGGATCGGGTTGCTGGAATCCACCACGCGGACCGTGAACCCGAAGGCGCCTGACTCGGTCGGAGTGCCTGACAGAATGCCGGTCGAGGCCATGGTGAGGCCAGCAGGCAGCTTGCCGGTCGTGATCATCCAGCCCAGCGGCGCTGTTCCACCCACGGCCGCAAACGTGACCGAGTAGGCTTCCCCTTCCTGTGCGCCGGGCAGCGGGGACAGGGTCGAGATGGCCATCAGGCCACCGGCATGAATGATGATCGACAAGTCTGCAGTGGCCACCATGCCCAGGCTGTCCGTGACCGAGACCTTGAACGATGACGTCCCTTCCTCGGTCGGAATGCCGGTAATGATGCCCGCGTTCGTCAGCAGAAGTCCGTCGGGCAGCGTCCCGCTCAGCAGCGCCCACGCGTACGGGGCCTCGCCACCGGCGGCTACCAAGGTGACCGCATAGGTCACGCCGATCTGCCCATCGGGCAGGGTTGGTGTCGTCACATCGAGCATCTGGGACACGCAGTGACCGTTGTCGCACTCCATGCCCGTCGGACACTGCGGGGTCGAAAAGCATTCCACGCAGTCCCCCTGGAAGCAGAGTTCCTTGGGCCCGCAAGGATATTCCGTCCACTGCACCGGGTCCCCCTCGCACACCAGGAGCACGTTCTTCACGCACAAGTTCTCGCCTTCCTTGCACTCCTTACGGATGCACTGCCCTGCACGGCAGGTCTGGATCCCCGAGCAGGGAGTGGAGGCGCCGTATCCGGATCCGTCGGGCCGGCATACCTTGACCGCAATTTCCCCGTCGCAGGCAGCCTCGTTCGGGGGACAGGCGGTCACTCCGCACCCGGTCGACGTGCAGAATTCGCCGGTCGGACAGACCGTCACGCTCCAATCTTCGCCGTCCGCATCGCACACCAGGAAGTTCGAGCCCACGCACTGCGTCGCTGCAGGCACGCAGATCGTCCCCGCGGGCAGTTCGGTCGCCACCGGCACATCGGCCGTCTGGTCCGTTGCATCCGTTGCCGGGGCCGGCACGCTCGAACTGACGCAACCGGATGCCATCAGGCCCGCTGCAAGAAGAATTCCCGCCAACCAACCGAACGACTTGTTCACCACCATCGCTCCTTCCCAAAATTCGACGGCTCATCATAACGAATTGCGATCCCGAAGGGCAAGGCCGGGACACAAAGCCGGGGTCAGACGGCCTTGTCTTCCACAGAACGGATGGCCGGGGGACGGTTCAAGGCGCGTCGGATGAGGATGTCCACCAGAACCGGGAACGCGATGCCTGCATAACGGCTTGCCTGGGGAAACAGCGAGGCCTGGGTCAGACCAGGGATCGTGTTGGTCTCGAGCGTCACGATGCCTGCCTGCCCCACGATGAAATCGGTTCGGGAAAACCCCGACAGCAGCAAGGCCCGATGAGCCCGGATGGCCAGGTCCTGCAGACGAGCAGTGAGCTCCGCATCGATCGGGGCCGGACACAATTCTTCGGTGGCGTTCGGGTCGTACTTGGTCTCGTAGTCGAAGAACGGCCCCTTCTTCACCCGAATCTCGATCACCGACAGGGCCCGGGGTGTCCCATCATCCGGGTCCTCGAGCACGGGAACCGTGAGTTCCCGACCGGGCGCAAAGGCCTCGAGCATCACGCATTCGTCCATCTGCAGTGCAGACGCCACATGGGTGCGCAATTCCGCCTCGGTACGAGCAATCCAGACCCCGACGCTCGACCCCAGACGCGGGGTCTTGATGACGCAGGGCAGCCCGAGCTTTCGCAAGGCTTCGACGAGCAGCCCATCCCCCTGCCCTGCCAAGTCCAAGGCGCGTATGAGCACCGCATCGGCCGTGGGGATCTTGGCTTCCCGGTAGACTGCCTTGGCCAGCCACTTGTCCATGGCCACTGCGGACCCCACCACGTCGGCTCCGATGTGCGGGATGTGGGCCAGGTCCATCAGCGCCTGCATCCGTCCGTCCTCACCCGTGGGACCGTGCATCGCGATGAACGCGGCAGTTGGTGCCAAATCTTCGATCCGGGTCAACGCCGCACCAAGCGGCAGGGCCTCGCAACCAGCCGTCAAGTCATGAATCGGCGGGAACCGGAAACGCCCGTCACGCCCAATCACCACCGGAACCGGCCAGTAGTTGGCATCGGGAAGGGCCTGCACCACGGCAGCCCCGGACCGCAGCGAAACATCGTGTTCGCCCGACTGTCCTCCCATCAGCACCAGGATGCGCTGTTTGCCCTGCTGTGTCATCATTTCTCCGTCAGGCGTCGGGATCGTTCCAACACACCGCCCCGCGTCGAACCACGGTCCGCACCAGTGGGTCCGAAAAATCGTAGAAGGGTTCCGCGGCATCGACCGCATCGAACACCACCAGATCCCCGTCGAAGCCCGGGACGAGCCGTCCCGACCGGTGGCCACGCCCCAGGGCCGCTGCGGCATGACAGGTGATGGCGGCCCAGGCCTCGGCCACGGTCATGCCCATGTGCCGGATGGCGAGAGTCCCCATCAGCAGCAGGTCCTGAGTCATCGAGGTCCCGGGATTGAAGTCCGTGGACAGGGCCACTCGCAGCCCGGCCCGAAGCAGTGGTCGTGCGTCCGGGAAGTGCAGATTGCCCAGGGTCACGGCGCACCCCGGCAGCAGGACCGCCACGGTTCCCGCCTTGGCCAACGCCCGAAGGTCCGACTCATCGGCGAAGTCCAGGTGGTCTGCAGACACGGCACCCACGCGTGCGGCCATGGCCGCCCCCCCGAATCGCCCGAGTTGCTCGGCATGGACCTTGGGGCGCAGGCCTGCGGCCAGGCCCGCACGCAAGATGCGTTCGGATTCCTCGACCGAAAAGGCGATGCCCTCGCAGAACACGTCGCAGAACTCGGCCAGTTTCTCGGAGGCGACCTTGGGAATCCATCGCGACACCAGATCATCGACATGGGCATCCCGTTGCCCTCGGGCCTCGGGCGGCACCGCATGGGCGCCCAGAAAGGTCGGCACCACACCCACCGGTCCTTCTTCTGCGAGCTGACGGGCCACTTCGAGGATCTTGATCTCGGAGGCCAGATCGAGCCCGTACCCGGACTTGATTTCCAGGGTCGTGATGCCATGGCGCAGCGCGCGCCGCATCCGGCGACGGCCGAGTTCCAACAACGTCGGTCGGGAGGCCGCGCGCGTGGCTTCGACCGTGCGCATGATCCCGCCTCCTCGCGCTGCGATCGCCTCGTACGACACCCCCCGCGCCCGTTCCTCCCATTCGTCCGCGCGGTTTCCCGCAAACACCAGATGAGTGTGACAATCCACCAGACCCGGGGTCACGAGCCCGCCCCCGGCATCCAGAGTCGCAACGCCACGGCAGGCCGTTTGATCCAGGTTGCCCGCAGGTCCGGCAAACCGCACCACGCCGCGGTCGATCCACACCACAGCATCCTGCACGGTCAGGGGGCTGTCGGGCGCCATGCCGATCAGGCAACCGATTTTGCGCACCACCAGCGAGTTCGCGTCGTTCATCCGACTTCACTCCGATTCATGACGCGGCGGGTGTCAACGCCGGACCAGTGATTGAGCCTGTTGAATCCAGGCCCGCACGGACTCCTCGTCGGGGAGCTTTCCGAGGATCTGATACTGCGTATTGGTATTCTTCATGCGGGTCGTCAGCCGGGCCGGATCTTCCTTGGCCAGAACCGACAGCCGCTGAACCCCCGCCAACTGAAGCACCCGCACGACCTTGGGCCCCACCCCCCGCACGCGAAGAAGATCACAAAAATCGTGCCAGTCTTTCACCTTGGCGGTGGAAACCCCCATCTTGCGGGCCACCTTCTTGATCTGTTTGGGGGTCCGCGTCTGGTTCCACAGGTCCTCGGTGGTCTGGATGCCGATGGCCGCCAGCCGGGGCACCATGGCCTCCTCGACCACATCGATCGACGACAGCACGTAATGACTGGCCACCGCGGGACACGATGCCAACAGGCCCAGTGCCAGGGTTGCTGCAAGAGTTACCGCAAACGCATGCTTCATCATCGTTTCCTCCTGCGCGTCGCGCGTCATGGGCCTACGGCGGGCGTCAGGGGGAGGAAGAACGAGACACCCATCATCACGGTCGGGTTCTGGGTCAATCGCTTGCGGCTGGTGCCGCCGGTGCTCGGCAGATTCAGGGTCCGAGATACCATGTAATCACGGACATCGAAGTTCACCGAGAACGCCTTGTGCGGGAAGAACCGGAATCCGGCGCCCACCATGATGGCCACGGCCGTGGACCCGGACAAGCGGTTGATGCCTTCGACCAGCGCCACGCCCGCCCCCACGTCCACGTGGAAATCCGCATACGCCGACAGCCCGAAAAGGGACAGCTTGCCGGCCAGGGGGGTCAGCGAAGCACCGCCCAGAATCATCATCCCGAGGCCGGTCCTCGACATCCGATACTGTTGGCCCGGGTGGGCCGACATCCAGATGGGCTCGGACGACACCTCCCGTTCGATGTCCTCGGTCAGGCCCGTCTTGAACGGCGCGGCATAGTCGAATTCCGCATGGACCGCGATCCAGTCGGTAATGTGGTACTTGTAAGAGAATTGGGCCAGGACATTGCGGGTGTAGGGGTCCATGAGGGTCACGCCGAATGCGGGCGTCAGTTCGTGGCGCCCCTTGCGCATGAGGTTCTGATGGCGCACGGCCGGGGCATCCGCAATGCCCTCCATGCGGGCGAACGCATCCCCCGCACAAAGCATCACAAGTACACCGACGAGCAGGCGTTTCATGGTCCGGGCCTCACTTCGGATAGTCATACGTGTACCCGAACGGGGTGAACAGGCCGATCCCCACCGTGAACACCACGTTGTTCATGATCTTCTTGCCGGCACCGAAGGTCTCTTGGTACAGATAGTCCCGCACCTCAAGATTCAGGGTCAGGAAGGAAAGCACTGCGAAGCGGAATCCCCCCCCGGCATCCCCGGTAACGCGGGTGGCCGTACGCCCGGTGTGCGTGGCCCCGCCCCCCAGCACCAGGAAAAGGTCCCAATACACCACATGGCTGGCGCCTGGAAACACGAACTTGCCGAAGATCGGCACCCAGGCGACATGCCCGCCCGCAAACCAGTCGATCAGCCGCTTTTCAGGATAGACCTGATAGTCCTCGCCAATCTCGGTGGCCAGTCGCGAGAGAGAACCAAAGTAGTGAATGTACTCGCCACCGATGGCGAGGCTGTCGAGCACGTGGAACCGGGCCTGGACCCCGACCCCGAGGTGCGTGGTCAGCGTCTCGTTCAAGCCAACGCTGAACGTGGGAACGACTTCGGCCCGCAGACGCCGCATGAACGGCTTTTGCTGAAGGACCTGGATGTTCTTGTCCGAGTTGGTGGTCAGAACAGTATCCTGGGCGAAGGCCTCGCTGCCAAGGCAACCGCACAACAGGACACCCACTGCGGCGACCCGCTTCATGTATGGCCCCTCGCTCCCAGAGAAACCCGCCTGAGGCCCGACTCTAACGTCGAACCCGAAAAAGATCAAACCTGCATTCTTGCAGGGGTGTGAGGTTGATTCACGGAAATTCGTAAGTGTAGGTGATGGGTTGCGGCGCACCCCGGAATCGGGGAAAGGTCATCGCCTTCAACAGGGCCTCGATGCACGACACGGCCCCGACCACGAACCCGGCCGAAGCCTTGGCCGATGATACGCGTCCGCTCGGATCGATCACCACATCAGCCTTGATCGTGACCCTTGTGCCCGTGGTGATGCCCGCCGCCTCCAGACAACGCCACATGGCGGATCGAAACCGGGCGAATACAGCAGCGGCCTGCTCGGGTGACAAGGTCGCCGGTACTTTCCGGTGGGCCTGAGAAACCGAATCGGCATCGATCGGGGGCCTGTCCGTCACGGCGACAGGCGGCGATACCGACGGAACCATCGGTAACCGATTCGTTTCGCTGGTCGGCAAGGGCTTGGGCAGGGTTACCGCGGTCGGCGTATTGCCGAGACCACCAGTGCGCAGCAGGGATGGAGGGGCATGTCGCGAAATCAGCCACCCCACCAGAATCCCCACACAGGCCACCCCAATCAACAGCAAAATGAATCCCCAGGTCCCGAGCCTCCAGTCCCCGCGGGCCACTTCCGGTTGCATGAGTTCGACCAATCCGGTGCCGGCCGGGGTTGGAGGCGGCGATGCCCCGGGCACCTGCACCAACCGGGGCACACGGGTCTGCACGGTCGGCGGACGCGGCACGGAAAAAGACCGGGCCTCGCCTTCGGAGGTCTTCTTTGCGGCGGACCAGGGCGAGCGAAGCTCCCCCACTTCGGCCAGCGCGACCCATTGCGAGAACCCCTTGCGCCAGACCAGGGTGTCGGAGGCGATGGTTTTGGCCCGCAGCAATTCCATGACCTGAGGCGTGGTATGCGGTCCGGTGCGCTCGCCCCGGATGGCCACGAACCAGGGGGCGTCAGGAGGCAGCACGGTCTGCTGTTCGAGGGGCGGGGCCTTGGGTGGCAGATCGGTCGGCGGTTCTTGCGGCACGGTGTCAGAGCTATCGGGGGTGTCGGGCACCACGTCCAGAAACCCCGCGCAGCGTCTGCATCGAATGCGTATGGTTCCCCCGTCGGGCGGCAACCGGTCGTCGGAAAGCCGATACGTCAGTCCGCATCGGGGGCATTGGACCTTCATCGAGATCCTCCTGCCTGCTCGAACCGCTGATAGACCTTGGACCTTCGGCGATACTGACTGAGCAACAGGGGCACGTTTTCGTCCACGAAGTCCACGATGCGTCCACTGATCTTGCCCTTGCTGGGCCGCAGGGCCCGACCCAAGGCCTGAGTGGTCTTGGCCACGTTTCCGTTCGGCACGGTCAGGAACACGGTGTCGATGGCCGGAAGGTCGAATCCCTCGCCGATCAGGCTGGTCGTGGCCACCAGAACCTCGATGTCCCCTCGAACGAACCGCGATACCAGTGCATCTCGCTGTTCGCGGGCCACTTGTCCATGGATGCCCGCCACCTTCATGCCACGTCCCGCTAGGGCCTCGGTCAGGAGGTCGCAGTGGCTCACCCGCTCGGTGAGCACCAGTGAGCGCGCCATATGATAACGTCCAATCGAGTCCAGCACCACCGCGTTGCGGGCTGCATTGGCCACCAGGCGGTTGATGAGTCCCTGATAATCGTCACGATACCAGCCCCGAAACGGCGTCTGCACCGCGATCACCTCGGTCCGCGCGAGCGAACCGGATGCCACCAGGGCCCGCTCTTGAACCGCATGCACAATCGGTCCCACGGTGTCGAACAGCACCGGATGCAGCCGGTCCTTTCGATTGGGGGTCGCGGTCAGGCCAATCCGGTATCGCGCGGGAAAGCGCTGAACCACGGATTTGAAGGTTTCGGCCGGGCAGTGATGCGCCTCGTCGAGGATCACGCAACCAAAGTGCGATGCCAATCCGGCGACATCGCGCCGCATCAGGGTCTGGACCATGGCCACGGTCACGTCGCCCAAATCCTCGTGCCCGCCACCGATCCGGCCCGCCTGAATGCCCAGAAAATCACGGATCCGATCGATGGTCTGCTCGAACAGGATCGACGTGTGCACCAGGATGATCGTAGGGGTCTGCAGGCGCGCTATCGCCCCCATGGCCACCACGGTCTTTCCACTGCCGGTCGGGGCCTGCAAAACCCCTTGCCGCACGGCCAGGATCGCCTCGACCGCAGCGGCCTGATAATCGCGCAAATCCACTTCGGGAAAGACCGTGGTGCAAGGTGGGCAGAGCGTCAGGTCGATCACCTCGGGCGCCAGGGGCGCCGTCAATCGCAGCACCTCGCCCAGGGCGCCGCGCGGGCACGAGCCCGTGTCGCCATCGATCTCGAACAGTTCGATCCGGCGTGGGATGTTCCGGCAGGGATGGCGGAAACGCCGCGCATCCCAGTACACCGGGTTTTCATAGGTGAAACGCTGCTGCAGGGCATCGATGACGGAATTGCGCACCGGGTCGGAAGCGCCAATGCCCTCCAGCCGGATTCGACTATCCACAAGCACTTTCATCGCCGGTGAATATCCCGCCAATCCCCCGAGAACACAAGTACCTTTCCCACCTCGAATGCGCAAAAGTCCACATTCTTTTACCGGCCACAGTGCAGCTCTCGCCGGGTTTGAGCAGAGCGCCGCCGCTTGGATGGCCGAGAAATCCGTCCACTTTGGCATGACAAGTTGTTGACAGCCGGGCAGATGCAGCTAGAATCGAATCCATAATGTTTGTAATCGACTTCTTCAAGAAGCTCATTATGGGCCGTGTGACCGGGGCGGAACTCCTCGCGAAGTCCAAGGTCTCGGGCGCGAAGGCCCGTGTTGCCATGAAGGCGGCAGGAGGCTTCAACAAGGCGGTTGATGGCAGCATCAACAAGGCCAAGGGGTCCGTAAAGACGGCTGCACCGAAGCCAGACGGGGGAAAGAAGAAGATGGGCTGGTTCAGCAAGAAGGACAAGGGACAGACGGGTCGTGCGGCACCGCAGCCGGTCGAAGAAGATGTCGTCGAGGCCAAGACCCAGGCCATCAACATCAGCGCGTTCGAGGATGCCCGGTTCAAGCCCTGCGTCGGTTGGGTCGTGGTGATGGACGGTCCGCAAGAGGGCCGCGATTTCCGGCTGGTGGCAGGTCGGAACCGTATCGGCAACAATGCCGACATGGAAGTGGTGCTGAGCGACTCCTACGTGTCGTCGCATCATGCGACCATCGTCTACAACGACGAAGGCATCTACCAGATCAGCGATGCGGGTTCCACCAATGGCACGCGCGTCAACGGTAAGAGGGTCATGCAGGCGCAGATCGTCGACAACGATCGACTGCAGCTCGGGCATACGGAACTGAAGTTCAAGTCCTTGGAATGACAGCAGGAGTTCCCATGCAAGCACGACGTCTCGCGCCCCTGTCGATGTTCTTCCTGTGCCTCGCCCCCACACTGCTCCTCGCGGCCCCCCGCCCCCTCGACGTGCGCTACTACAATGCGAACGACTATTTCGAGAAGGGCGAATTGAAGTTCGTGGTCGAGACCCGCGACGAGAACATCCCCGTCGAAGGGATGGAGCGGGGGGTTTGGTCCGTGGAGTCCGGTGGCAAGCCCGTGCAGGCGGAACTCTCTGCCGCCAACCTGCGCACCGCCGAGATGCCGACCGCCGTGTTCGTGATCATCGCGACGACCGCGAACTTCGCGGGTTCCGATGAAGCCGACCCGGCCAAGGAAGGAGTGAGCCCCCCCGTTGAGTACGCGATGCAGGGACTCAACACCCTCAAGCCCAACCTCGGGAAGTACGACCTGCTGTCCATCGCATGCTACGACGAGGTCCGGCCCGATGCCTACGTCCTGGTCAAGGCCCAGGCCGTGGACAAGGTCAAGCTGCCAGACCTCGAAACCATCCAGAACAAGTGCCGCTCCGCCCCGCCCGAAGGGGCCGAAAAGAACCCACGTTTGCAGACCCTGCTCAAGAATGCGGTCAAGGCCTGGCTGACGTCCACCAAGGGCAAGCAGTCGGGCGGCAAGGAACTGCTCCGTTTTGCGGTGGTCGTGATAACGGATGGCGCCAGCCGCGAACCGATCGACGATCAGGAACCCTGGTGGCGGTCGCTTCAGAACACCATCGGCGATGCCACCGAGGGCTGGCTGGAAGTCTACGTGATCGGGCTCGAGGATGGCGGGGATCCGGACAAGATCGCGGCCTTGGCCAAGGGCGGTTATCTGGGCCGCGCCACGACGCGCCAAAGCATTTCCGAAGAACTCGGCAAGATCGGCTCGCTCGTCGCGGGAACGGGCCTGACTTCCGTGGTGGCCACCATTAAGGACCGTATCACCGGGCCCACGGTGGATTTTGCGTTGCAGGTCAAGGGCCAGGGCAATCAGGAATTCAAGTCCGACCCCATTCCCTTCGGCAAGCTCGAGCGCAAGCGCAACTGGATCATGACGGCCTTGTGGATCGTGGGGATCCTGGTTGGCGTCGTGCTGTTGTTCCTCCTGATCCGCTGGTTGGTAGGGGTGATCGTGAGTCGGCGTCAGGCCCGCGATGAGGAGGCGGCCCGGATCGCCTCGCAGCAGTATGACGGGCCTTCGCTCGGCAAGATTATGGTGCGTGACGGGCCCTGCGCAGGACAGGTGTTCCATTTGATCGAGGAACTGAGCTACATCGGTCGCGCCCCGGAAAACCACATCGTGCTAACCGACACGTCGGTGGGCAAACGGCACGCATCGATCCGGGTGCGGGAAAAGAGTTACGAACTCGAGGACCTGCAGAGCGTGAACGGCGTGTTCCTGAATGGCCAGAAGGTGTTGAAGGCGTTCATGAAGGATGGCGACTCGATCCGCCTCGGCAGCACCGAGATGCAGTTCCACCTGTAGGCGCTGACGGCCGTCGAGGCCCTGCTTCCAAAGCCCCCATCAGAAAGTGACCCCAAGCTTGAAGGAATAGCTGCGCTGCCCAGCCCCGATCCCGACCTCGGCCCCCGCGGTCACCACGGTGACGATCGCGTTGAGCCCGATCAAGGCACGATGGCGCAGGATGTGTTCCTGGTCGATCACGAACGTCACGGGCGACACCACCCCACCGGTGGTCAAAAATGCCGTGGTCACATGGGATCCTGCATTGACGTAGACGAGGTGGTATCCGATCACCGGGGCCAGCGAGAACAGTCCTGCCACCGAGAAGGCCTTGGACATCAAAACCGCGGTCCCGACTTCGATCATCGCCAGATCCCCCGCCCCCAGAACGGTGTTCACCGACGACACGATGGCAAAGTCCGGCAGCCACCGAAACCCTTCGTGAAGGGCCCATCCGAGTTCCAGACCAATGCCCCACAGATCGCTCTGGTGCAGATGGGTGATCACGCCGCCCAATTGCAGACTGTAGGGAAGGCCCTTGCGGACACGCAACTGGCTGGTGATCAGCAGGGACGATGGGTCGTCTGCAACCGGAGGAATGCCGAGGTCGGGCACCCCCTTCCAGTAGTAGTTGTCCAACGCGATGTCCGTGAGCGACAGGTCGTAGGACAATTCGAACCCCATGTAGCCAAGGGTCGAGGCTGGCCCCACGGCCTTGGGCACCATGGCCACTCCAAGCTCCCCTGCGAAGCTGCGGAATGCCTCGACATCCACCCCCAGGGAACCGGAGTCGTAGAAGGCCCCGAGGGCCGGGTTGTAGCTCCGGGCCAACCCCTCGCCCGCCCCGCCAAACAGGGTCACGAGGGCCAGCAACACCGGAAATCGATTCGTCATGACGCGCCTCCAGGTGGCGCGATGATACCAGAGGCTCGGGCGCGGATTCAAGGGAGGTCGGCAAATCGCCCGGGATGGTCGTCCCACAAGTCGGCCGTGAACATGAAATGCTGGTGATTGTGGTCCGCGGTTCGCAGCCGGAAAGCCACTTCCCCACCCCATGGCCCCACGTCGGACAGGTCGATGACCTCACGGTTCCAGAAGGTATGAAGACCGTTGATCGAACGCTCGACCATCACCCGATCTCCAAACAGGATTTCGAAGGTGACCGGCACGCCCTGTCCCTCCTCGGTGGCGCTCTGAGCCATGCCGTAATGGACCACCAAGGTCCGGCCGGGAGGCACGTTGCGGTAGCGCACGGTCAGGGGCACGTTCTGGTTCGGAGGATGGGCCCATATCGCGTTGCGGATGCCCCCCCCGATGTCACGGTCGATGGCGCCCACGTAACACCAGTCCGGGTTCTCACGGCCCTTCCAGCGCCGATCCGCATAGGTCGTTGCCACAAAGGCGCCGTCCGGGTAGCCGTAAACGACCTCGCCGTTCGAGAGTCTCGCCTTGAAGTCGAACACGGGCACCGATAGCGGGGATTCGAGCAGCGTCACGGTCACGCGCCCCAAGTCTTCGAACGTGGCCCGCGTGAAACCGTCGGGTATTGCGGGCTCACGGTGTCCCATGGCCCCGACCACCCAGACCCTCGGGTGCCGGCCAATCTCGTACCAGTCGACCACCTCCGACGTCCAGACATCCAAGCCTCTGAAGGCCCCGGCCCCCTCTTGCGCCCACGCGGGCGCAAACAAGACTATGTCCCCGGGTTGCGCGCCACGGCGCACGACATCCGCGGCCGCGGCCCAGTCGGACAGGTTCGGCACCCGCGCCCACTGATGCACGGACAAAAGCCAACACCCCCATGCCAGCAAGGGCAGCGCCAGCCAGGCAACGATCGATGCCTTGCGCCAACCGGTCATGGCCGTTCCCCCACCGGTCCCCGCCCGGGCCTCTGAAAGACGTTGAGCAACGGCACGCCATCGGCCGCCACCACGTGCACCGGGACCGCCCCCTGCATGATACGGCGCACGTCGGCCTCGAGGCCAAGAAACTCCTTGTGCCAGTGGAACAGGAAATAGTCCGCACGCTGAAAATCCCACAGGGCCCGCAGGTCCGGTCGCAACAGACCGTCGCGGTAGTACATCGTCACCGAGTCCCACGCGGTGTCGTGAAAATCGATGGTCGCCCCTTGGGGCGCGTTCTCGTTGAGGTAAGGCAGCGCTCCAAAGGCCGTGTTGCCCCAGAACTCGCGTTGCATCGCATGTTCACCCATGGCCCCGAAGCCGCCTGCCAGGGCGTTGTAATAGGTGCTGCCGTTGGCATGCTGATGCAGCGTGTCCCAGGCCAGAGGCAGGGCGAATCCTGCCACGGCCGCGGCGGTGAGCACCCCTTGAACCCGACGCGCGCCCATCCGCGGGAACCATTGTCCCACCTTGTGAATCGCATCGAGCACTGCATCGAAGGCCAGCCCCGCAAACAGCGCCAGGAAAGGCCAACCCTGCATCCAATGCTTGGTTCCCCCGAAGATGGGCGTCTGAGGGTGGGCGATAATCAGGAACGGGATCAGGAAATTGAGGAACACGAACAGCATGAGTCCCGGCTCCCGAACCGGTCGTGTTGCGTCTTCATTCCAAAGCCGTTCACACCACCGCCCGCCCACGCGTGTCAACACCTCCCAGGTCGCACGCAGGATTCCGGCGACCACCAGCAGGACGGTCGGCGCAGGCAGGGTCATGGCGGACATCACGAACGGAAACGACATGGGGAACGGTGGGCGCGTGTACAACGTCCCGAAGAAGTAGGCCCAGTAGTACTCATGCTTCGCGTGACGCGCAAAATACCACTTCAGGTGTTCGATCGGTTCGAACCACAGCTTTGGCCACAGCGCGTAGTGCACGAGAGGCACGATGACCAGGATCGCCACCGCGATGCGCAACAGGGCCACAACCCCCAATCCCGTGCGCCCCTCGCCCACCGGCACCCGAACACCCAAGGCCCGGGAGCAAATCACGTAGACCACGAACGTGGGTCCCAAAAAATACGCATTGAGCTTGGTGGACACGGCCAGGCCCAGGGCGACGGCCGTGAGCACGGCCCATCCCCAACCGCCCCGTTCGGCCCGGAAGAACGCGTATGCCGACAAGAACCACATGGCCGCAACCGGCACATCGAAACACGCCAAGTGCGCGTGCCAGAAGAAGTGGGGCATGGTGGCCAGGATCAGGGCCGATGCCAGGCCCACCCTCCGGTTGAAGAATTGCGTGCCAAATAGAAACAGCATCCCCACCAGGACCGACGCAATGAACATGGCCGGCAGGCGCATGGCCGTGGATTCGCGCACCAAACCCAGGATCGGGTCCGGGGGTCCTCCCCTCTGATACCACGCCCGCACCCCCGGGTCCGCGCCCGCGTCGCGCATCGTCCCGAACAGGCGCCACGACAACCCGTACAGGATTTTGGGCAGGGCCGGATGTTCGGGGTTGTAGGCGAAGTGCTTGTCCACGGCTTTTTTCGTGAACGCGGACGACGGGTCGTCGAAGAGTTGATCGAACCAGTACGAGTACTGCTCGCCGGCCGTGAAGTAGAAGCCCTCGTCGCGGGGAAACCCGATGTCCGTGGTGGCCAGCAGCAGCGCGAAATAGCCCGCGCCCAGCAGCACGGCATAAAGCCGGTCACGGGCGTGCAGTCCTGGCGCATCATGGGTTGCGATCATAACGACCTGTCTTCGTCAGTTCCGCAGCGCGGTGAAGGGGGCGGGGATCCGGCCGCCAAGGCGCACGAACCCGTCGGCCCGGAAGGGCTTCACCTCCATCACGATCAGTTCGCCCAGCAGACCGCCGAGGTCCACGCTCTCACCCGGGGCCTTGCCCGGCACCGGAATGATGCGCACCGCCGTGGTCTTGTGATTCGCAACGCCGATCGCCATCTCGTCCGCGATGATCGCTGCAATGGTCTCGGGCGGGGTATCGCCCGGGATGGCTACCATGTCCAAACCCACCGAACAGATCGCGGTCATGGCCTCGAGCTTGTCGAGGGTCATGGCCCCGAGCCGCACGGAATCGACCATGCCCGCGTCCTCGCTCACCGGGATGAAGGCACCCGAGAGGCCGCCCACCGACGAGGACGCCATCACGCCCCCCTTCTTCACGGCGTCGGTCAACAGATACAAGGCTGCCGTTGTCCCGTGGGTACCGGCGCGTTCGAGGCCCATGGCCTCGAGGATGTTGGCCACCGAGTCGCCCTTGGCAGGGGTGGGCGCAAGCGACAGGTCCACGACCCCGAACTGGACCGGAGGTCCGAGGCGCGCCACCACTTCCCGCCCGATCAACTCGCCGGCACGGGTGATCTTGAAGGCCATGCGCTTGACGGTCTCGGACAGGGTGGTCACACTCATATGGGCCGCCCGCTGCTTGTGGCGTTCGATCGCGGCCAGAACCACGCCAGGACCGGACACACCCACGTTGATCACGACCTCGGGTTCGCCAACCCCATGGAATGCCCCGGCGATGAACGGGTTGTCTTCGGGCGCGTTGGCGAACACCACCAGACGGGCACAGCCCGCCCCGTTCGGCGTGCTGCGACCCACGTCCGAGATGACATGGCCCATGAGGGCCACGGCCTCCATGTTGATCCCGGTGCGCGTGCTCGCCAGGTTCGCTGAGCAGCACATGCGACTCGTTCGGGCGAGGGCCTCGGGAAGCGAGCGCAGCAGGATCTCGTCACCCGGGGTCGCCCCCTTGTGGACCAGCGCAGAGTAGCCCGCGATATAGTCGATCCCGATCTCTTCGGCCGCGCGCTGCAGGGCATCCGCAGCGGCCAGATAGGCCTCACGGGGGGCCCCCTCGAGCACAAGCGACATCGGCGTGACGGACACGCGCTTGTTCACGATGGGGATGCCGTAGCGATCCTCGACCTCGCCTGCCGCGGCCACCAGATGGCGAGCCTGCCCCACCACCCGCTGGTATACGAAATCCGCCACGGCCGCGGGTTCCTTCGACGGACACCCGAGCATGCAAATCCCCATCGTCACGGTCCGGATGTCCAGATGTTCGGCGGCCACCATCCGGATCGTTTCTCGGATCTCGTCAGGTCGATAGATCACGTGCTCTCCGTCTGCGAATCAGACCCGGTGCATGGCATGAAGGATGGCCTCGTGCATCACCATCACCTCCGCGCCAACCCCGCGCCCCGCTTCTTCCAGGTGTTCCTTGAAGGCCTTGAACGACATCGCGCTGCCCAGGCCCGCCAGGTTCACGACCAGGATCATGCTGAAGAACTCCGACAGGATTGTCTGGCTGATATCTTCGATGTCACAACCAAATTCCGACACGCTGGCCGTGATGGCCGCAGCCACTCCGGGACGGTTCATTCCCGTGGCCACCACGACCGCACGATGCCCCGGAGCCAGCGCATCATCGCTGCCTGGCACCTGCTGGGCCAAAGGCGCAGCAGGGCTGTCCCGATCCATCGCGGAAACCGGCGGCGACGGCAAGTCCCGCACGGCACGCGTGACCTCTTCCATCACCGCGGCGATCAGTCCTGCCGTGTCCTGCGAAACCCCGGACGGTGTCATGCCCTGCAGGGTCTCGGACGAGGGCACGGTGCCACCGCCATAAACCAGTCGAATCCCCTTGCGCGAGGCATGCTCGCGGGCCAGTGGCGTCACAATCATCCCCTGCAGGACCTGAACGACCCCATCATGGGCAAGGGCCTCGATATCCGCTTCGGTCAGCACCTTCTTCATCGATCTTCCTCATGCCGTCAGGGAACGGCATCGATCCCCGAGGCATCATACCGGTCCACGATGGCCACCACCGCGGCATCGATCGGGATGCCCGGGGGCACCCCTGCCTCGAGGTCCGGTTCGATCCCCACACGGGCCGCATGTCCGTATGCCACCAACACGTCCTCGCCAGGTCCGGCCCCCAGAACGTCTGCCACGACCACCCCATCGTGCACCCCTTCGGGTTCCTGGCTCCCCCTGAGGTCATCGAGGTTGTACGGACGCACCAGCAGCAACTTCATCCCGCAGAGGGCCTCCCATTTCACCGACGACCAGACGGTTCCGACCACCTTTGCCAGGAACATGCGCCCCTCTCAGTCGTAGTAGAACTGCCCCATCCTGTCAAACGTGACCGCGCCGAACGCGTTCACCAGCAGCGACAAGACAACCGCCACATAGAACAGGCGCGAGAAACGCGCCGAGCCCACGGCCAGCAGTGCAAACAGATATGGCATGAAGTCCAGCGCAAACCGGTACCCGAACTGCCGCCAGCCCGTGTTCTGATAGAACAGATTCGGAATCGCCAGACAAGCTGCCGCAATCGCGAGGTTCATGGCGAGCTTCGACCATCGTCGGGGCCACAGCAGCCACAGCAGGGCCGGAGTGCACACGAACAGCGACAAGCCATGCAGCGTCACGTGCACGAACGGCTTCGTGCCGTCGATCACCAGGGGGTTGCTCAAGAACGCCGCGAGGTTGTTCTTGAGGAACCAGGGCGAGAACAGGCCGTGTTCGCGGATCGATGGCCGGGTGCCATTGGCCAGATACGTGTGTCCGAACTCGAAGGCGTTGTCGAATCGCGCCAGATTGTAGGCCATCAGCGCGATGCCTACCGCCAGCACTGGCAACGCGAACAGGGCGCCCTTCTTCAGCAGAGGCGCCCAGCCCGGCCAACGCATGCGGTCACCGTCGCGCAACAGTTCGAGCGCGAAGAACACCACCGCAAATGCGAGGGGTGTGCGCGTCGCCATCCCGAGTCCGAGCATCAGCCCTGCCAGGAAGGGATGCCGCGCCTCGAGCGCGAACAGCATGAACAGGATGTTCATGGTGATGCCCAGGATCAGCGCAGAGAACCAGACCTCGCCACGGATGGAACTGAACAGACTCACGGTACCGAACGTGAACAGCAGCGCCAGCATCACGTTTTCGCGCCGGGACCGCTGCGACAGCCCCCGCGAAACGAGCAGTTCGAGCAGAAGCAGCAGCAACAGCGCATTGAGCGCCGCATCGAGCACCGTGAACAGGGTGTCGTTGAAATCGTACCCGAAGATCAGGAACCCCGGCATCATGGCAATCGCGGGAAATGGCGGAAACGAAACGAAGTTCAAAGTCTGATCACATCGGGATGTCCCGTTGGGCCCGCAGGTGCGTGCCATATCCAGGTCCGCGTCAATCACGAGTTCCTGGCCATCCACGGTACGAAAGCGCTTCTTGGCATCGCCCGGCTGGTCGTTCCAGGGAAAGGCCCCCTTGACCTCGGTACCGTCGGTGAGCGTGATCACCCGCAGGGCCGCCCAGTCGTTCCAGCCGACGGTCTTCGCCCCCTCGGCCGTGTGGCGGCGCACCGCATCGCGCAGTCCCGGCGCATCGTCGGGGCGTTCGGCCTCGCCGCGCAATCGGTTCGGGGTATCGGTGTCCAGCCGGCCGTTGAGAAACGAGTTCGCCAGATCCAGAAAATGGAAGTGGCGCGACGGCGACAGGACCCGTTCCCACGAAAACAAACTCAACAGGATCGCGCTGAGCACGAACACCGCGGTCAGTGTCTTCTTGCGGCTGGCCAGGATGGCCTCGACCAGGCGTCTCACCGCTGTTCCTCCCCCCTCACGGCCGTCGGCCCGGGGCGCGCGCCGTTGCCACGACGTCCCCGACCACCCGAACGGCCACCATTGCCGGAACGTCCTGCGCGGTCGCCCCGATAGTTGTTCGGGATGATCAGCAGGCGCTTGAAGTGTCCCTCGCCCTCGCTGCGGGTCGTCACGCCCTCGTGATCCTTCAGTGCCATGTGCACCAGACGCCGATCCTGGGCATTCATCGGTCCGAGTCGAACGATCTTTCCCGTGGTCAACGCCTTCTCGCCCATTTCTCGCGCCATCTCGCCGAGCGAGGCCATCCGCTTGTCCCGGTAGCCCTCCGCATCCACGACCACCAGCTTGCGCTCGTCCGACGAACGGTTGACCATGCGATTGACCAGGAACTGCAGGGACGACAAGATCTCCCCGTCCTGTCCCACGACGTACTCGCCGTCCGCGCCCACGATCTCGAGTCGCACGCAATCCGCGTCTTCTTCGACCGTCACGTCGCCCGTGACGTCCATGTGGCGCAACACATCCAGCAGGACCTCGCGGGCCTGCGGTCCCTTGATCACGTCGGCCCCGGAATGAACCCGGTTGCCCCAATCGTCGTCCGGTTCGGCTTCGGGCTCAACGACGTCGTCCAGTCCCGCCAGGGTTTCGATCGTGGTGCCTTCGCCGTTGCGATGGCGGATCACGGCCGCGCCTTCCTTGACACGGACCTTCACCGTCACGGACTTGCCGAACAGGCCGAACAGCCCCGTGTCACGCTCGACCACCTCGTAGACCATGTCGCTGATATTGACCTGGAGCGTCTGGGAGGCCTTGAGCAGGGCCTCCTCCTCGGACTTGCCTTCGAAGATCTCCTCGCGCATCGTTGCACCTCATCCTTCTTGCCAAGAGCATCACCGTCAGACCTTCCGGTTCATGTACTTCTGGTGCCCGATCGACAGCACCGTGTTGACCAGGATGTAGAACACGAGTCCGGACGGCAGAAACAGCATGAACACCGTGAACATGATCGGCATCATCCACAGCATCATTTTCGCCTGGGCCGCGTCCCCGGTGGTCGGGGTCATCTTCTGCTGCACGAACATCAGCACGCCCAACAGGAGCGGCATGACGAAATAGGGGTCGTGCGCAGAGAGGTCGCGAATCCACAGGAACAGGGGCGCCTGATACAATTCGACGGCGCCGTAGATGGTGCGGTACAGGGCGATCCAGATCGGCATCTGCAGAAGCATGGGGAGGCAGCCTCCCAGCGGGTTCACCTTTTCCCGCTTGTACAGATCCATCATCGCCGTGTTGAGCTTGACCTTGTCGTCCTTGAACTTCTGCTGCAGCTCCTGCATCTTGGGCTTGAGCTGAGCAAGCCGCCGCATCTGCACGAAGCTCTTCTGGGTCCAGTACAGAGTCAGCAGCTTGACCACCAGGGTCAGGAAGATGATGGCCACGCCCCAGCTCGGAATCCAACTGTACGAAAGCCGCATCAGCCAGAGCATGGGTTTACACAGGATGCCCAGAATCCAGAAGTCGATGGTGTCATCGAGGCCCGCGTCCACGGACTTGAGCTGATCGATGTCCTTGGGGCCCAGGAAGGCCTTTACGGCAAAGTCCTTCTGCCTCTTGGCCGCCAGGGCGTTGCGCGCCGAATCGAGGCGCTCCTTGGTCTCGGGCATGCTCGCGACGAGCTTGGAATGGGCAGCCATGAGAGCGGCCATGTCGTATCCCGCAGTCAGGCCCAGAAGGCCTTCGGCCTCCCCGCAGGGCATGCGCCCCTCGCCGGCGGGACCATCGCGCAGCCAGTTCGGCACGCACGAATCCAGCGCAGGCCGAAGCACGAAGGTGTCCCACTGCGCAATCGCAGCCACGCTCCCCACATTGTCCCCGGCGCCCAGACACTGCACGGCCTGATCGCCCTGCGGCACAGCGGCCAGCAGAAAATAGCGGGAGTTGATGCCCACGAACACGGCGCTTCCCCCGACCCCATCGGCCGCGTCGATCTCGCGACCGGCCGCGACCACTTCCTTCTGGTCGGTGCTCTTGAGCTCACCCGAGGCGTGGCACACGATCTGCTTCACGTCCGGAGGCGCCGAGAACATGCCGCTTCCGCACCCACCGCTCGACTGCCGAAACATGGAATCGAACGCCGTCATTACCAGGCGCATGCGTCCCGACACCTCGCCAGGCCCGAAATGGTGCAGCCGAGTGTCGACCTCGAACAGATAGTCCCCGATGACCCGGTAGGAACGCTCGAGGAAGAGGGTGCTGCGATCCGTGCGAGGGTCGGGCCAGACCATGGTCACCGACGTGTCGTCACCCGCCACCTGCGTGAACACCGGGTCCTGCTGATACAAACTCCAGAACTCGCCGGTGCGCACCGGACGCGTCGGATCCGACTGCACGGTCCGGGTGACCTCGGGTGCGCCGCGCAGCTCCGTGAAATGCACGAAGAAGGGATAGTACGGGGCATCCCATGGGGTCACCAGGTCCAGGGGTCCGGCCTTCAGCTTCGGTGCAGGCGGCACCGGAGGCACGGCCGGCGGATCCCGATCCACCTGATCGAACTGTGAATCCAGCAACAGAGCCGACTTCACCGCAGCTCCGTACGTTGAAATCTGGACCTGTACCCGCGGTGCAGCCAGAGTGTGGATCGACTCTCCAAGCGCCGCAGAGGGCGGCAAGGGCTGGTCCGCCCGGGCGGGTGAGCCAAGTCCGATCCATGCGACCACAAGGCCGCCCGCCAACAGGATGAGTCGCTTCACGTCACCTCCCCGACCGACGCTTCAGGGCGCCGGACTTCCACCCACTACAAGACCGGATCCTCGCCACCGGGATGCCCAGGATGACATCTTGCGATGCGCCTCAGCCCCATCCAACTCCCGCGTACGAAGCCATGTCGCTTCAAGGCGATCTGGGCGTATTCGGAGCAGCTCGGGGTATAGCGACATGCCGGCGGCAGAAAGGGCGATAGGAGCCGCCGGTAGGCCTCAATGAGGTGGATCGCGGAAAACACCAGCACCCGTGATGTCCAACGGCGCAACCAACCCCAGGCGCCGCAGAGCGCCGAGCAGTTCGTCGGCCACGTCGCACATTCGGAGCTTTCGGATCGGCATTGGTCCGCCACTTCCGCCCTCCGCCTGCCGGGCCCTGGGGTCCGCAGGTCGAACGGAGACCACGAGATCCAGCGGGGGGAGAATTCGTTTGAGGCGCAACCGAAAGGACTCTCGGATCAGGCGCTTCCAGCGATTGCGACGGGGAGCACAGCCGACCTTCCGGCTGACGGCCAGGCCCAATCGCGGCCCCGACCCTTTGCCCTCCGACACGAACACCAGGAGATTCCCGGTGCGGACCCTTCGGCCCGTCTTCATCACCCAGTCAAAGTCGCGCCCGCGTAGGATTCGGTCCCGCTTCTGGAAGGTTTCGCCCACTCGCCGGAAATGCCCGTGTCATTTCTCTGGGATTGTGGGTACCAGGACCTTTCGGCCTTTGGCCCTACGCCGAGACAGTACCTTCCGGCCAGCGGCTGTTGCCATCCGGGCCCGGAACCCGTGGGTTCTTTTCCGTTTGATCCGGCTCGGCTGATAGGTTCTCTTCATGGCTCGTCGCTCCCTGGCCCGCCGGTGGGCATCATGCACCCCGGCTCGTCCAAAACGCTGCTTCCGGGCGGTTGCCCGGGCAAGTGGAGGAATTATAAGCGGTCAAGGCGGCATGTCAACCAAAACTTCGCCCGCTGCCTTGTTGGTATCGGTCGGCGCCGATGCTAGAATCGGCTCTTCGGCTCGCAGTTCGGGCCAGGAAGGAGTTGACGGGTGCGACGAATCATGATCCTGCTGGTTCTCGTGATGGCCTCTGCGGCCATGGGTGCGCCAGCCCTGTTCCTGTCCGAGGCCTCGGCCGCGACCACCAGGAAGGCGACGAAGAAGTCGGCACGCAAATCGAAGAAGCCGAAGAAGCGCATCCCTAAGGCGCCACCGATTGATACCCGGAATCTGGCCCTGCCCGACGACCTCAGGCTTCCCTTGGAAGCCGCATGGAAGGCTCAGATCAGTCGTTTCCTCGGTCGCGAGCGGCCCGAGTATGCGGCCTTTGTGGCCCTGCACCCCGCGTCCGGGCGGGTCCTCGTGATCTCCGATCGTTCGGTGACCCCGAAGACGGTGGCGCACCCCGCGACCAGTGCGATGTTCCCGGCCGCATCGATTTTCAAGATGGTGACGGCTGCCGCATTGATCGAGGAGGCCGGCGTCCCGGCAAGCACCGTGACCTGCTATCACGGGGGCGGGAGCCGTCTGGCCGAAGAGCACATCCGCGACAACCGGAAGCGGGACACGAGCTGCCGCAGCCTGACCGAGTCCTTCGCCCATTCCACGAATGCGGTGTTCGCCAAACTGGCGTTGAAGCATCTGGGCGCCCAGAAGCTGCTGAAGTGGGGTGAACGTCTGGGGTTCAATCAGGACATCTCCTGGGAAGGGCACAACGTCCGATCCGTTCTTGAGAGGCCGGTCGGGGACCTGACCATCGGCCGCACGGCCGCGGGCTTCACGAATTCCAGCCTGGCCCCCCTGCACGCGGCCATGATCGCGATGGTCTTCGCAAACCACGGTCTGATCCCGGCGGCGTTTGCCGCCTGGTTTCCAGGCAGCACCCTGATCGAGTCGACCGACGCGCCTGCCGTCCATCGTGTGCTCTCCGAATCGACGGTCGATGCCTTGCGGGGCATGATGGTACTCGCCGCGACCGGCGGAACGGCCCAGCGCCATCTGGGCTCGGTGACCGGTGGGCCGGCCGCCGTCAAGACCGGGACCCTGTCAAGCCGCGACGGCTCAGGCCATTTGAACACCTGGATGGTCGGCTACTACCCTGCCACGAACCCGGAATTCGCCTTTGCCGCCGTGGTGGCTACCAAGGGCCGCGTGCGTGCCGGGCATCTGACCCGGTTCGCGATCGAATCCTTCGTGCATCTGTCTCGTGCGCGGCGGCGTCAGCCGTAGGCCCCCTGCTGCTCAAGCGCTGCGGCAACTCACGAAACTGACGCAGTACAGACGCAAACCCGCGGATTCGGTGCGGAAGGTGACCTGATGTCGCCCGCAACGGGAGTTGCTGATGATGTGATAAATGCGCGGAGCGTCGACCAACACGAAGGCCTCGTTGGTTCCGATGACCAGATGTTCCCCGGCCTCGTCAACGCTCGGGGGACGCCCGTCCTGTTCCACGAAGAACCCCGACTGCAGGCGGTCCTCGCCGGGTTTGGCCACCACGTATACTTCGAGCGCCTCGTAAGACAGGAAAACGCGGCCCTCCCCCGGACCCACGTGCATGAGGCAGTCGGGCAGGTTGAAGAACTCCCCTTCTGCATACGGCACGTCACGCATGAAATCAGCCGGAAACTCGTAATGGATCGGACCGTCCGGGTGAAACCCCTCCCGATTGCCGATTCGCCCCCGCCGGTAGCCGAGGTACACGTCGGGCGTGACCGGACGCAGCACGGCCTCGTCGCAGTCTTCGGGACGCAGCGGCTCGATCACCTGGGGAAGCAGGACTCGGGGGTTCTGCTCGCGCAACAGGCCCTGGATCTCGACCTCGGTTTCCCGATAGCCGCGTGCCCCCCGATGCCAGTCCGACAAATAGCCCTCGCCATCGATCAGGTAGGTTGACGGCCACAAGCGGCTCGAGTAGGCATCCGCGGTGGCGAACTCCCGATCCAGGGCCACGGGAAACTGAAGGCCCAGTTCCTCGACCGCCTGACGGGCATGGTCGAAGTCCTTGCCGAACGGAAATTCGGGGGCCAGGATTCCCACCACGGTCAGGCCCTTGGACACGTAGCGTCCATACCAGACCTTGGCGTAGGCCAGCGCATGCAGACAGTTGATGCAGACGTAGTCCCAGAAAAACACGAGGGTCGGTCGTCCCCGCAGGTCCTCGAGGGACAGCGGGGGCGAGTTGACCCACACCAGATCCCGGAATTCCGGCGCCTTGATCACGCCTCGCTGCAGTTTCACGGCCGCACCTCGTCCTGGTCATTCTACGACCAAAAAACCTCGACAGGCAAAACCATCTTGCCCTAAGATACGCCCGTGAGGTTGATCAGAAACACGATCCCGAACCGGATCACGTTGGCGCGGCTGATTGCCAGCCCGTTCTTCGTGCTGCTCTTCTGGCTGGGCGTCCGCTCGCCGGATCCGGCCATCTACTTGCCGACCCTCGATCCCTGGCTGGTGGGCGGGGCCCTGCTGTTGCTCTTGCTCCAGGAGGCCAGCGACATGGTCGACGGGGCGCTGGCCCGTCGGCGGGGCGTGGTGAGCGACCTGGGAAAACTGCTCGACCCCCTGGCCGATACCTTGTCGCACATGGGAGCATTCCTGTGCCTCATGTGGGTGGGGCTGTTTCCGCTTTGGCTGCTGGTTCTCATGTACTACCGCGAGGCGATCGTCGGTGTTCTGCGGATCGTGGCGGCACGTCAGGGCATCGTGCTCGGAGCCCGCATCAGCGGAAAGCTCAAGGCAGTGATTCAAGGCGGTGCGGCAAATCTGCTGATTTTCCTCATGGTGGTGACGCATTTCGAGCCGGGGTTCCCCCTTCTTCCGGTCGCGGAGGTCCTGGCGTGGCTCGTGGGTGTGGTGACCCTCGTCTCGCTGGTCGACTACCTCATTGCCGTCGGCCGGAACATCGATCGCACCCCGTCCCCGAACTGAACGGGACACGGGGCCACGGAGCAAGGCCATGTCAGGTTCGGGACTTTCTTGTCAGTTCGCTCATTTCTGTCTGATCCTTCTGGCGGGATCACTGGTCGCCTCGGGCTCGGCCTTGGCGGGTCCGACCCGACTGAATGCATCGGACTTCGAACCGGTCTGGCAGGATCCGGCCATTCGTTCTGCCGTGGTTGCGCTCGACCGCGGTGAGGCCGCCTTGGCGCGTGATGCGCTGGCCGCAGCCCGCGAAACGGTGCCGGGCGCCGAGCAGGACCGTTTCCGATTCCTGCTGGGCCATGTCTGTCATGAAGTCAGGGACTGGGGCTGCGTGCTCGAACATCTGGATGGGCTCGAAACCCGCCTTCCCCTGCTCGCGGACCGCATCGTGTTCGAACGCGCATGGGCCCGGGCCGAATCCGGGCAGCGATCCGGAATCCTGGCCGCATTCTTTTCGTCGTGGGATCGGGGGGACCTGGAACGGGCCCTGTCGGAACTGTCAACCATCCCTTCCGGCTCACCGGTCGAGCGGGCGGCAAGAACGCGCAGCGCCGAGATTCTCGAACGAATGGAACGGTGGTCGGATGCGGTCGAGGCATGGCGGACGCGCATGGCGCTGCGCAAGGACTCGGAAGCCGTCACCGGTCTGGCAGGCGCCTTGGTCCGGGATGGCCAAACCGCCGAAGCGGTCCGCCTGCTTCGGGAAGCCTTCTTCGGTTCCGCAGGGTCCGGCCGTGCAGCTTACCAGAGGCAACTGACCGGTCTTGGGGAGGTCCTCGATCCCACGACCGACGAACGCCTTCGCCATGCCGAGGCTCTGCTCGATGCCTTCGACAGCCTCGAGGTGCTTGACGAGGTGAAGCCCCTCACCCACTCCGCGGACCCGAAAGTGCGTTGTCGTGCCCTGTATCTTCAGGCCGGGGCGCTCACGCGACTGCGTCGACACCGCGAGGCCCTGGCGAGCTACCGCGAACAGATCGGCGATTGCAGCGCCCATGCAGACATGTCACGGGTCTTGTTCAGCGCCGCGCGGGCTGCCTATCGTTCGGGGTCAGCGGCCGAAGGGGACGAAATCGCGGCCCGATTGCGTCGCGAACGCCCCGACGCCACGTTCAACGACGACCTGCTGGTATCGCAGGCACGCACCGCGATCGGTGCGGGCAAGCGCGTGGTGGCAAAGCAGAAGCTCGAAGAGTCACTGCGGGTCTATCCACGCGGCGACATGGCCAAGGAGGCACGATGGCTGCTGGTGTGGGACGCCTTCAAGGCCCGCAACGACGCCGAGGTCGTGCGTCTGGCCAAGGCCGGTGAGGCCGCAACGCGCGATGATCCGGATTTCGCATCCCGGTTCTGCTACTGGCATGCCCGGGCCCTGGACCGCGCCGGTCAGTCGAAAGAGGCGCTCGCTCGCTGGTCGGCCTGCGTCCGCGACTACCCCATGATGTTCTATGGATTCATGGCGCTCAACCGCCTCAAGGATGCACGACGCACCTCGCCCGGGCGCATTCTTCGCGAACTGACGATCGGTTCGTCGCATCCCCCATTTCTGACCCTTTCCCGTGCGGACGTGCTCGATTCCGGGCCGGTGGCCCGTGCCCGGTGGCTTGCGCAGACGGGCCTGCCCGGTCTTGCCGCCGACGAACTGTCCAAAGTCGACGAGCGCGACCCGGATGCCGGATGGGTGGCGGCCATGCTGCTCGATGCCGGGAGCCATCACCGGCGATCGCACCGCATGGCCAAGAACCTTCTTCGACGCCAGGGTGCAGGGTGGCCCACCGATGACACGGCCGGCTACTTTCGCCTGGCGTATCCGCGCCCTCATGCAGAGGCCGTGGCCATGGCCTCGCGTGAATCCGGGGTCAGTTCGCATCTCATCTATGGCGTGATGCGCGAGGAGAGCGCCTTCGTCGCTGGCATCGAATCTCACGCCAATGCCATGGGGCTCATGCAACTGATCCTGCCAACAGCCAAGGCCATGGGGCGAAAGCTCGGCCTCGAGGCCACGCCCGAGACCCTGCGCCGTCCCGAGGTCAACATTCGTCTGGGCGCCTCGTTTCTGTCGGACCTGCTCAAACGGTTCAAGGAGCCGCTTCTCGCGATTCCGGGCTACAATGCGGGTGGAGGGGCGATCGGCCGCTGGCTCAAGGAGAACCCGGGCGCCTTGCTCGACGAGTTCGTCGAGGGCATCGGGGCCACCGAGACACGCGACTACGCCAGGAAGGTGTTCGAGTCCTATGCGGCCTACACGTTCCTCTATGGCGCTCCACCGTACGTGCCGGTGGAACTCCCGAAGGACATGAAGATAGCGGCCGGAGGCAAGACCTCGAAATAGGGAATTCGTCGCGTGGAAGGGGCCTCCAAATCGGACGTTCGTAGCGCGCTGCGAGGGGCCGTGGTCAGCCTCGTTCGGCGACGCCGGCTCGCGTTTGCCGTGCAGGTCGGCGCATGGCCGGGCCTCATCACGGCCCTGGCCGCACTGGGTTGGCTTGCCTTCCAATCGTGGAAGCTGCATCAGGACTTGGATTTCTGGCCTGCACTGGTGAGTGTCGCGGCTTTCCTGATGGCCGGCATCGTGGCATGGATCGCCTTTCGTCCCCATCCGGTGCGACTTCTTTTGGCCATCGACGACCGTCTGGGCACCCGCGATCTCCTGGGGGCTGCCTGGGCATTCGATGCCGCGGCCCACGAAGGCCCCTGGTTCGACGAGACCGTGCGCCGGGCCGGTCCCTTTTTGCCGGACCTGCAGGCCGCATGGCCGGGGCGACGCTCGGCCATGCATGCGCTGTGGCCTTTTGCGTTGAGCCTGATAGCCGTGCTGGCCCTGACCGTCTGGGCACCGGGCCGGCCGCAACCCGTGACGCCTGTCACGCAAGACGCGGGCGAGATGGCATCAACACAACCAGACGGCAGTCCCGAAGAACCTCCCACCACCGCACTGTCCAAGCCGGTGGCCTTGGTGCGGCAGGCCGCAACCCGCGCGGCCCAGAAGGTGAAGCACAGCGTGGCGGCCCTGCCTGCCGCGGCCGCGGTGCAACGTACCGGAAGCGAACTGGCAACAACGCTCGAGAAATACGCGGAAGGCAAGACGGATGCCGCCTCGGTGATGGCCGCCGCGGAAGCCTTTTCGAAGGCCGTGGACGAGGCGGTCGACACGAACATCTTGCCCAAGGCGCTCGAGACCGTGGCGCCGGAACTTGCCAAGGCCCTCGAATCGGACCCCCTGACCGAGGCCATTGCCAAGTCGCTCCAGAAGAAGGACATCGAAGGTGCCGCCAACCTGTTGAAGTCGCTGATTCAAGGCATGAGCGAACAGGAACTGTCGCG
The DNA here is from genome assembly GCA_964424165.1 of uncultured Myxococcales bacterium. Classification (GTDB taxonomy): domain Bacteria; phylum Myxococcota_A; class UBA9042; order DTJE01; family DTJE01; genus CAYRIB01. The sequence continues at coordinate 13,776 of CAYRIB010000004.1, read as the reverse complement.
ACTGGCCGACAAATTCAAGGACTTCGAAGGCCCGGATCTCGGGCTCGATCTCCCGGGCAAGGGCGGGGGTTCCAAGGGCACCGGGGCCAAGGACAAGCAGGGCGGGGAATCCTCCGCTTCATCCGCAGCGACATCGCCCATGAAGACGCCCGAGCCGCCATCTGCCGGCGTTTCAACACCACCCAAGCCCGATGCCCCGGCCGCGGGAATCGATCAGCTTCGCAAGACCATCGAGTCGCTGGGTGCGGCCACGCAATCTCTCAACGTGGCCGAGCAGGCCCGCCGGACCGAAAACGCCGAACGCAAGGCTCAACAAGGCGGACCGACCGAGGTCGCGGTCGACCAGAAGGCCGCGACCCCAGCCGACCAGGCCCGTGACCCCGCCCTGTCGGCACAGCATCCCGGCGAAGGGATTTCCATCGAGGAACGGCAAGCTGCCCGTCAAGACAGCGAGTCGGGGAAACGACCGCGCCTTCCCGGCGACTCGGTTGGCGCGAAGCGTCCCTCGGACGAAGGTCTGCCTTTGGGCAAGGGCCAGGAGGAAGGACGAGACCCAGGGGGCTCTGGCACGGCGGGTGGAACCCTGCCCCAGGGCGAGGCCGTTCGGGTGCAGGCCACCTTCGAAGACGCCGAACTGGTGGTGTCCGAAGGCGACGGGCCGGTCGACATCCGCGAGGCCGTGGCCGAAGGCGCACAGCAAGGGCCAGCCCTGCCATCCTTCCGGGCCGCGGTCCGCACATACCGCACGGTGACCGAAGACGACGTCACCCGGTCCGGTCTACCCCGTTCTTTGCGGGGCATGGTCGACGAGTATTTCGATCTACTGGAGGGCCGCAAGCAGCGGCCCAGGGAGGAGTGACATGCCATCGCCCGAGCAATTCGCGGCTGCCATCGACCGGATCCGGGAGTCCGTGCACCAGACGTTCCTCGGACAGGACGAGGTCCTGGACCTCGTGCTGGCCGCGGTGTTCGGTTCGGGCCACGTGCTGGTCGAGGGGGTGCCTGGACTCGGCAAGACCCTGCTGGTACGGACCTTGGCCAAATCCCTGGGTCTGAGTTTCGGCCGAATCCAATTCACCCCGGACCTGATGCCATCGGACGTCACCGGCACGGCCATTCTGGTCGATGCGCCCGGTGGGGACAAGCGCTTCCGCTTCGCGCCCGGCCCCCTGTTCGCGAACCTGGTGCTGGCCGACGAAGTCAACCGCGCCACTCCGAAGACCCAGTCCGCGCTGCTCGAGGCCATGCAGGAACGGCAGGTCACGGTGCTCGGTGAAACGCATCGCCTGCACGAGCCCTTCCTGGTGCTCGCCACTCAGAACCCGGTCGAAATGGAGGGGACCTATCCCCTTCCCGAGGCGCAACTCGACCGATTCCTGTTCAAGGTCCTGATTCCCTTCCCCATCGAACAGGAACTGACCGCTATCCTGGCCCATGACCACGCCTCGCGCGAAGACGGCATCCCCGGGGTGATCGATGCCGCGACCGTCCAGGCCTGGAGAACCGAGGTCATGCAACTTCCTGCGCCGGATTTCGCCGTGCAACTGGCCGCTCGACTGGTTCTCAACACCCATGCCGCTCACCCGGGCGCACCCGAAGCCGTGCGGCGCTACGTGCGATTCGGGGCGAGTCCCCGCGCGGGTCAGGCCATGCTGATGGGGGCCCGTTTCCGAGCCCTGCGCAGCGGGCGGACGCACGTGTCCCGGGACGATGTCCTTGCCTATGCCCTGCCATCGCTGCGGCATCGGGTGGTGCTGAATTTCGAAGCCGCCGCGGATCGCGTTTCGGCCGATGACGTGATTGCCCGGGTCCTGGAAGCCACCCCGAGGGAGACGGCCTGATGACGCCGCTCGCGCCCATTGTGGCCACGTTTCGCGAGGGCCTTCGCAGGTTGGATCTGGTCTCTCGCCGCGGGTCCCGCGCGGGCCAGCGCGGCGAACAGACCAGCTCTCGCAAGGGCCAGGGAGTGGAGTTCGCGGACCACCGTCCCTATGTGCCCGGCGACGACCCTCGCTTCCTGGACTGGGCCGCATACGCGCGTCAGGGCCGACCCGTGGTCAAGGAGTTCCTCGAAGAGACGGACCTCGCATTGACGATCGTGATCGATGCCAGTGCGTCGATGGCCCTGCCTGACGAGGCTTCGCGCTATCGGGTGGGCGCCACCATCGCTTTCGTACTGTGTTCGATCGCACTGCTGCGCCACAACCGGGCGGGCGTGCTCATCGTGACCGAACAGGGCGTCCGTTATCTGCCGCCATCGCGCGGCGAGGCTCAAGGCGCCCTGATCCGTGAGGGGCTCGAGTCGGTCACCCCCACCGGTCGGACTCGGCTGGCCGAGGCCATGGCAGCCCACTTCTCGGCAGTGCGACCCGAGGGACTGGTGTGGGTCATCTCGGACCTTTACGACCCGGCGGGCCCCGACCACGTGGTGGACTGTCTGGTGCATTTCGGGCTGGACGGGGGCGTGATCCTGATGACCGACGACCGCGAGGTGGATGCCATCCCGGTCGGCCCCGCGGAACTGACCGACACCGAAACGGCCGAGCGCCTGCGATTGGTGATCAGCCCCGAGCGGCGCACCGCGATGAGCGCGGCACTGAAGCGGTGGCATTCGGAGGTGGCCGGGTATGCACGGGATCACGGGGTGTTCCTGGTCGAGGCCGAAGTCCATCATCCGATCGAGGCCACGATCCAGGACTGGGCCCGACGGGGATGGGTGGTGAGGTAAGGGAATGACCACGGTTTTGCCGGGTTCCCTGATCGTCGCCCTGCTGGCGGGCGTGGCCGTCGCGCTGGTGGCGGCCTTCCTCGTGAAGCCGACGCGTCGCATCGTACCGGTGCCTTCGCTGATGGTTCTTCGCGCCTGCCTGCCCGATGCGCTCGTCGAACGGGGCATTCGGCGTTGGCCCATCCGGATCGTGGGCCTGCTCGTCGCCCTGCTCACCGGATGGCTGCTCGTGGCCGCGGCAGCCGACCCGACCTGGCCACCCCGCGAGCCACCCCCGGGCCTCGTATTCGTCCTGGATGCCTCACCGAGCATGCAGGCACGGGTGGCTGTGGACGGATCGGACATGGGGTCGCTCACCCGCTTCGACCGGGCGATTCAAGCCACTCGCCGGGCCATCCTGGCCTCGTCGGGCGAGCGTTTGCTCGTAGGGCTGGGTGGCGATCGCTTCGTGCCCCTCGGTGCCTGGCAGAACGACCCTGATGGGGCCCTGGCGATGCTGCATGGCGCAACCCCTGGAGCCGAGGCCATGGATGCCGCCACCGTATTGGCCGACGCCCGTGGCCTGCTCGGTCCACGCGGTGGTCGGGTGGTACTGGTATCGGACATGGCGTTCGAGCTTCCGCAGAACGGGGATGGTTCGTTGGCTTTCGAAGGTCTCAGCGTGGGCGAATCAGCGGCCAACGTCACACTCGCCGACTTCGTGGCCCGCATGGCACCCGGACGACGCACCCTCGCAACCGCCCTGGTTCGTGTGGCCGCCTTCGGAACCGAGGCGTCGGGCAAGGTCGTTCTGGAGTCTGCCCCTGCGCAAAGCGATGCCTGGTCGCTGGTTGCGGCCCTGCCCTTCCGCGTGGTCACCGGACAGCCCGAAGAAATCCGCTTCGACCGCCTTCCCATCGAAGGGCCGCGCCTGCGGGCAAGACTGGTCGTAGATTGCCCGTCCGACGCATGCAACCACTTGGTCCTCGATGACTCGGCCGAACTTTTCCTGGCCGCGGCGCGCCCTTTGCGGGTCACGGTCGCGGGCCGAAAGAACGTGTTCTTGGAATCGGCCCTCGCGGTTCAACCCGGCGTCGTGGTGCGCAACGTGGCACGACCCGATCTGGTGCAACCGCGCGACACGGATCTCCTGATCGTCAACGACCTGTCGGGTCGCGTCTTGGATGGCGTGACCGCCCTGTTGATCCGGCCTCAGGCCGGTAACGGGCGCTTCGAGCCCCTGTCTTCACAACGCGCACCGGAATTCGCACCCGTTGCCGAGGCCGACCTTCTGGCGAACAACTTGATGATGGACCACGTCAACGTGGAGACCGCCGTGTTTCTGCGCTCCGAACTGGCGGACCGAACGGTGTTCGCCTCGCGCCGTGGAATGCCCTTGGTAATCCGACGGGATCGGCCAGATGCCCGCACCGTGGCCGTGGCGTTCGGGCTGGACGCCACGGACCTCGGGTTGCGCTATGCCTGGCCGGTCCTGCTGACCAACGTCCTGGCATGGGCTGGTGGTGACAGCGAATCGTTCGCGGCCGCGCCCCGCAATGTGGCCGATGCGGACCGGGACCTGTCACCAAGGGCGCCGTTCAGTCCGTTCGAAGACGAAGCCCTGGGCTCGCATACGTCACACCCGCTGATCGACCGCCTGGGTTTCATGGCGGCCTTCCTTCTGGCCTGTCTGGCCGGGATTGCGTTGCTAGTGGAATGGGCTCTGGCCCAGAGGAGGCCGGACCTTGGAGTTTGACCATACCCTCCTTTGGGCGGTTGTGCTGCCCGCGGCGCTCTGGGTCTGGTACTGGCATCGCCGGTCGGTGGCCGGTCTGCGGCCCGCGGCCGCGTGGGCCGGACTGGTGGCCAACGTGCTGGCCCTGGCCGCGCTGGCAACGGCCCTGACCGGTCCCCATTTCACCCGCTGGCGCGACGCCCCCCCGGAAGTCACGGTGCTGATCGATGCATCGCAAAGCATGCCTGCTGAGGCGCTGGCCTGGGGCCTTGAGCGTGCCAATGTCCTGGCGAGCAGCGCCAAATCCGTTCGCATCGGGGCCTTTGCCGGAGCCACCCGCTGGTTCGAAGGCCCGATCAGCCCCGATGCATTGCGCCCCGAACTGCCGGACAGGACCGACATCGGTCGCGCGATCGAGAGTGCCCTCCTGGCGAGGGCCGGCACGCATGATGCCCTGGGGGATGTCGCGGGTACCACCCCTTCTTTCGTGGTGATTACCGATGGGAACGACACCGCATCCGGGGCCGTCGAGGCGGCCCAGGCCGCAGCGCGGGCCGGCATCACCACGCATGTCCTGGTGCCCCCGGTCGAACCCGACCCCGAGGTGTTCGTAGGCACCCTCGACGTGCCCGATGAAGTGGTTCGGGGACGCACCTTCGGGGTCTTGGCCGAGGTCGTGTCATCCCGGCCCGGTCGGGTGGATTGCACGTTGGATTCGCAGCCCCCCGGGCTGCAGCGTCAGGGCAGCGTGGATGTGACCGCAGGCATGGCGAGCATTCGATGGTCGGACCTGCCGGTGCCGGACACGGCGACCGTGTCGTTCGAGGTCCGGGTCGCCTGCCGCCCGCAGGAACCTGCAATGGACACCCTGACTCAGAACAACGCACGCACCGGCATCGTCCGGATTGCGGGCCGAATTCGAGCCTGGTGCCTCGATCAGCCCGGTTCCGGGTGCGCGGAACTGTCACGCATTCTGATGGGGGCCGTGGACGTGGCCCTGATAGGCGCGGAGAGGGTGTCGGCGTCCGTGTCCCCCGAAGAACTTCCCGACATTCTGGTGGTGGGGAATGCGCCCTTGGGAATGGTCGAGGGTCTTGCCGATGCCATGAAGGGGCTCGAGCAACGGGGTACGAGCCTGCTGTTCTTGGGCGGGAAGTCCGCACTGTCGCTGGTGGATCTGGCAGGCACCGCCATCGAGCGGGATTTGCTTCCCGTGTTCTTGCAGCGGGTTCCCAGGAACAAGTCGGGCCGCGTGGTGCTGTTCGTACTCGACCGGTCGGGAAGCATGGGGTCGGCCAACAAGATTGCGATCGTACGCGAAGCCGCGATTGCCGCGGCCAAGGCGCTGCCAATCGATACCCGTCTGGGCATCCTGGCGTTCGATTCGGCCACCTATGTCCTGGCCCGACCCGAGCCCATCGGCGATGGCATGGGCGTGGTCACTGCCCTGGCATCGCTCACTTCCGGCGGCGGCACGAACATCTACAAGGCTCTGCAGGCGGCACAGACGCAGTTCTTGACCGCCACCGCGAGCGAGAAGATCGCGATCCTGATGACCGACGGCAAGTCGAGCACCACGGGCATGGTGGAGCTGGCCCAATCCATGGCTCGGCAGGGCATGCAGGTCAGCACCATCGCAGTGGGGCTGGGCGCTGACCGCGAAATGCTGGCCCGCATCTCGGAGATCACCGGGGGCCGTCACTATTTCGCCCGCGGACTCGACGCAGTGCCGCGCCTGATGCTGTCCGAGGCACGCGACATGAACCGTGAGCCCGTGCAGAAGGGAAGCTTCCGTGTGCGTCCCTCGGCACATGCCCTGGCGCGACGCGTGTTCACCGCGGTCGACGAGGCCCGATTACCGCCGGTCACCGCGCACCTGCTCACGTTCCCCCGGGCCGAGGGAATGATTTTGTCCCAGACCGAGCGGGGTGACCCCCTCATGGCCATCCGACGCCTTCGGGGCGCCTCATCCGCGGTGTTCACGCCCGGCCTCGAGCCGGGATGGACGGATCAGCTTCTCAAGGGTGCGCAGGCGCCGCGCCTGCTGCTGAACCTGTTCGAGACCCTGGTGCAGGAAGGGGCCGGGCAGAATACCCGCTTCGATTTCGATATTGTGGGCGACGATCTGGTGCTCAGCGCGGACCTGCTCGATCCATCGGGACTTCCGATCGACGGGGCCGTGGCGTCTGCACAGGTGATTGAACCGGACGGCCAGACTCGCACGATCCTTCTGCCGCCTCTGGGACTAGGTCGCTATGAGGCCCGGGTGGTTGCGTTCGGCGAGGGGGAGCGACCGGAAACCGCGACCGGCACCTATCGGGCCACCCTCACGATGCAGGTCGGGGAGGCGGGGCAGACGCCGCTGCAGCGTTTCGCCTCGTATGCCTTCCCCGATGAGTTGTCGCGTTTCACCCCGAACCGGGACCTGGCGGCTCGCATCGCCGCGGCCGGACAAGGCAAACTCGATCCGACTCCCGCCGAGGTCCTGCAAGCCACCCGGCAGGTACCCGAGCGCGTGTCCCTGGCCCACTATCCCATTCTGGCGTCGCTGGCCTTCTTCCTGATCGGAATCTGGTTGCGCAAGACCCTGTAGGCCAGCGCCACAGTAGTCAAAGATGAGCGATTGAGTGGGCAGGATCTTCTGTAGGGCGGGACCATCAGGTCCCGCCGGTCGAGCGCCTCTATTCGGTCGGGCAGTCCGCATCATCCCCGTCGGTGAGGCCATCGCAGTCGTCGTCGAGCAGATTGTCGCACGTTCCCGGCACCGACGCCCCCTCGACTGCATCCACCTGCCGCACGACCACGCACATGCCGGTGCCAGGGTCACACCCCAGGGCGTCGTGACATGGCGGAGGCTGCGGGCATTCACGCGGCTGCTCCACACACGTCCCGGTTTCGATCTGGCACGTCGACGTGTGGCACAGGGTCGACGCCTCGCACAACCGCGGGGTCACGAAGCAGGTTCCCGTTGCCGCCTCGCAAGTGGCCTCGTGGCAGGGATCCGGGGCCACGCACCGGGGGACGCCCACGCACCGGTCGGTCTGCAGGTCGCAAACCCCCATCTGACACGCGTTCGGCGCTGGGCAGATGCGGTCCTGCTCGATGCACAGCCCCGTTGCGGGATCGCAGACCAGATCGCGGCAGGCGGCCGTGGCCTCGCCGGTACAAGCGATCAGGCTGTTCGGGTCCACCTCGCAACGAAACACATCGCCCGACCGGTCGCAATGCAGTCGCCCATTGCACAGGTTGGCATCGTCGAAAACCGCACAGTCCGCGTCAACGTCGCATTCGCACAGGTTCTGACCGCCCGCACAGACCCCCGTCTTGCAACGGTCCGAGTCCGTGCAGGGATTGTTGTCATCACAGGCGCTGCCATTTTGCCGAATGCCCAGAACGCACATGCCCGACGCGGGATCACAGTAGGCTGCTTCGCAGGATTCGAGCGTTCCGAAGATGCCCGTGCAGTTTGCGTCGCTTTCGCACGGTGGCCCGATGACCACGTCGTGCGGCAGGAAGGCATCGAACGACTCCCAGATGGCCGCATCCTCCAGGACATCGAGTCCGATCTCGGCATCGAGCGATTCCGCATCCCCACCGATCGGTCCGCTGATGTAGTTACCCTTGAACGAACAGCCCGGATAAAGGGCGAACAGAAGCAGCAGGAACCCGAACGACCAGCGCGCCAAGCCGGAGAGGGACATCCACATCACCCTGCGATCGAGCCGAACCTGATTATAGGCTAGTAACCCATCTTGCGGATGCCCTTGTCGGTTTCGCTCCAGTCCGAATCGACGCGGACGTGCAACTTGAGCATGACCTTGCGTTCGACGAGCGTCTGGATGGCCTTGCGCGCCTCGGTGCCGATCTGCTTCAGCATGGAGCCGCCGTGGCCGATGATGATGCCTTTCTGGGAATCACGCTCCACGTGGATGGTCGCCGTGACCACCACCGCGGCCGGTGGGTTTGGTTCCTCGAAACCATCGATGGTCACGGCCGTCGAGTAGGGGACCTCCTCGCGCGTCGCCAGCATCACCTGTTCACGGATCGCCTCGGCGGCCATGAATCGCAGGCTGCGATCGCTGAGTTCATCGTCCGGATACATCGATGGGCCGACCGGCAGGCAACCCGCGATTTCGCGTTCCAGCAGATCGAGTCCGTCCCGCTTGAGGGCCGACACCGGAATGATGGCCTGCCACTCGAACTCCTTGCGGTAGGCATCGATCACCGGCAAGAGCTTCAGGTGCGCCACGGTGTCGATCTTGTTGAGCACCAAAATCACGGGCTTTCGGGCATCGTGCAGGCGTTCGAGTGCCACGCGATCGCGCAGTGGTCCGTTGGGCTTCTCGATCGCGTCGGTGACGAACACGATGACGTCCGAGTCCTTGAGCGTGGCAATCGCGGACTCGAGCATCGCCCGGTTGAGTGCCTTGTGCGGCACGTGGATCCCGGGCGTATCCTGGAACAGCATCTGGTAGCCCGGCCGCGACAGGATGCCCAGGATGCGGTCACGCGTGGTCTGGGGCTTGGGGGTCACGATCGCCACCTTGGCGCGCAGCAGGGCGTTGAGCAACGTGGACTTCCCCACGTTCGGTCGCCCCGCAATGGCCACTACCCCGCACCGGTGTTCGGTGCTGATGTTCGTGTCAACGTCGTTCACTTGCGCCTCCGGGGCCTTGTCAGGCCCGTTTCAGACCCGGGTACACCGCAACCCGCGGACCACCTTGGCCACGTCGAGGCACGGCATCACGTCCTGGAAACCATCCGCCGCCCGCAACAAGGCTTCGGCACGTTCGCGCTGAGCGATGGATCCCACCTCGAACACCAGGCTTCCCCCCGGCCGAAGCCGATCGCGTGCCTCGACGATCAGGCGGGCCGTGACCTGCATGCCATCGGGTCCGCCATCCAAAGCCAGCCAAGGCTCCCACTGCGCCACATCCGGGGACAATCCATCGTCCACTCCGGTCGCCACGTAGGGGGGATTGGACACCACCAGGTCCAACGGCACACCCTGGGGCAGCGGGGTCAACAGATCGCCGAGGTAGAGGCTCACCCTCTCGCCAAGGCCCAGACGATCCACGTTCTGTTGCGCCACAGCCAGGGCCTCGGACGAGATATCAGTGGCCATCACGCGCGATGCCGGACATCCGGTAGCCAGGGCACAGGCAATCGCGCCGCTACCGGTGCCCACGTCCGCCACTACGGGCCGCATCGCGCTCGCGCGCGCAAGCACCTCCAGGGCGGCATCGACCACAGCCTCGGTCTCGGGGCGCGGGATCAGGACCGCCGGGGTCACTTCGAACGACAGACCGTGGAATTCGCGCCGGCCCACCAGATAGGCCGCCGGTTCCCCGTTTCCACGCCGGCGCACCAGTTCTCGCGCCCGATCCAGTTCGGGCAAGCTCAGAGGGCGCTCCGGGCTCAGGTACAAATCGATTCTGCGGATACCAAGGGCGTAGGCCAGCAGGATCTCGGCGTCGAGTCGGGGGTTCGAGGAACCGTGACGACCCAGATATTCGGTCGACCGAACAAGGATCTCGTTGATTTGCGCGCCATCCCCTGCCCGCTCTTGTGGCATCGTTTCTAGTCCTTGCCCGCCAGGGCCTTGACCGCCGCAAGCCCCTGCCTTCGAAAGCGTCCCGGCACCAGCAAGGCCGCGATCATGGCGGCCCCCGACGCACCGGATGCACGAACGCCCGCCAGGGCCTCGATTTCAATGCCACCAATGCCCACAATCGGCAGGGCAGACACGGCACAGGCCCGGGCCAGACCGGGCAGACCATGCTCGGGCCGATTCGTGACCTTGGTTCCGGACGCAAACAGCGGGCCAAAGCCCAGATAGTCGCAGCCCAGAATTTGGGCCGCCCGCACTTCCGCCAGCGAATGGGTCGACCAACCGATCACGGCCCCGGGGGGCAGCAACCGTCGAGCGACGCTCACGGGCAAATCCTCGTCCCCGAGGTGCACCCCGTCCGCGTCGGTCGCCAAGGCCACATCGACCCGGTCGTTCACGATCAGGCAGGCGGTCGGCGGAAGGTTCATCCGGACGGCCCTCACCAGTTCGACGAACGCACCCGCGCCCAGGTTCTTCGCCCGCACCTGGAAGATGCCAATCCCTCCCAGCGCGAGTTCCCCGGCAGCCTCGATCAACTCGACTGCGGGCAGCGTGCCCGCATCCAGGATGGCATAGGCACCGATCGGGTCTGGCAGACGTTTCATCGCGTCTACTCGAACTGCCCGGGTGACCCCGGGATCTCGACAAAGACCTGGGACAAAACGGCCAGCAGGGAGGCCCTCGACACCACGCTGTTGAGGCCCCGCCGCAGCGAGATGGCCCCGGGCATGCCCCGGACATAGGCGCTCAGGTGACTGCGGAAGCGCTTGCCCGCCACCTCGGTTTCGCCGCCGAGGTAGTCGACCGTGAGCTCGAAGTGCCTGAGGATGGTCTGATACACGTCTCGGCGCGAGGGTGGTCCCTGGACTTCCTCGCCCTTCCATGCGGCAACCAGCCCCGAAAACAGCCACGGATTGCCGATGGCCCCGCGGCCGATCATCACGGCATCACAGCCGGTCTCGCGCATCATGTTGATGCCGTCGGCCGCAGTCACCACATCGCCGTTTCCGATCACGGGCACTTGGACCATGCGCTTGAACTCACGAATCAGTGCCCAGTCCGAACGCCCCGAGAACCCCTGACTGCGGCTGCGCGGGTGCAGGGTCACGGCCTCGACCCCCGTGTCCGCGATGATTCTGGCCAAGTCGGGCAGCACGTTCTGGGCCGAGGTCGGCCCGGGGCGCACCTTGAGGGTCAGGGGGATGCGGATCGCCGCGCGCATGGCCTTGAGGATCCGTTCGAGCAGCGGCAGGTCGGACAGCAGCGCGGCCCCGGACCCGCTTCCAGTCACGCGCCGGGACGGACAACCGCTGTTGAGGTCCACGCCGTCGGCCCCGCCAGCCTCGACCATGCGGGCAGCCTCGGCCATGACCGCAGGGTCGTTGCCCACGAGCTGCACGATCAGCGGCCGGTCATCGGGCACACTCCTCATGCGCAACCGCGCGTCCCTGCCGTGATGCACGATCGCGATCGCGGGGATCATCTCGCTGTAGCAGAGCCCAGCACCCCGTTCCCGACAGACCAATCGGCACGGCAGGTCGCTGTATCCGTCGAGCGGTGCAAACACGAAGGGGGTCGAAGGGCGAATGTCTCGGATCGCAAATGACACGGTATGTGCTTTCTTTACGGGGCCGTCATCCGGCCGTCACCTCAAATGATTCTACGCCAGTTCGGCGCACAATTCATCCTTCGATCAACGAGCGGTAACCGGAATGAATGGCCGGGATGGTTGGGGGAAAAAACCCCTCAGTCACGGCACACGAGCGACGCGAGGTCGATGCCTTGCTTACGGGCGAAGGCCACCAGACCGATCTTGGAGATCGTACGGATCGCGCGCGTCGAGACGTTCAGGCGAACGAACTTGCCCAGTTCCTCGACCCAGATGCGCTTGCTCTGCACGTTGGGATACTGCCACTTGATCGTCCGGTTGTTCGCGTGGGAAACGTTGTTCCCGCGGAGTCCACGCTTGCCGGTCATCGTACAGGTTGCCATGGTATTCGCC
>CAYRIB010000004.1:0-1621 GCA_964424165.1 uncultured Myxococcales bacterium | reverse complement strand
GGTTTCAGACCCGCCCGACTCGGCATCCGGTGGCGGTTCCCGGAAGTAGACGTGCACCAGGATTCGCAGATAGTAGTACAACGCCACGACCGCGTTCAGCACCGCCACGATCACCCACGGCAGGTTGGCCCGGTCCGCGGCCAGCAATGCCTGGAACACGTAGAGCTTGCCCAAAAATCCCGCGGTCGGGGGAACGCCGGCCAAGGACAGCACGCTCCCGGCTAGCACCAACGCCAGAAGGGGATGCCTTCGACCCAGTCCGTCCAGGTGATCGAGCGTCGTCAGGTCACGTCGATTTTGGGCAACGAGCGCCAGGACCCCGAATGCCCCGATGCTTGCCACCACGTAGGTCACCAGGTGGAACGGCACGCTCGGGTGCAGGGCCGACGAGGCGGGCGCATCGGTGAGCGCGGGCATCACGACCATGCCAAGCAGCAGGTGTCCCGCATGTGCAATCGACGAATAGGCCAGCAGGCGCACCACGCTCGTCTGCAGCACCCCGAGCAGGTTTCCCAGGGTCATGGTGCCCAGGGCCAGCACCAGGAGCAGGGTCGGCAGATCCGGTTCGAGCGTCATGAAGCCGGGGGCCTGGAACGCGGTCAGCAACAGCCGCGCCAGGACCGCGAAGCCCGCGGCCTTGATGGCCCCGGCCATGAACAGCGTGATGGGCACCGGCGCACCCTCGTACACGTCCGGAGTCCACATGTGGAAAGGCACGGCCGAAACCTTGAACCCCAGGGCCACGATCCACAGCAGCATGCCCACCTGTGCCATCAGCGGGGCGGACACGACATCGTGTTCGAGCCAGTATCGCCCGATTTCGGCCACGTCGAGCGACCCCGTGGCCCCGTACAAGAACGCGGTCCCCAGCAGCAAGAACGCCCCCGCCACGCCCCCGGTCACAAAGTATTTCAAGCCGGCCTCGACCGACATCGGCGAACGGACGCGCGAGGCGGCCAGAACGTACACTGCCAGACTCATCACCTCGAGTCCCAGAAACAGCGTGATCAAGTCGGATGCGGCCACGAACACCAACGCACCGGTGACCGCAAACAAAATGAGCGCCTGGTAGCCGCCATCGTGCGCCTCGCTGTTGGCGTCCCCTGGCGTCGAGCACGCCACGCTGGCCACGCCCGCACCCAGGATCAGCAAGGCGAACAGGCGCACAAAGCCGTCGAGGTGCACGACCCCCTGCAGCCAGGGTGACACCAAAGCAGCCGACTCATCCCACAGCCCCACCACCAGACCGGCAGACACCAGCATGGCCATGATGGCCATATGACCAAGGAAGCCCCTGCCGGAATCGGACAGCAAACGGTCCATCACCAGAACGAGCAGACCTGCCAGGACCAGCACCCACAGCGGCGCGAGCAGAATGGCATCGTTCATGGCGCCCCCCTGCCCTTCTCGATGGCCCCGTGATACTGAACCACCAGTTCGTGCACGCTCGCCCGGGTACGCGACAAGAACACGTCGGGCTGCACCCCGATCGCGAACACCAAAGCCGTCAGCACCGCCAAAAGAGCGAACTCCCGCAAAGTGGTGTCGCGCAGTTGCGCGTTTTGTGCGTGCGTGATCGGCCCGAACAGCACCCTGCGGACCATGGTGAGCATGTAGATCG
>CAYRIB010000003.1:0-60863 GCA_964424165.1 uncultured Myxococcales bacterium | reverse complement strand
GGGGGCTCGCTCGCTCGAAGCCTTCGAGACGCCCAAGCTGACCATCGTGCACGTGGATGACGAGCCTTTCATGCGCATGGAACTCACCGAGAACCAGAGCTATCGGCCGATCGACGTGATGGCGGGCACGCGGGTCAAGTTCGAGTGCGAGGTCGTGTCCCGGGCCGACTCCCGCCGCTTCGTGGCACGGGCCTTCGGTGCGACGCACGAGAGCCTCGACTGTCAGGATCACATCGATGTCCCGCAGGACATCGGTCGCAAAGAGGAACTCGTAATCGATTTCTTCGACGGTGCGGTGACCGAACCGACCGACACCATCCGGGTGCCCCTAGCGATCGTGCCCGCAGGCGCACGCATCGCCTTTCACGGGTTCGAGGACGAGCACGGACAGCCGGTCCGGGGTGTGAACGTGCCCGCGAGGGTCAAGGTGTTTGCCCGGGCCATGGCGCAGTTCGACGAATCGATCGACCCGGTCGCGTTGTTCTTCGTGGCGGACTCGGTCGACGGGGTGCCGGTGCTGCAACTCGCCCCGGTGAAGGAAGGACAAAAGGAGATCCTGCCGAACGTGGGGCCGGTGGTTCGCTATCGAAGCTTCGGGCCCGACCTCGGCGGGTACGCCATCTGGTCGGACGGAACCATTGTCGTGGGGCGCGACGAGCCCACGCGGCAGGTCAAGGACATCTACGTCGGCATCTTTGCGGCAGCGGACGTGCCCAAGGTGCTTGAGAAGACCCTGTCCGTGTCGGTGCGGGACGAGAGCACGTTGTCGGTGACGCCGCTGGTCCAGGACATCGAATCCGTGGCCGCGATGACCCTTGGGGGGCGCATGATGTCCGCACCGCTGCACGTGGTCCGCAACATCGAACCCACGATCCTCCGCAGCGTTCCCTAAATCCAGTCTTGGTCAGTGGAAGCTTATTCGGCAGCGAAGGTTCCCGTGCCCTTGGGCACGACCGCGAAGTTGATCGCGGAATAGCCCTCGAAGGCCGCGGTGGTCATGACGAGGCGGATGACTTCGAAGGGCACGCCCTGGTCAGCCTGGATGATGATCTGCTTCGATTCCTCGATCCAGCGCTCGGCACGTTCCTTGTCGCTCGGCATGGGATTGCCGTGGATGAACTGCTCGTGAGTCGTTTTCAGCATCTTGGCGAGCTCGGGCAGCTTGGCGTCGGGGTAGTTCTTTTCCTGGACGCCGCTGGTGAACATCACCTTCTCGCCTTCCACCAGAATGACTTCCTGCGAGATCCCGATGATCGGCACGCGTTCGAGGGGTTTGTCCGCAAATGCCCTGGGCAACTGGATGTCCTTCTGGGTGAACAGGATTTCGCCGGTTGCCGAGAAGGTCATCAGCAGGAAGACGACCAGAATCGTGAACATGTCGATCATCGGGGTCAGGTTGAGGTAGACCAGCATGCTGCGGCCGCCCTTCCCCTTCTGGACTTTCAGGCCCTTCATCCGGACGCTCGAGCCGATCCGGGAGCCTGGTGCGACAATGGGCATCGAAACCTCCTACATCATCCCGGCCATGGCTGATGCGGCATCGGCTACCATGATGTTGGGCAGGCCGACACGGATGCACACATCCATGACCTGCACCATGTCCTTGTAGGCCACCTTGTCCTCGGGGGCCACGATGACCTTCTGATCCTTGGGAAGCTTCTCGGCCTCGTCCTTGATCAGCTTCTCGAGATGCTCCCGCAGGGCGACCTCGTTGTAGTTGCTGTCGACCTTGGGAAAGGTCTCCTGGCGCTGATCTGCCCACTTGACCGTGTAGCCGGCCTGGTCGACCACGATGGTCAGACGCTTGGGCGGTTCCTTCTGTTCCTGCTTGGGCTGCGGCTTGGCCACCGACTGGTCGATGTTGATCCGGGTCGTCTGGGTCCAGACCGCGGTCAGCAGCAGGAACGTCACGCACACGGTCATCAGGTCGATGAAGGGGACCAGGTTCAACTCGACGTTGAGGTCCTTCTTCCCCTTTCCTGGGGTCGGTTCAGAAACGCCGCCCATGGGTTCCTCCGTCGTTTCCCGAAGCGCATTCCGCTTCGGAACCTGTCGCCGGCCTAGGCGTTGTCCTCGACCCGCGTGTTCGCCTTCTCGCCCTGGAACTTGTCACGGTTGGACGTGATCAGGTTCAGCAGGCTCACCGTGGTTTCGTTGATGTCGTCGACCAGGTGCTGCGACTTGGACTGCATGAAGGCATACGCCACGACCGCGATGATGGCGACGGTCAGACCAAAGGCCGTGTTGTACATGGCCTCGGAAATGCCCTTCGCGAGCTCGGTCGCCTTTTCTGCGGCACTGGCATTCGCCACGGCGCCGAACGAACGGATCAGGCCGAGAATGGTTCCCAGCAGACCCATGAGCACGCCGACGTTACCGAGCATGGCCAGATAGCCGATGCGCTTCTCGATGCGGGGCATCTCGCGCAGGGCTGCTTCGTCCATCGCGGCCTGAACCTCGGCATCGGACTCCTTGGCCTTCATCAGTCCGGCCTGCAGGATCTTGGCCAGCGGGAACTTCGAGATCGAGCACAACTTGAGCGCGTTGCGCAAGTCGCCCGCCAGGATGTTCCGCGTGAGCACCTTCGTGAAGCCTTCCTTGTCCACGTTGGACTGGAAGTACAAAACGATGATGCGTTCGACCAGCAAGCCCAGCAGGAAGATGAACGTGATGAGGATCACGTACATGTTCAAGCCGCCCTTGTCAAAGGCCTCGCCGATGAATTCAAACATCTGAGAACCCCTCCCTGATTTCAATGCCTCGGACCCAAAACAACCCCGCAGTTGCCCTCGGGGAACCCAACCAAACCGGCGGCCCGCCCTGTTCTTGTACCCGTGGCCGGCGCCAAAGTCAACCACGTTGACGGCGCCAGACCCTCTAGCCCGGGTTGAACACGAACGGCCACTGTACCACGCAAACGCCGCCTTCCGGTGGCGCGAACCGGATTCGGCGGATGGCACGCATCACGCACTGTTCGACGGCACTGTTTCCCAGGGTGCTGTCGAGCACGGAAGCGCCGTCGACCACGCCCTCGAGGTTGATGGTCCAGCGGACCGTCACCTTGCCGGCGAGATTCTCGTGAATCTGGAGCTGCTGCTCGTAGCAGGCGCGGATGGCGCCCGCCCGCTGCATCACCTTGGACTGGATGTCATTGCGCTGACAGAAGCCGGAACCCGACATGCCGCCGGGACTGAACTTTCCGACCTTGCCCGTGCCCTTCTTGCCCAGGCCCGCGCGCATGCCCATTCCGCCGCCGGTGTCGACCCGACCCAGCCCGTGGATGCGGCCGTAGCCCCCGGTGCCGCCACCGCCGGAGCCCGTGCCCTTGAAGCCCATGCCGCCGGCCCCGTAGCCGATCGAAAGTTCGGAGCCGGTTCCGGCCATGGCCACGGCCATCTTGTTGTCGAAGGCATCCGCGTTGTCGCTGAGGATCGACGATATCGCGCCCGACTTCATGCTGTTGGACAGCACGTTCGCAAGCCCGATCTTCTTGGGGTCGATCTTCGACACCATCATGCCTTCGCGCTTGGGAACCTTGCTTTCAAGAGACGGGTCCTTGTCCGGGTCGCCGAACTTGCCTTCCTCACCTTCGGCCTTCTTGCCGACGGTGTCCTCTTCTTCGCCGATCTCGAGCAACTGTTCGACCTTTTCTTCGAGCACGTTCACGTTCACGGACATGAGCCGCTTTTCGACCTTGCGCTGCTCGATGTTCCCGAATGGATTCCACGCGAACTGGGCCACGGTGAAGAACGCGGCCACCACGAACAGGGCGCCCACGATGGCGGCCACAATCGTATGGTCCATGGCGAGGGCGCGTTGCCGGCCCACGATCACGGTGGGACGCACGAACTGGAAGAACAGTTCCACGTCCCCGAATTCCATCACGCCCCAGTCGCCGCTGCCGACCGACACCCAGTTCGTGCCAAGCGCATCGCCCGTGTGCTTCTTGACGTGTTCGGCGACCGAAGTGACATTGCCGCCGATGCTGACGCGCCCCTGCATCTCACGATGCAGCCCCACATCGTAGCCGGTTTTGTGGTCGTACCGGAACAGGGACGTAGACTTCCCGAAGTCCTTGGTCGGAAGAACGAAATCCGATTTCACGCCGTCGCCGACCGTGATGTCGCGATGTTCCGTGAACGTGGTTTCCTTGATCAGCTTGCCCTGCCACAGCAGCGCCACGCGCAGAAGGCGATCGTCCGGTCCGAGGATCGGCTGGGCCCCAAGGGTCCACACGTATCCGACGACCATGGCCAGGGTGCCCAAAAACGCCATGATGAATCCCGTGGACATGGCCGTGGTGGTGGTCACGTCGAGCAGGCCACCGGCCTTCATTTGCTCGATCATCGATCGGACCTGGAAGGGAGTCAGCAGGAAGAACACGAACCCGGCCACGGCAAGCCCGAGGCCAATCATCGCGAAAAGCTTCTTGCGCGGAGTGATCAGCCCGGCGACGCAAGCGCCCAGACCCAGGAAACTGGTGATCAGGAAGATCACCCCCGTCCACCAGGCATAGCCCGAATGGAGCACGACGTCGGCGAACTTGACGACATCTTCGTCCACCCAGGAGAAGGCGAGCGTGCCGATCAGGGCAACCACAGCGCCCACCAACGAAATGATCAACCCGACAGTCATGGCAAGCTCCCGTCGCAATCCTCTACAGAGGCGCCTGCATCGAGGTCCCAACCTGCGGGATCCATCGAGCCCATCTATTCTTATAAGGGTCGGGCGAGGTCGTCAACAATATTTTTGCGTTCTTCACACGCTCGACGCATCTTTGTTTGAAGTCTTTGTTCATCGTCGGCTCATCGCCTGAATCCGCGCCGGTAAGAGGGACGTGGCGCGGGTGTTCATCAACAGGCCTCTCGCCTCGTCCGACGCACCATCGGCGAAGAGCATCCGGGCCAGCCGGACTCGTGCCGCCACGAACGTCGGACGTCGTTGGATGAGTTCGCGATAGAGGGCCTTGGCTTCGACCCGGCTGTCCGACCGTTCGGCCTGCAGGGCCCGAGCAAAGTCCTGCCGGTCGCGGATCAGGTCCCTTTTGTCCCCGGGCAGGTTCTCTACGCCGGGCAACGCATGGTCGCCTGGAAGTGCAGGAGGCGGTTGCCCGGCCTCGAGCCCGAGCAGCATGGCGATCAGGCCCGCATAAGGGCCTTCCGGGGACAGGCCCATGGCCCGTGACACCAGTTCCCGCACGGTGTCCGGCGGCATGCGCATGGCTCGGGCCGTCACGCCCGCCTTGAGCATGGGCAGCCACCACGTCGGGTAGTCCTTGAGCACCACGAGATAGCCCGCGAAAGCCTGACCGAGGCGGCCGCCCCGAGCCAGACGGTCCGCGAACGCGATGCGCTCGAGCATGGTCAAGGGGCTGTGGCTGGCATCGGGAACTGCGAATGCCGAAGAGGACAGCAGCGCGAGCGTGCCCACCGCCGTCAGCGTTGCGAACCATGTCCGACGTCTCGGACTCTGGCCGATCATTCTTTCCACAGGAACTTCCAGGGATGGCGCTTGAGGTCCTTGAGCATTTCCACGACGTTGTCGTAGAGTTCGCGATCGGCCACGAAGGCCCCGATGCTGCCACGGCCGTCGCGGACCGCTTCCGTGATCTGACGGGCATTCTTGAGCGTTGCCCCGACGTCCTGCTGGGCATCGGTCACAATCTGGCGCGCCGTGGCCAGGATGGTCGTCACCTCGCCGACACCCTTGTCGGCCTTGTTCAGGATCCCGGCCATGACCTTGAGCGCGGGGGACGCCTCCTCGAGACGCTCGCTGACCACGCGCAGGGATGCCAGGATGTGGCCCACGTCGTCGCCGTTGCCGATGGCCCGTTCAATCTGGGCTGTGAGGTGGCGTATGGAAGTCAATGATTCATTAGTGTTGACGATAATTTCTTGAATCGTTGCTTTGTTGGTGACGAGCAGTTCGTCGATCTGCTGCACCGCATTGCGGGAATGATGAATCAGGCCGTTGATGTCCCCCCGATTGTCCTTGACGAGCACCGTGAGGTCCCCGATCAGCTTCGAGGCATCCGCACCCACCAGTTCCATCCGCATCGGCCCGATGCCATCGAGGACCTGGCCGGCCTGAACCGCAGGGGCCTGCGGAGTCCCGGGGTCGATCTCGATGTAGCGTTCGCCGAGCAGCCCCAGGGTTGTGATATAGAACCGGCTGTCGGCCCGCAGAAGATTCAGCGAGTCTGCGGTCAACTTCATCTGGACGCGCACGTCGACCCGCTTGCCGTCGTGCGCCGGATCCGGACGCCCGCCCCACAACTCCACGGCCGTCACCTTGCCGATGGTCACTCCTGTGACCTTGACCGGGGCGCCGATCTTCAGGTCCGCGCTGGTCGGGAAATCCGCGTACAGAACCGCCTGGGGCGCACAACTGAAATCGCCCAGCAGTACCAGGAATCCGATCAGCAGGCCCACGGCCAGCAGGATCAAGGCCCCGACCTTGACCTCGACTTTCTTGACGCGCCCTGCCATTGATCAGGTCTCCATCGGGCCGGATGCATCCCCATTGACGAACTGGCGAACCACGGGGTCCGTCGACTTCCGAAAGTCGCCCGGGCTGCCATCCAGATGCACTTGCCCCTTATACAAAAAGATGATGCGGTCCGCAACGCCGAAGATCGAGCGGATGTCGTGCGACACCACGATGACGGTTTTGCCCAGGACGCGCCCGAGGCGGACGATCACCTCGTCGACCGAGGCTGCGGTCAGCACGTCCAGACCGGTGGTCGGTTCGTCAAGGATCGCGCACTGCGGAGACAAGGCCAGGGCGCGCGCAATGGCCGCCCGTTTGCGTTCGGAAGGGCCGATCTCCTGCGGCATCCGATCGGCCTGATCGGCCATCTGCATGAGTTCGAGGTATTCGACCGCGTGATCGAGTGCGGCCTGGCGGGACAGCCCTGCATGTCGCCGCAGCGGCAGGGCCACGTTCTCGCGCAGGGTCATGGAATCGAAGAGGGTGGAATGCTGAAACACCAGGACGTTACGCTTGCGAATCGGGCGCCATGCCGCCTCGGAGAGGTCCGTGACGTCCTGTCCGTCCACGAGGATCCGGCCCTCGTCGGGGTGGATGAGTCCGAGTCCGAGCTTGATCAACACGCTCTTGCCCGTGCCGCTGCTGCCGATGATGTAGGTGATTTCACGGTCGTGCAGGGTCAGCGAGAGGCGCGAGAATACCGGATGGTCCCCAAAGGCCTTGCTGACTTCGCGAAACTCGAACACCGGGCCCTCACGTCACGAGATAGAAGATCGAACCAATCACGAAATCGAGCATGATCACTGCGAACGATGTGTTGACCACGGCGCGGGTCGTGGCCCACCCTACCCCTTCCGAGCCGCCCTCGGTGCGGAATCCGGACTCCGCGGCAATGATCGGGATGACGATCCCGTAGGCTACGGCCTTGGTCAGACCCGTGCCAAAGTCGGCCCAGTCCACGTTGCGCAGCGTCAGGAAGGTCTTGGGATTGATCTGGAACCGGGTGGCCGCGACCAGCATGCCCGCTGCCGTGCCCACGGCCACCGCGTAAATCGACAAGACCACGGTCATGATCGACGTGGCCACGAAACGGGGGGCAAGCACGTATTCCACGGGGTCGGTATTGGTCAGTCGCATCGCGTCGAGCTGGTCGGTGACCTTCATGGACCCGAGTTCGGCCGCGATGCCGCTGCCCACCCGGATCGCGATCATCAGGGCCGTGATCGTGGGGCCGAACTCGCTGACGAAGGTCGAAATGAAAAGGCCTCCAACGCCCGACAGCTCGGGAATGACCTTGAGGGCGTTGATGCACGCCTCGTACACGAGCATGAACCCCAGAAATCCGATGGTCACGGTGATGAACAGGATCGAGCGGTTGCCCACATTGTGCATCTGATCGAGCAGCACGGTGCGCGACGGAGGGCTTCGAAACAGCGCACGCAGGGTCTGCCCCAGCAGGTTGGCGTACCTTCCTGGAAGGTCCATGAACGGGAGGTTCCCAATCACTGACTTCATCCCGCTGCTCACAGCCACACCGACGTAATGAGGTAGTTCACCACGAAGATGCCGATGGCGGCCGCAACCACCGAGTTGTTGACCGCTCGGCCAACGCCCTCGGCCCCTCCTGACACGTTCATCCCATAGTAGCAAGACACCACCGAGATGCTCCAACCGAAGGCCACGCCCTTGACGATGCCCATGACGAACTCGTTGATCAAGTGGCTGTCCATCACCGATTGCCAGTAGACCCGCATGTCGATGTCGAGCAGGAACTGGCACGTAATGGCCCCCCCGGTCAGGGCGAACAGGTCCCCGATGCAGGTGAGCAGGCCCAGCATCACAATCATCGACACGAAGCGTGGCACCACGAGATACCCGATCGGGTCCAGCCCCAGAACCCGCAGGGCATTGACCTGATCGGTCACGCTCATGGTGCCGAGTTCCGCGGTGTTGTTGGCCCCGACCCGCCCCGAGAACATGAGGCCGATCAGGACCGGGCCGACCTCGGCCAGCACCGCCGTTCCCGCGACCCACCCGACCAGGGAGGTGGCCCCCGTATTGCGCACCGCGGTTCCGCCACCAACCACCATGATGGCCCCGGTGAACAGTGCGGTCACGATCACCACGGGCAGGCTCTGAACCCCGACCTTGTAGAACTGCCGCAAGGTTTCGTCGTAGTCGAAGCGGGGCGGGAACATGGCCTGGAAGATCGCCCACTGCAGGCGTCCCAGACCCCCCACGGTGGTGCAAAGGTCCAGCCATGCGCGGCCGACGTTGGCGAGTCCCGCGTTCATGCCGTGTACCCCGTCAACAATCCCGAAACGCCCGGATTGGCCGACCCCCTGCCCTCGTCCAAGGTCCCCGAAAACAGGATCCGGCCGGAATCGAGCACGTGGTAGCGATCGCAGATCCTCTCCAGACGGTCGAGGTCGTGCGAAACGACCAGAATGGTCTTGCGCTGTTGTTCGTGGATGTGGGCGATCAGATCGAAGGTGCGTGACGACGTGACCGGGTCCAGACCGCCCGTGGGGTCATCGAGGATCAGAAGTTCGGCCCCGGTGACCAGGGCGCGCGCGATGGCCACGCGCCTCTGCATTCCCCCCGACAGCTCGGACACCTGGTGCCGCGCTGCAGCGGCCAGACCGACCGCGGCAAGGGCTCCCATCACGCGTTCTTCCGAGTCTTCGAGAGGCGCATCTCCTTTTCGAGCCCGGAGGGGAAACAGCACGTTGTTGAAGACGTCGAGAAAGTCGAACAGGGCGATGTTCTGGAACTGCATGCCGATCCCTGCCCGGAGCGACCGGACGAGGTCATCGTCATCCCAGTCCACCTCGCGACCGAACAGACGCACGATCCCGGCGTCCGGGCGCAGCAGGGTCGAGATCACGCGGGTGAGCAGCGTCTTGCCCGAGCCTCCGCGCCCGATCAGTCCGTGGATCCGGCCGGCCTCGAGGCGCAAGGCACACCCATCCAGCACCTTGCGGCCCGCAAAGGATTGATCTACATCCCGCAGTTCGACGGCTGCGTTCGACATGTTCACGCGTCGTAGTCGTCCCCGGTTCCGAATCGCGTGGCATCCCACCCGTCGGAGCCATCATCGAGTGGGGCTTCATCGCTGCGCGATTCATCCCGGAGAGCACCGACCGAGAACAGCGCCAGCACGCGGTCCACCAGTTCCTCGGAGGTGAAGACCACCTCGATGCCGCGACTGAATAGAAGGTGGCGCAGGGGTTCGCTGATGCCGTACACGATCACCGAACGGCAGTCTGCCAAAAGGTCCAAGAGCATCTGGTGGCGATGGGGTCGGAAAGTCTTGTGGGACGCCCGGAAACGGGTCTTGGGCGGCGGGTCCGAGGTGGCGCTCATCGGGTTCGGACGCACATCCGAAGGTGCAATCTGTCCCTGGTCCACGTCGGTGACCACAAACGCCCGTGCCCGGCCGAAGCGGCGTGCCACGTGTCTGCCATCATCCGTTGGTACCGCAACCCGCACGTGCCCGCCTCTCGCAAAACCCACGACTGCGTTATAGAATTTTGGCGGACGGAATGCAAGTTCGCGACGTTCCGAAGGAGCCACAGATGACCAAGGCCGAAATGTCCCTGTTCGAGGTGGTGCGCAAGTCACCAGGGAGCTTGTCCCTGGGCCAGTTGATGGCGGCGACGGGGCTGCCGAAAACCGAGGCGGAACCGGCCCTGCGCAGTTTGATTCGCCGCTTTCGATGCGTGCTGAAGGTCACGCAGAGCGGCGAGATCCTCTACGACTTCGGGCCCGAGGCACAGGCCCGCATCACCGTTCAGGAGCGTTTGGGGGCGATCGCACGAGCCGTCGGGCACGGGGCCCAGGCCGTGGCCCGATTTCTGTTCAGACTCGGATTTCTGGGTATCCTCCTGATCTACGGCACTATCTATATCCTGTTCTTCATCGCCATGCTGACCCGAGGCCAGGGCCTGTCCGAGTTTTCGACCCCGATCAAGGAGTTCCTGAAGCTGCTCGGGGGAATGGCTTTGGACCTGGTGCGCCGTCGCGAAGACCCGGTGCAGGCCGTCTTGCACCCCCAAAGCGACACCTCCGATCAAGCCGGGTCCGAGGCAGGGGCGGATGGTGCATCGCGGTGGCTGGGGTTTTCGCTCGCGACCCTGGCCCGGCGGGCAGCGGGGCGTCCCTGGCAGGACCGGATCTTCGCGTTCGTGTTCGGTAAAGGCGCCCGTATGGTTGAGGGGCGGGACCGGGATCGGGCGTTCTTGCGCCACGTCGTGGCCTGTAACGGCTTCGCGGGCGCCAGTGACTGGGTCTGGCTGTTCGGCGGTGACCTGGCTTCGGCCGACGTCGAGGTGTCGCGTCTGTACGCCCAATATGGGGCGGATGTGCTGGTGACCGACGGGGGCAGCATCGTTTACGACTTCCGCAGCCTGCTGCGCACCGATGTCGAAGGGGCAGCGGATGTGAAGAACGATGCGCCTGAGCCCGACGCCTTTGCGCGCGTCGAGGCCGCGTCCTGGGCCCTGGCGCATGACACGCCGGCAGCCCTGCTGGTGATGGGCTTTTCGTTCGTTAATCTGCTCGGCGCGATCGTGCTTGGGGTCCTGACCCTGTCGGCCGCAAGCCCCACGTTGCGCATGCTCCTGGTATTCGTGCCCATGGGCTTCTCGATCGGCGTGTTCGGCCTGCTGTTGGCCCGGGGCGTGCTGTGGGGGGCGGATCAGGGCGGGCGGCGCACCATGGCATCGCTGCTCGTATGGCTTTCGGACCCGGTTCGCCCGCAGATTCCCGCGGACCCTGCTGCCGTGCTCGCGGGCCTGAGCGACGAGGTGCCCCCGTGGCTGCGGGAAGGGGAACTGCGTCGGCGCATGCCGCGTGCCAATCGGGCCCTGGGTGCGCAGCTTGCGCGACATTCTGACGGGGAGGCCGGTTCCGCCTGGGGTTACGCACGGCTGACCACCGAGATGGCGGATCTGCAATATCTTCGGGCTTCGGGAACACCGCAGGTTCACGTGGGTGATGTGGTGTATTCCACCGGAAGCGACGACCCGATCTAGCGCCGCACGCCAGGGCTTTCTAGTCCGCCTTGATCCGCATGCCGTAGAACGAGCGCCACACGAAGACCACGGACACCGCGAAGAAGCAGGCGGCCAGTACGGTGGGCAGGGTGTTTTCGACCACCCCGAAGTTCGCGACGTCCGGATGGCGGATCTTTTCGGCCAGTTCCACGGCGAGCACCCCGAACAGGGTGGTGAACTTGATCACCGGGTTCATGGCCACCGAAGAGGTGTCCTTGAAGGGGTCACCCACGGTGTCGCCCACGACCGTCGCGTCGTGCAGAGGCGTGCCCTTGGCCTTGAGTTCGGTCTCGGCGATCTTCTTGGCATTGTCCCAGGCCCCGCCCGCATTGGCCATGAAGATGGCCTGATACAAGCCGAAGATCGCGATCGAGATCAGATAGCCGATGAACATGAACGGGTCCAGGAATGCGAACGCCAGGGCGCTGAAGAACACGGCCAGGAAGATATTGAACATGCCCTTCTGGGCATACTGGGTGCAGATTTCAACGACCTTCTTGCTGTCCGTGACCGAGGCGCGCTCGGCCCCGCTGTCCAGATGGATGTGCTTCTTGATGAAGGCCACGGCCCGGTGGGCACCCGTGGTCACGGCCTGGGTGGCGGCCCCGGTGAACCAGTAGATGATGGCCCCGCCGAGGATCAGGCCCAGCAGGAAGCGGGGGTTCAGGATCGACAATGCCCTCTCGACGACCTCCGGGCCGTAGCCGGCACCAAGCATCTGGATGATCGAGAAGATCAGGGCCGTGGCGCCCACCACCGCGGTTCCGATCAGCACGGGCTTGGCCGTGGCCTTGAACGTGTTGCCTGCCCCATCGCCTTCTTCGAGGTGTTCCTTGGCGCGCGTGAAGTCGGGCGTGAATCCGAAGTCGCGCTCAATTTCGGCCGGTGCGTTGGGCAGGGTCTCGATCGTCGAGAGTTCGAACACGGACTGCGCGTTGTCGGTCACCGGTCCGTAACTGTCCACCGCGATGGTCACCGGGCCCATGCCCAGGAACCCGAAGGCCACCAGACCGAACGCGAACACGGACTCCGCGTGCATCAGGTCGTGCAACCCGAGGGTACCGATGCCATAGGCGATGGCCATGAGACCCACGATGGTGATGCCCATCCAGTAGGCACTGAAATTGCCGGCCACGAAGCCCGACAGGATGTTGAGCGAGGGCCCGCCTTCTTTCGAGGCCGTAAGCACCTCGCGCACATGGCCGGACTTGGTCGAGGTGAAGACCTTCACGAGTTCGGGGATCAGGGCGCCCGCGATGGTGCCGCACGAGATGATGCTGGCGAGCTTCCACCACATGGTCGTGTTGCCGCCAAGATCCGGGATCAGCAGCCACGAAGCCAGGAAGGTCATGCCGATCGACACGATTGAGGTCAGCCAGACCAGCGAGGTCAGGGGCTGTTCGAAGTCCATTTTGTCGGCCTGCAGAAATCGCATCCGTGCCACGAAGTCATTGGCGAAATACGACACCGCGGAGGTGATGATCATCAGGACGCGCATCACGAAGATCCATACGAGCAATTGCACCTGGATGGTGGCGTTGGCTTCGGGCGAGCCTGCCTTGGTGACGGCCAGAAGGATGAACGTGATCAGTGCCACGCCGGTCACGCCGTAGGTTTCGAACCCGTCGGCGGTCGGGCCGACCGAATCGCCGGCATTGTCGCCGGTGCAGTCCGCAATGACCCCGGGGTTGCGTGCGTCGTCCTCTTTGATCTTGAACACGATCTTCATCAGGTCGGAACCGATGTCCGCGATCTTCGTAAAGATGCCGCCCGCGATGCGCAGTGCCGCCGCACCCAGCGATTCGCCGATCGCGAACCCGATGAAACAGGCGCCTGCGAGTTGGCCCGGCACGAACAGCAGGATGGCCAGCATGATGATCAGTTCGACCGAGATGAGCAGCATGCCGATCGACATCCCGGAACTGGCCGGAATGGAATACACCGGGAACGGCTTGCCCCGCAGGCTTGCAAACGCGGTTCGGGAATTGGCGAAGGTGTTGATCCGGATGCCGAACCAAGCCACGCCGTAGCTGCCGAGGATCCCGATGATGCTGAAGATGACGATAATCGACACGCTGGCCCAGACCGGGATGTGCGAGTGCACCGGGTCGATGGGCTTGAGCCAGCCGAAGTACACCACCATGATGATCGCGATGAACGACCACAGGATGGCCAGGAACTTGCCCTGGGTAAGCAGGTAGGTCTTGCACGTTTCGTAGATCAGGCTCGAGATGTCGGCCATCGAGCGATGGACGGGCAGCTTCTTCAGGCGCACGTACATGACGAGTCCGAACACCATGCCCAGAAGGCAGACGGCCAGGCCGACGAGCAGGAGCGTGTCACCCCCGACCCCACCGAGGAACTGGACCTGCGACAGCGACGGAACATTCAGATCCGCCTCGCCCGCAAGCGCCTGCGGCAGCAAGGCCAGGGATGCGGCAACCGCAGTCGCCATCCGCCCGAGCAGGCCGATGGCGCGGCCTAGGTCACGTTTCCACAACGGGGTCATCATTTCCTCCCTTCAAGTCGACGTGCCGCAGCGCGCCACGCCAGATCGCACGAATGAACACTTCTAGTGCCATTGTTGGCACGGGATGTCAAGTATGCGTGCGAGGTTGCGGGGACCTCGGGCGAATTTGACTTTCGGGGGGGGGCTCGCATAATGAAAGCGGCCCGAATGATGCGGCTGGGAGAAGGGCGATTATGGCGGTACTCGGGGCCATCAGACGACCGGTTGGACGACGCCACCGTCTGGCTGCGGCCAATCCGCCCCGACCGATTCGCGAGGGTTTCGTTCGCGCCTGGGACGGCACGCTGATCGCGTTCGACACCTATGGCGATCCGGATGGGCCGGCCGTGGTGTTCACCGACGGCATCGCTTGCAACGGCACCTATCTGGTTCCACTGATCCGCTATCTGTCGCGATGGTTCCACGTGGTGCGATGGTCGTACCGTGGCCACGGACTGTCCGGGATTCCGATCGAGCAGGCTCACCTGTCCGTGGAAGACTGCCTTCGGGACCTCGAACGTGTGATGGATCATCTGTCGATCCATCAGGCCGCACACGTGGGTTACAGCATGGGCGTCCAGATCCTGCTGGATGCAGCGCACCGATGGCCCGAGCGGGTCTCGTCCCTGGTCCTGATGAACGGCACCTGGGGGCGCATGCTCGATTCGTTCCACGGCAACACGATCATGCGTTCGGCCCTGCCCCTTCTGTACCATCTGGTGACTCACCGGAAGCGGTGGATGGCCCGGTTGTGGCGGCAGATCGTGCCCACGCAGTTCGTGTATCTCATGGCCACGTTGACGGAACTCAACGGACGTCTGGTGGATCAAAAGCAGTTCCTGCCGTATCTCGATCATCTGGCGACCCTGGACCTGGAATTGTTCCTGGCCCTGGTCGGCGACGCCGCAGAACACGACACGCGACCGTTCCTCGCGTCCGTGCGGCAGCCGACCCTGATCTTCGGGGGCGAAGACGATACGTTCACCCCGTTCTTCCTGTCCGAGGAACTTTACGAGGCATTGCCGAACGCGGAGCTCGTGCAGGTCGAGCGGGCCACGCATTCGCTACCCCTCGAGCAACCCGACCTCGTCAACCTGACCGTCGAACGGTTCCTTCGGCAACAGGGCATGATCAAAGACACCGAAATTGGCTAGCGATCGAAGAAGATGGCCTGACGACGATCGCGGATGAAAGCGTCGACCGCCTGGATCACATGGGGTGGAAGGTCCAAGAACTGCACGCCCATGCCTGTTGGAAGGTCGCGGTCCCCCGCGTCAGGGCCGCGGACCCACCGAACCACGGCCCGGCTTTCCACCTGTTCGTGCAGGGTCAAGACCGTGAAACGTATCCGGATGACCTGACCCACCGGCAGCGGAC
The DNA here is from genome assembly GCA_964424165.1 of uncultured Myxococcales bacterium. Lineage (GTDB taxonomy): Bacteria > Myxococcota_A > UBA9042 > DTJE01 > DTJE01 > CAYRIB01. The sequence goes on along the minus strand of CAYRIB010000003.1, from coordinate 45,431 downwards.
GGTCGGTTGCGATGAACAGGCCACCGGAACTGATGTTCATCGTGATGCCGGCGAAGAAGTTGTCGTCGGACTGCACGTCGATCGCGATCTCGAAGTCGATTCGCTCGTTCTTTCTCTGATCGTCCTGTCCCTGACCCGCAGCCTGTTGCATGCCTACCTCTTCCTAAGGTTCCCTGGCCTGTCGCATCAGGAATACCTGATGTCCCATGACCATGCGGTCCCCATCGCGCAAGACGACCGGTTCACGGATGCGCACATAGCAGCCTCCGTGGCTGCTCACATCACGCAGCACGGCCTGATCCCCATCCGGAGAAAGGACGGCATGCGGCGAGGACACGAACGGGTCGTCGGGCAGTCGGATGTCGCCGACGGTGCGCCCGATCGTGACTTCGTAGGCCACCAGACGCGTTGCCTCCAAGACAACGTCATCGGGACCCAGGCGCACCAGTCGCCCCCAGGCCGGCATTTCGATGCCCGTCGCCGCGGCCGCCTCGAGGGGGAGCCTGGCCTCAACGTCGGCTCGGGACAGTTCGATCGCGAACAGGGCACCGCCGATGCGAAAACGGTCCTCGCTTCGAAGCACGGCCGAGTCACGGACGCCTACGAACGTGCCGTGGGGACCCTTCAGATCGTAAATGCGGCATCCGTCGGGCGTGATGTCGATCAGCGCGTGTTCTTCTTCCAGCCATGGGTCCTCGATCGTGTTGAGCAAGGCCCCTCGACCAATCACGTGCCTTCCTGCCGACAGGGGGAATTCGCCACGCACGTGCCCGTCTTCGTCGATTCGAAACAACGTGGTTCCCGCGACGGGTGCTGGTGGATCAGGCAGGGGAGTCAAGACTTCCAGGGCCATTCGCTCACCGCAGGTCAAGCAGTAGGCATAGCGGGGTGGGTTTTCGTCCCCGCAATGCGGACACGTAACCATGGGGAACAACGGTGTTCGCGTGGACGTGGCATTCATCGAGTGGCGCCCAAGAAACCGTTGAGATGCTAGCATCGGGGGCTATAATAGGCAAGCCATGGATGACTCTGCGAACAGCGTTTCCTGCCCTCGGTGCGGGGCCCCTGCGATCATGGGCCGCCGTTTCTGCACGTCGTGCGGGGAACGGCTGCCCGGCGGCGCGGCCCCGGCCTTGGCGGACCCCCTGATCGGTCGCGTGATCGCGGATCGCTATCGGATCCAGGAGCGGATCGGTACCGGGGCCATGGGATGCATCTACAAGGCCGCGCATGATGAGCTCGCCAGGGCCGTGGCCATCAAGGTGCTTCACCGGCACCTGCTCGGCGATGAAAGCCAGGTGCTGCGCTTCCACCGGGAGGCGCGTGCGGCCTCCCGCCTCAGCCATCCGAACTGCATCGCAGTCCAGGACTTCGGTCAGACCGAGGATGGCTTGTTGTACATTGTCATGGAATACCTGGCGGGACGGGACCTGTGTACGCTCTTGTTCGAAGAACGACGCTTGCCCTGGGAACGGGCTGTGCACATCGCCGTGCAAGTGCTCGATGCGCTCGAGGAGGCGCATGGCAATGGGATCGTGCATCGGGACCTGAAGCCCGAAAACATCATGATCCTGAAGCTGCGCTCGGATCCGGAGTTCGTGAAGGTCCTGGACTTCGGAATCGCGAAGTTGCGTGACGCCGAATCGAACGGCGAAGGAAGCTTCAAGACCGTGACCGGCATGGTTTTCGGCACGCCCGAGTACATGTCGCCCGAACAGATCCAGGGTCTGGAGCTCGATGGGCGGTCGGACCTCTATTCCCTGGGCGTGGTCATGTACCAGATGCTCGCCGGCGCCCCCCCATTTGCCGGCGACTCGATCGTGGATGTGGCCGATCAGCATATGACCGCAATGCCGGTGCCACTGTGCGAGCGGCACCCGGGCCTGCCCCCTGCCCTTTGCGATGCCGTTGAATGCCTGCTGGCCAAAAAGCCCGAGGACCGTCCCTCGGATGCGACGGCTGCACGCAACCTTTTGTTGCAGGTGAAGGGCGAGGCAACGGTCGGGGTGGATCCGGGGGATGCCCGGGTTGCCTCTTCGGTGCGGCACACGACCGTTTGGCGGTGGCGACGTTTGGGCCGATGGGGACTGTTGTTCCTGGTGGTGCTGGCATCGGCGGCAGCGACCTGGCTTCTGATGGCGTGGATGGACGGTCAGTGAGGGCAAAGATGAGCACAACGGTAGAAACCGAGGTCAAGCGGATCGTTGCGGGCATTGCCGACCTGCAACGATTTGCGTCCCTGCTGCCCGGGCCCGCGGAACGGTTGGTGCAGTTGAACGTCTATCTGTCGCTGCCCGCGCCGGTGGATCCGGACGTTTCGGTACGCCTGCGCTGGGTGGCCGACGTGTCCGATCAACCTGCCCGTGACGCGTTCGTGGTCGACGGGGATCTGGCGGTCATGGTCGAACGTCTGCTGGCCCTTCAGGCCCAGGCTTGTCTCACGGCGAAGTCCGGGCGTCACCGCCACCATGACGTATTTGCCGCCACCGAGATCGAACAGTATCTGCCGGCCCGCGATGCCATGGCGTGGATGTTGGGAACGTCTGGGGTTGCGATTCATCTGGAGCCCGATTTCGGGAGCTTGCAAGATGTGGTGTTGCAGACGCACCCGCGCATCCAGACGTGGTCGGTCACGTGGCGGGACGTGCACGAATACGACGGCTTCGTGATCGAGTTGGACGAAACCTGCTATGCGGATGCCACGCGGGACTACGAGGTCGAGGTCGAGGACGAGCGGTCGGTCGAGGCCTCGGCCCTGCTCGATATCCTGGGGCAAAGGTCCGGCGTCACCTTGTCGGCCCAGGTGACGAGCAAGCATGCCAGGGCACTGCAACACGCTGGCCGCGACTTACCCATCGAGCCCGCCCCGGGTTAGACTCGGCCTTGGGAGGTCGTTCATGGACCGGGCCATCGATGCGTTCATCTTCCATCTGCGGGTGCAACGTGGACTTTCGGAGCGCACGGTCGACACCTATTCGCGGGTCTTGGCCCGCTTCCAGAACTGGCTCGCTTCGCAGCGGCCGGGCAAGGGTCCAGACCAGGTGCTGGGGAAGGATGTCGAGGCGTTTCTGCAGTGGCTGCGAGCAAAGAGACTGTCGCAGCGCACCCTGGCCCTGTCGACCGTGACCTTGCGCCAGTTCTTCCGGCATGCCCGGGAGGTCGGCTCGATCACCGACGACCCGACCGAGGACGTGGACATTCCGCGCTATCAGCGCGCATTGCCCGATACCCTGGGCGAGGACGAGACCGCGCGGCTGATGTCGGCGCCGTCGGCCGAGACCCCGATGGGATTGCGGGATCGGGCCATCCTGGAACTGCTGTACGGGTCCGGTTTGCGAATTTCGGAGGCCCTCGGACTCACGGTGATCGACGTCAATCTGGTGCAGGGTTTCGTGCGGGCACGGGGCAAGGGCAACAAGGAACGGGTGGTACCGATTTCCGAGGCGTGCGTGGGCGCGGTCGAAGCCTATCTTCGGCATGGAAGGCCGTTGCTGCTGCGCAAGGTGGCCTTGTCCGGGCGACGACGCGACGCCTTGTTCGTCACCGCACGCGGAACGGTCCTCACGCGACAGGGCTTCTTCAAGAACCTAAAGAATTACGGGATCTTGGCCGAGGTGCGCCACCATCTGTCTCCGCACGCCCTCAGGCACTCGTTTGCCACGGACTTGATCGAACACGGGGCGGATCTGCGCACGGTCCAGGAGATGCTCGGACATGCGGACATCAGCACGACCGAGATCTACACCCACGTATCACGGAAGCATCTGATGCAGGTCTATCGGAGGGCGCACCCGAGGGCTTGAGTTTCATTGCAGCAAATGGAGGGCATTCGATGATCGAGCGACCTGTTACCCACGTCTTCTTGACCCGCCTCGACCGCGGCGACGACCTGGTTGAAACCCTCACGGCACTGGCCCGGACGCGCTCGATTCGGGCGGCGTGGATCCAGGGCATCGGCGCATTCGACCGGGCGGTCCTGGGCTATTACGATGAAGCGACGGCCGCGTATCTCCGCCACGACTTCGAACGCTTCACCGAAGCCCTGGTGGTACAGGGCAACATCAGCATCAAGGACGGCGAGCCATTCGTGCATCTGCATGCCACCCTGGCGGATTCGGATGGTCATGCCCACGGTGGTCACGTCATGCCGGGATGCCGTGTGTTCGCGATGGAACTGGCCATTTCGGTGCTGGGTGGCGCGGACCCGGTGCGCGAACCCGATGCCAAGACGGGGCTCAGCTTGTGGCCTCTTCCTGCAAGGCCGAACCGCTGATCACGAAGGCCGACCGGAACGATACCTGTCCCCGCATCAGGAAGTACGCGGCAAACAGCAGCAACTGCACCAACTGCATGGTCCAAACGACCAAGGCATACGCCAGGGCCGCCGGGTTGCCCGCGGTCACTCCGTAGAGCTCCACGGGCTTGAGCAAGAAGTACCAGAACGATCCGACGTTGGCGGGCGCATTCGGGATCATCATGCCGACCACGACTGCAGCCATCATGGCGAACGCACCGATCACCGGAATGTCCAGCCCGAAGCCGTGCGCCAGGATGAACAGGCCGAATCCGTTCGACAGCCAGTAGAAGAGGGAAAGAAATACGAACAGCAGGAAGTTTCGCCAGTCAGGCAGGATGGACAGCCCGGCCAGGAATCGGTCAAGCAGCCCGACCACCAGTGCCGTGGCGCGGCGCTGATGCGTGCGGGACAAAAGCTTGTGAATGCTCACGGACAATGGCGCGCGGAACGCAAACATCAGAAACAACGCGATCACCAGGCCACCGAACACCGCCAGGGCCAGATAGGTCCCGATGCGAATCTCGGTGTAGGCGGCCAGATTTTCTGCGGGCAGAAACAGCAGCGCGATCGCCAGGAAACCAGCCACCATCACCCCGTCCATCACCCGTTCGACCACGATCGTAGCCAGCAGCGCCGACTTGGACAGCCCGGTCTCGCTGGCCAGGAGCACGGGCCGCACGAACTCGCCCACGCGCATCGGCAGCACGAACATGGCCATGAAGCCCACCGAGCACACGCGGTTGAGTTGCCAGAAACCGCAGTTCTTCAAGGGCTTGAGCAGGGGCTGCCAGCGCCACACCCGGAATACGTGCAGGGATACGAGAGTCAGGAAGTAGGCCAAAAGCCAGCCGAGGTGCACCGACCACGCATCCGTGGCCAGGCTTCCGTGTTCGATGCGCAAACCGCCGGCAAACAGGCGGTCGATGGGCCATTCCCGGGTGGACAGCCAGATGAAGAGCACGCCGATGGCCAGGGAGATCAGCCATTTGGCCAGGGTCTGCACCAGGGCGCGGGGGGCGTTCACGGCGCTTGTCCCGGTTCGGGCGACGGCACCAGCACCTCGTTGACCAGGATCGCGTCGATCTCGGTACCGTCGAGCGTCTCCTTCTCGAGCAGGGCCCTGGCGAGCCGCTCCAGACCATCCCGGTGCTCGGTTACGATGCGGGTGGCCTGATCCTGGGCGTCGAGCACCAGACGCTTGACTTCCATGTCCACGCGCCGCGACGAATATTCGCTGAGTTCGTGTTGGGTCCCGAGTTCGCGGCCCAAGAATACCATTTCCTCTCGCTGGCTCAGGTTGATGGGCCCCAGCGGCGACATGCCCCACTGAGCGACCATCTTGCGGGCCAATTCAGTGGACATCTTGATGTCCTGCCCTGCCCCGCTGGTCTCTTCGCCGAACACCAAGAGTTCCGCCGCGCGACCGCCCATGGCGATGGCAAGGCGATTGATCAGGAACGAACGTGCGGCCGTGTGACGATCCTCGTTCGGCAGCTGCTGTGTCATGCCCAGGGATAGTCCACGCGGAATGATCGTGACCTTGTGCACCGGGTCCGTTCCCGGAATGCACTTGGCCACCATCACGTGTCCGGCCTCGTGATAGGCGGTCAGCTCGCGCTCGGACTCGCTCATCATGCTGCTCTTGCGCGCCGTGCCCATCAAAATCTTGTCGCGGGCCTCCTCGAAGTCCGCCATCTCGACCACGTCCTTGCCCTTGCGCGCGGCGAGCAACGCCGCCTCGTTGACCATGTTCTCGAGATCCGCGCCCACGAACCCGGGCGTGCCGCGGGCGAGCACTGCGAGGGTCACGTCCTCGCTCAGCGGCACGTTGCGCGAGTGCACCTTGAGGATGGCTTCGCGGCCCAGCAAATCGGGGCTCGGGACCACGACACGGCGATCGAATCGTCCGGGACGCAGCAGCGCAGGATCCAGGACATCGGGACGGTTGGTTGCCGCCATCAGGATCACACCCTGATTCGCCTCGAAGCCGTCCATTTCGACGAGGAGTTGGTTCAGGGTCTGCTCGCGCTCGTCGTGTCCGCCGCCCAGGCCCGCGCCGCGCTGGCGACCCACCGCGTCGATCTCGTCGACGAAGATGATGCACGGTGCCCGCTTCTTGCCCTGTTCGAACAGGTCGCGGACGCGCGAAGCACCCACGCCTACGAACATTTCCACGAAGTCCGAACCCGAGATCGACAGAAACGGCACGCCCGCTTCGCCGGCCACCGCGCGTGCAAGCAGCGTCTTGCCCGTTCCCGGGGGGCCCATGAGCAGGACGCCCTTGGGGATGCGCCCACCGAGCCGGGTGAATCGCTTCGGGTCCTTGAGGAAGTCGATGATTTCTTCGAGCTCCTGCTTGGCCTCGTCGATGCCGGCCACGTTCTCGAACGTCACGCGCTGAGTGCTTTCGCTGAGTACGCGATGTCGGCTCTTGCCGAACGAAAACACCTTGCCCCCGCCGGACTGGGCCTGGCGCATGATGAAGAAGAACAGCAGCACGAAGAAGATCATCGGCAGCCAGCCCGTGAGCAGCGACACCCAGAAGCTGTTGGCGGTCTCGCTTTCGTAGGTAATGCTGACCTTGCGGTCGACGAGGTCCTTTTGGAACTCCTTCAGATCCCCCACGGTCTTGAACTTGGTCCCGTCGACCAGTTCGCCTTCGAGCACGTCCCCGGTCACGCGGACCTTGGCCACGCCCGACGGCCCGTCCTTGGGCAGGGCCGTGGCCACGAAGTCCGAAAATGGCATTTCGGAGTCGACCGGCGGATTCTGGACGCTCTGGAACACCAGAACGAAGAGCCCGATGAAGATGATCCACACCAGGAACGTCTTGAAGCTCTGCTTCAACCGACACCTCTCTGTCTGCGCGGGTTCAGGATGGGTTCATCCCCGCGTTGCGCCATAGCATAAGCATCGAACGGGGCATTGGCAACGCCCTTCCCTACAAGCTGCTTTCCATGGTTTCGTGAAAGATGATCTCGCTGGCCGGCAGACGCATCCCTTTCGGGGGCTGCGGCGCCGCGGTCGAAGGCAAGCCCAGGGCCAATAGCAGCACCGGCACGACGTGGTCCGGAATGTGGAATGCCGCGCGCAACTCGCTCTCGGAGAAGCCTCCCATCGGACAGGTCGCGATGCCTCGTTCGGTTGCCAGCAGCATCAATTGCATGGCCGCGAGGCAGGGGTTGCGCAAAGCCAGGAACTGCCTGGCCTGCTCGCTGTCTCGGTATTGCCTCATGATGGACTCGGCAGCCGGCCCTGCCTGATCGGCCGGCACCGTGCCCTGGGCGACCATGTCGGACAGCACGCGCGGCGCCGTCTCGAAGCCTTTCCGATCCCCGCACACGATGATCACGGCCCCGGCCTCGCGGATCTTTTCCTGCCGGTAGGTGCACTCGAACAACACCTGCTTCTTCTCGCTGTCGCGCACCACGATGAAGCGCCAGGGCTGCAGGTTGTATTCCGATGGCGCCAGGCATGCCTGTACGATCAGGTCCTCGATCTCCTCACGCTTCATGCGCAGGGTGTCCGGCTCGAAGGCCCGCGTGGATCGCCGCCGCTGCACCGCTTCCCGCACGTCCATGGATGCCCCCCTTTCTACAGGATGTTGGCGGCCAGTTCGGCCAGTTCGGAACGCTCGCCCTTGACCAGGGTGATGGTCGCGGCCAGTCGCGTGTTCTTGAACTTTTCGGAAATGTAGGCCAGACCGTTGTTCACCGAGTCCACGTAAGGATTATCGATCTGGTAGGGGTCCCCGGTCAGGACGATCTTGGTGCCTTCTCCGCATCGCGTGATGATGGTCTTGACCTCGTGCGGCGTCAGGTTCTGCGCCTCGTCCACGATCATGAACTGGTTGGGGATGGAACGCCCTCGGATGTAGGTGAGGGGCTCGACTTCCATCAGTCCCTGGTCGATCAGGTCACGATAGCTCCTGCCGCCCCGGCTTCCGGATTTGCCTAGACCCAGCAGAAGTTCCACATTGTCGTGGATCGGCTGCATCCACGGAGACAGCTTGTCCTCGATGTCACCGGGCAGGTATCCGATGTCCTTGCCCAAGGGGAAGATCGGGCGCGACACGAGCAGGCGGGTGAAAGCCTGTTCCTCGGCCACCTTCTGCAACCCCACGGCGATGGCCAGAAGGGTCTTGCCGGTTCCGGCCTTGCCAATCAGTGACACCAGCTTGATTTCGTCCCGCAGCAGCGCATCGAGCGCGAAGTGCTGTTCCTTGTTGCGCGGCTTGATGCCCCACACCGGCTCCTTGAGGTCCAGGATCCGGTGCAGCTTTCCCTCTTTGCCCAGCACCCTGGCCAGTGCTGACTGGTTGAGGTTGCTCTCGCCGCGCGCCACCACGTACTGGTTTTCGTACAAGCCCGCGCCTTCGGGCAGCGGCACCGACCCGCCGGCCTGGAAGAGTTGCGCCATGGACTCGGGCGGCAGGCGGACCTCGCCGGTACCCGTGTACAGTTCCGAAACGTCCTTGCGTTCCTTGTCGTAATCCACCGCAATCAGGCCCATGGCCTCGGCACGAATGCGCAGGTTGGTGTCCTTGGTGACGAACACCACGCTGCCCTCGGGTTCCTTGCGCATCAGTTCCAGCGCCGTGCCCATGATCAGTCGGTCCATCGTGTGGCTGGCCGAGAAGTCCTTGTGGTAGGCGACGGCATCCTTCTGGCGCTCGGCGTTGCCGAACAGAACGGCCAGATGTCCGCCCGTCGACAGAGTGACCCCGTCGCGCAAGTTGCCCGATGTCCTGAAGCCGTCGAGCATTCGCGACACCCGGCGCGCATTCTGGCCGAGTTCGGACAGGTCCTTCTTGAACTGATCGATCTCCTCGATCACGTAGATCGGCACGTAGACATTGTTGTCTTCGAAACCCAGCAGAGCATCCGGGTCGTGCAGCAGCACGTTGGTGTCGAGCACGAAATTCTTGGCCATACAGCCTCCGCGATGGAAAAATGCCCAGTTCGAATTATGCCTCCAAGAGGAGTTGGTTGCCAAATCGGAAGGCTCAGAACTCGCAATCCAGAGGCGTGCGGTCGCCCGAACGGAAGATCTCGACGCGCGTCTTGACGTTCGGGAGCACATGGTGGACGAAGAACTGCGTGCTCATCAGCTTACCGTGATAGAACTTGGCCTCGGGATTGTCCGCGACCAACTTCTTCTTGTCCGTCACCGTGACGGCCTTGGCCTCGGCATACAGACGCGTCAGGGCCTGATCCGCGATCAGGGCCGCTTGCAGCAGGTAGAAGGCGCAGGCCATGTCCCCGAAGGATTCCAGATAGGCGCTGGCGTACAGGGCCGGGATGGTCGGATCCTGCATGCCCACGGTCGCGAATCGCATCGACTGGTCGGCCACGAGATTCTTGGCCTCGCCGAGCTTCACCACCCACTTTCCGATGTTGGGATGGCCCTTGGTGCGATCCACGAAACTGCTGATCTCCTTGAGGTAGGACATCAACACGGCCCCGCCCTTCATGCCGAGCTTGCGCCCGACCAGGTCCAGCGCCTGGATCCCATTGGTACCCTCGTAGATGGGCGCGATGCGGGCGTCCCGATAGTGCTGTTCGATCGGATACTCGTCAACGTATCCATATCCCCCGAGCGTTTGCAACCCGAGGTCCACGCAACGGCATCCCATGTCCGATCCGTACGCCTTGCACACGGGCGTCAGCAGGTCCAAAAATCCCTTGAACTTTTCGCGCTCGGCCGGATCGGCATGAGCGGCCGATTGATCGGCGTACCAGGCCGTCGCATACAGCATTCCGCGAAGCGCTTCGGTGACCGACTTCTGCCACATCAACATCCGGCGCACGTCCGGGTGGCGAATGATCGGTACCCGGGGGGCTTTGGGGTCCTTCATCTGGGTCAGGTCCGGGCCCTGCAGCCGTTCGCGGGCGTACGCCAGGGCGCTTTGGTAGGCGCTCGATGCAATGGCCAGACCCTGCACGCCGACCATGATCCGGGCCTCGTTCATCATGTGGAACATGATCTTCATGCCGTCGTTCTCGTTGCCCAGCAGATAGCCCTCGCAGGCATCCCCGTCGCCGAAGACCATCACGCACGTCGGGGAACCCTTGATCCCGAGCTTGTGCTCGATGCGACCGACCTTCACGTCGTTCGCCTGGCCCAAGGTGCCGTCGTCGTTGACCCGGAACTTGGGCACCAGGAACAACGACAGGCCCTTGGTCCCGGCCGGGGCGCCTTCGACCCTTGCAAGCACGCCGTGCACGATGTTGTCGGACAGGTTGTGATCCCCGCCGGTGATGAAGATCTTTTCGCCCTTGATCGCGTATCGCCCGTTGTCAAGAAGAACCGCCGTGGCCTTGTTGGCCCCGACGTCCGACCCGGCGCCTGCTTCGGTCAGGCACATGGTGCCGGTCCAGCGCGCATCCATGAGGCCCGGAACGAACCGTTGCTTGACCGCGTCGCTGCCGAACTCGGTGATGATGCCGAGCAGCCCCTCGGACAGCCCCGTGGTGAGCGTGAACGACACGCACGCCCCGATGAAGAACTCGTGGATGGCCTGGCTGATCAGCCACGGCAAGCCTTGCCCACCGTCGGCCGGGTTCTGGATGGCGCTCACCCAACCGGCCTCCTGGAACCGCTTGTACGCGACCACGAAGGGATCCGGAAGGGTCACGACCCCGTTTTCGTGCCGCACGCCTTGCCGATCGCCAATCTCGTTGATCGGGGCGAGCACCTCGCGCGCAAAGCGGTACGCTTCGGTGGCGAAGGCCTCGTAGTCATCCTTGCCGAAGTCTTTGAAGCGTTCCGTCTTCGCGAGTTCGTCGATCTTGAGCATCTCGAACAATACGAATCGAATGTCCCGCATATCGGTCGTGTAGGTTCCCATGGCGCCTCCCTGTAGAAATCCACGTGTATCGATGAGATTAGTGGGGTTGACGCGACGTGTCAAGGACCACAAACGCCCGATTTCGAGCGGTCCTTTTGACATTGACAGAGTGCGGGGGGCTGGTTTATCAATACCCGCATGAGTATTTCAAGCATTGTTCGCGAGCAGATAAACCGAGGATCGTGGATCCGCAAGATGTTCGAAGAGGGATTGCGCCTCGCGCGCGAGCACGGGGCCGAGAACGTGCTCGACTTCACGCTGGGCAACCCCTATCTGAATCCGCCTCCGGAATTCCTGGCGGCGCTGGCCGAGGTGGTCGCCGAGGAAAAGCCGAAGATCCACGGCTACATGCAGAATGCCGGCTTCCCCGAGACCCGGGCCCGCGTGGCTTCGAACCTTGCGGTTGAATTGGGCCTGCCGTTCACCTCGGACCACGTGGTCATGACCTGCGGTGCGGCCGGGGCCCTGAACGTCATCATCAAAAGCATCCTCGAACCGGGTGACGAGGTGATCGTCATCGCCCCCTACTTCGTGGAATACGGGTTCTACATCCACAACCACGGGGGTGTGAAGGTGGTGTCCCCTGCGGACGCCGACTTCCTGCCGGACCTTGCGGACCTCGAACAAAGAATCGGTCCGAAGACGCGTGCCGTGCTCACCAACTCCCCGTGCAATCCCTCCGGGCGCCTGATCACCGCAGACGTGTTCGCCCGCATGGGGGATCTGCTGCGCCGCAAGTCCGAGCAGTACGGTCGCACCATTTACCTGCTGTCCGACGAACCCTATCGCCGCCTTCTTTTCGACGGCCTTCGGTTCGAAAGTCCGTTCGAACACTACGAGGCCACCCTGCTGGCCACGTCCCATTCGAAGGACCTGGCCCTGGCGGGCGAGCGGATCGGCTATCTGGCCGTGAGCCCGCACTGTATCGACGCCCAGGAACTGGTGTCGGCCATGACGTTCGTCAACCGGACGCTCGGTTTCATCAATGCGCCCGCGATCATGCAACGCGTTCTGGCGCGCATCGAACATTACGAAGTCGACGTGGCCACCTACCAGCGAAAGCGCGATCGTTTGTACGATGCCCTGATCGGCATGGGCTACGAGGTTCGCCGCCCGGACGGCACGTTCTTCATGTTCCCCAAGTCGCCGTTGCCCGACGACATCGCCTTCATCCAGTTGCTGAAGTCGAAGCTGCTGCTCGTGAGCCCTGGCGCTGGATTCGAGTGTCCCGGCTATTTCCGGATCTCGTTCTGCGTGGATGACCCGGTGATCGAACGGGCGCTGCCGCGGTTCGCGGAAGCCATCGCCGACGTGCGGGCCGGGTGGCGTCCCGAGTGACGAGCCGTCAGGCCGCCACGGCGTGGGATTGCAAGAAGCCGCTCATGGCGATCCGATCGGCCGGGAACACGTGCTTGAAGTCGATGAACACGCGGATCAGACTGTTGCTGCACAGCACGCACGTGATCTCGCCAAGCGCCTTAACACGGTGCCCGTTCTCCGGGAGGTGGAAGTCCAGCCATGCAAACCGGCCGCTGGGCATGGCCTGGGCCTCGAATTCCATGCCCCGCAGCCCGAGGCGCGTCACGACCGCCTGATCCGGGTGACCGCTCGAGTCCACGGCGGTCATTGGCAGCATGGTGTCCATCATGTCATTCATGCAATCCGTCTGATGCATCGGCGTCCCCCTGAAGGTTTCGACATCTGTAATCGTAGGATTGGATGGCATCCGACACCAAGTCGACGCCGAACTATTGGAAATAAAATGGTAAACAAGACGGATTCTGCGCGATTCGGACCATGGCGCGATTCCTCCTGCAAAACTCCGGGTTTCGGGTACAATAGGCGCCGGCTCGGGAGCGGGAGACGCCCGGATGGAACAGCAGGATCCGAGATTCAAGTGTTACCAGTGCGGTGAGGAACTGGTCTTCGACGTCAAGATCGGGCGTCGCGACATGTGTCCGAACTGCTACGCCTATCTCCACTGTTGCTTCAACTGCAAGTATTGGAACAAGGACGTGCACAATCAGTGCACCGAAAACCAGGGTGAATTCATTCGCGACCGCGCAGAAGGCAACTTCTGCCTGTACTTCACGTTCCGGCCCGTGCTCGATGACGGCAGCGACGAGGCGTCCGAAGCCAAGAAGCGCCTCTCGAAGATGTTCGGGGGCGGCGAAGTCAAGGGTTCTCCGCGGGATGCGGACGAGGCCAAGGCGCGACTCGAGGCGCTCTTCAAGAAAAAATAGGGGTGACCCTGAAATTCCTGGTGGACACGGCCGTGCCGCGCGCGACGGAAGTCTTTGCGGCGCTGGGTGATGTGCAGGGCTTCGATGCCGCCCGGTTGCGTGAGACGACCGACCTCTGGCCGGGCATGCACGTGCTGATCAGTCGGTCCGTGACGCGGATCGATGACGCGCTCTTGTCGCGCATGCCCGATCTGTTGGCCATTGCCTGTCCTATCGTCGGTCTGGACCACGTGGATTTCGATGCCCTGACCCGCTTCCGGAAGGTCACGGGGCGCGAGTGCCCGCTGTTTTCGGCCCCGGGTTCGACCGCGGACGGCGTGGCCGACTGGGCGTTGGCTGCCATGCTCGAACTGGCGTGGCATGCGACCCTGGACCCCGCGCGACTGCGAGTCGGGATCTGGGGCTTCGGGCAATGCGGGGTGGCCTTGGCGCGGCGTGTGGGTCGGATCGGGGCCACTTGGATCGCCTATGACCCCCCGCTCGAGGTGCGATCCGGAGGGACTTTCCGTTCGGCCTCTCTCGAGGCCCTGGCCGGCTGTGAAGCGATTTCGCTGCACGTGCCGCTCACCGGGCCCGAAGAGTCCCGCTGGCCCACCCGTCACATGGTGGATCGTGCCTTTCTGGGGACGTGGCTTCGCACGGCCAACGATCACCCCCGGATCCTCGTCAACACCGCGCGCGGAGGCGTGTTGCACACCGCGGCCCTGACGCGCACGATGACGGATCATCCCGGACACATCCTTTCAGCGGTGGACGTCTGGGACGACGAACCCCGTCCGGATCCGGAATTCGTGAAGTCATGCATCCTGGCCACGCCGCATGTCGCGGGCTCGGTCATCGAGGGGCGTTCCCGGGCCCTGGCCCGGGTGGCCGAAGACGTGCGCCGCTTTCTGGGCCTTTCTGCGCCGTCTGGCTGGCTGGCCGGGCTCGATCCTCTGCCGGGCGGCCGCAAGGTTCCATCGAAGCCACTGACCGAAAGCATGCTGGATCGGCTGGTCGCAGCCATCGGCATCCGGGACGTCTCGATCCGCTTCAAGGCCGACTACGCCACGGCGCGCGACTCCGCAGTGGCCTTCGAGACCATCCGTCGCCAGTCCATGCGCCACGAAATCCGTTGGAACTGATGGCCCGACGGTCAATACTCGGCAGGTAGCTGCTTCAGTTCCTGGGCCGTGAACACCGGCCCGTCCTTGCACACGTAAACCGATCCGATGTTGCATCGTCCGCACTTCCCGATCCCGCACTTCATTCGGTTCTCGAGCGTGGTGAACACCATGTCGTCCGCGAAACCGAGCTGGTTCAGCACCGGCAAGGTGTACTTGATCATCACCGGCGGTCCGCACACCACGGCGAACGCATCCGTTCCCGACGGCGCCGCCTTCTCCACGATCGCGGGTACGAACCCGACTTCACCCTTCCAGTCGGGGGTTTCGCCGCCCGGGTCCACCGTGGTCCATAGACGCACGTCCGCGCGTTTTGCCCATTGTTCGATCTCGCGCTTGTACACCAGATCCCCGACCGTTCGCGCCCCGTACACGATGGTCACGTCCTTGAAGCGGTCGCGCAGATCCAGGACATTCCAGATCACGCAGCGCACCGGGGCCAACCCGATCCCGCCCGCCACGAAGAGCACGCTTTTGCCTTCCAAGCGATCCAAGGGAAACGCGTTTCCGTACGGCCCCCGAAACCCCATGGTGTCGCCGACGCCGAGTTGACGCATGGCCGATGTGGCCTTGCCCACGGTCTTGAACGAGCATTCGATGAAGCCCTTGCGGGTCGGGGACGAAGCGATGCAGAACGTGCATTCCCCCGCCCCGAACACCGAGTATTCGCCGAACTGGCCGGCGCGAAAATCGAACGTTTCGGCCAGGTGATCGTCGAGGAAGCGCAGGCGCAGAGTCCGGGTATCCGGGGTCTCGTCGATCAGGTCCTCGATGCGGACCAGATGGGGTTGGTAGACGTTCATGGCGTGCCTCCATCGGATGCTGCCCCGTTGACCAGACCGTCGATTTGCGCCAGGACCTCGGGGAGGTCCTGGCCGCCCGGACACACCCGCGAACACCGTCCGCACCCGGTGCACAGGATCTCCTCGAAGCGGCTGGGATAGATCATGAACTTGTGCATGATGCGCTGACGGAAACGCGCACACTGGTCGTGACGCGGGTTGTGGCCCGATGCGTGCAGCGTGAAGCGTCCGGTCTGACAGGTATCCCAGTTGCGCCGCCGGACTCCGGTCGTCACGCTGTCGGGCTCGTCGACGATATCGAAGCAGTGACAGGTCGGGCACACGGCCGCGCATGCCCCACAGCCGTGGCAGCGCAGGGCGATCGCATCCCACAGAGGGTGCTCGAAGTGTCCCTGCAGCCAGGTCCGTATCCCGTCGGGGTTCACGCGCAGATGGGCTGACACCCGATCGTGCGCCGCGCCCCGGAAGGCCGTGGCCGCAGCCGCGTCCCCGCCGGGGCCGAATCGGGTTTCATGGGCCGCGATCAGAGCCTCGCCCTTGGACGTCAACACCTCGACATGATAGTCCTGGGCCACGGGGATCAGCAGCAGGTCAGACCCCTTGCTGGTGTCCGGGGCCAAGCCGACCGCCGTGCAGAAGCATGATTCGTCGACTCCGGGGCAAGCCATCGTGACGATAGTGGTGGCCTCCCGGCGCCCGAACCACAGTTCGTCCCGATAATCCCAGTTCATCACGCGATCGAGGACCTCGAGCGCGGCCGCGTCGCACGGGCGTGCCCCGATGACCACCCGCGGGCCGAAAGTGACGGGCACCTCCCGGAGGTGCACCTGATCCCTGCTTTGCTTCCAGGCGAGCAGGGGCTCGGTCGGCGGCAGCAGGAACTCCTTGAGCGAGCGACGAGGCAATGCGCCGCCTGGCAGGGCGTCCTCGAATCGCTCGATCCAGCGATAGTCCACAAGACCGTCTGTAGCGAGCGCCGGGGCGATGATGCGTGTGCCTTGGGACAGCAGGTCCGCGGCCAGGCCAGCCAAATTGGTATTGGTGATGGTTCGTGTCGTCACAGGATGAACTCCTGAGGGTCTTCGAGTCGATAGGTGCCGATGGGTTCCGGCACGGCCGGGTCGTCCGAGGTCTGGTAACCGAAACGATCGGCCACGACCCGGGCGACATGTCGCGTGATCAGGGTCAGGGGGATGCCCACAGGACAGGCCCGCTCGCATTCGCCGCAGTCCGTGCAACGCCCGGCTTGGTGCATGGCGCGGGTGAGGTGCCAGGCCAGATTGCCCCGCGGATGCGGCGAGCTTTCGAGCCACTGCGGCTGTGTCTTGTCGGCCATGCAGCGTTCGCAAAAGCACATGGGACAGACCTGACGGCACGCGTTGCAGCGGATGCAGCGCTGCATCTCGGCCTGCCAGAACGCCCATCGCTGGTCTACGGGCCGGGACAAGAGTTCCTCGATGCGCCCATCGCGCCGGAAAGGCCCGTCGAAGCCCGTGACCGCCGGTCCAACCACATGATCCGCCAGACGTGGCTCGTGGGCATTGCATCCGCGACAGCGGTCCGCCACGGTCTGTGCCGACAGCGGACGGGTGTCGCGGGCATCTGCCGACACGCCCCCGCATCGCACGCCGATGATCGTGAGGTCCTCGCGTTTGACCTGGGTTTCGCGAATCAACCCGGCCACGGCCCGAGCGTCACAGCCCTTGACGATGACACCCACCCGCCCGAGCCTGGCCACGTGGCTGCGTCGCGGCGACAGATAGGTCGCCAGATTGTGGACACACCGGGCGTCGAACACCAGACGCTGAGCCCCCTCCGCATCCATCGCGAACGCGGGACGCACCCCGTGGGGGCCTTCCTCCCACCCCAGCACGACCTGGACCGTGCCATCGGAGAGCAGTTTGCTGGCCAGTTCTCGGAGTTCGTTCATTCTGCACCGCCTGTCGACGACGCCATTGACGCGGTCTGGTGACCGCGCCCTACAGGGGACAGGGACGCGGCCTCGTCGCCGGCGTCGCGTCCCAGGGCCTGGTATTGCGCAAACGGCCCCATTCCACGGATGCGGGACACGGTTTCGTTGACCACGTCGCGCCACTTGCCGCCCTCGGAGGCCGATACCCAACTGAAGGTCATGCGGCGCGGGTCGATGCCCATGAAGTCCGCCAGTTCGCGAAACACCGTGAACCGCCGCCGCGCGTGGTAGTTCCCCGCGTTGTAGTGGCAGTCCGCCGGGTGGCAGCCGCTCACAATCACCCCGTCGGCACCGCGTTCGAAGGCCTTGATGATGAACATGGGGTCGATGCGCCCCGTGCAGGGCAGGCGGATGATGCGCACGTTCGAGGCCATCTGCAACCGGCTGGTGCCAGCCAGATCCGCCCCGGTGTAAGTGCACCAGTTGCAAACGAACGCGGTGATCCGCGGTTCGAAGGGGGCCTGATCGATGGGTTCGGTCCCGGACATGTGTTCCTCCCGCAGCTAGCCCAGAAACGCGTTGATCTGGGCGAAGATCTGCTCGTCGCTGAAGCCCTGGAGTTCCACGCTCTTGGAAGGACAGGTGGCCTGGCACGTGCCGCAGCCCTGGCAGACGCCTCCGTTCACCTCGGCCACCACGCGTACCACCCTGCCCTGCCGGTCCTTGACCTCGCGGCGTTCTACCGCCCCATAGGCACACACGCGTTCGCAGTGGAAGCAGCCGGTGCACAGAGCGGGGTCTACGCGGGCCACGGTCGGTTCGCGCTCGAGTTCCTCGTTGGCGAACAGCCCGAGCACTTTGCTGGCCGCAGCCGAGGCCATGGCCACCGCGTCCGGGATGTCGCGAGGGGCCTGGCATGCCCCGGCCACAAAGACCCCGGCCGTGTTCGTTTCGACCGGGCGCAGCTTGGGATGTGCCTCGTTGATGAAGCCGTGCCGGTCGTACGACACGGACAGCTTCTGGGCCAGGGCCTCGATGCCTGGCTGCGGGCGCATGGCCGTGGCGAGCACCACCATGTCCGCGTCGATCACGATCGGGGCGTTGTTGAGGGTATCGAATCCCACCACCTTGATCACGTCGCCGTCGCGGTACAGCTTGGACACGCGGCCCCGCACGTAGGAGGCCCCATCTTCCTCGATGGCGCGGCGGCTGAACTCGTCGTAGCCCTTGCCCGCGGCTCGAATGTCCATGTAGAACACGGTTGCGGCACCATCGTGTACCTTGTGGTGGTACAGCATCGTGTGCTTGGCCACGTACATGCAGCAGATCTTGCTGCAGTATTCGATGCCCTTGGACGGTTCGCGCGACCCGATGCACTGCAGAAACACCACGCGCTTGGGTTCCTTGCCGTCCGAAGGTCGCAAAATGCGTCCGCCGGTCGGTCCGGATGCGGATGCAAGCCGTTCGAACTGCAGGCCGTCGATGACGTCGGGGATGGTGCCGTAGCCGTACTCGCCGTAGCCGCGCAGATCGGCCTTGGGCTGGGCACGACCGATGTCGTACAACTGATACCCGGTGGCCACCACGATCGCGCCCACGTCCTCGGTGACCAAGGCGTCCTGCTGATCAAAGGCGATGGCGCCCCGGGTGCAGGCCGTCTGGCATTTCATGCAGGCATCCTTCTTGCCCTTGGACCGGGCCACGAAGAGCGTGCAGCGCTCGCGATCGATCACCGGGATGTTCGGCACGGCCTGCGGAAATGGCACGTAGACGGCCGTTCGCTTGCCGAGTCCGCAGTCGAATTCGCTCGGGATGCGTTTGTTCGGGCAGGCCGTGATGCATGCCCCGCAGCCGTTGCACAAGGATTCGTCGATGCTGCGCGCCTTGCGGCGTACCGTGACCCGGAAATTGCCGATGTAGCCGTCGACCGACTCGACCTCGCTGTAGGTCATGAGCCGGATGCGCGGGTGCTGGTAGACCTCGACCATGCGCGGGGTCAGGATGCACTGACTGCAATCGAGCGTGGGGAAGGTTTCGGACAGTTGGCTCATGTGGCCGCCGATCGATGGACCCTTTTCGATCAGCACCACCTCGCGTCCTCCGTCCGCGATGTCGAGCGCGGCCTGGATGCCGGCGATTCCGCCACCGATGACCATGGCCCGTCGAGTCACGGGGATGCGAATGGTCTGCAGGGGAACATTGCGCTTGACCTTCTCGACGATCAATCGTGTCAGGTCGATGGCCTTGGCGGTCGCGGCCTCGCGATCCTCGTGGATCCACGAACAGTGCTCGCGGATGTTGGCCATCTCGCACAGGAACGGGTTGAGGCCCGCGCCCGCGGCGGCCCGTCGGAAGGTCTTCTCGTGCATGTGAGGCGAACAGGCCGCGACCACGACGCCCGTGAGTTGGTGCTCGGCGATGGCTTGCCGGACCAGGCCCTGGCCGGGATCCGAGCACATGTATTTGTAGTCGACTGCGTGCACCACACCCGGCAGATTGGCCAGTTCCCGGGCCACGCGTGCGCAGTCCACGGTGCGACCGATGTTCTCTCCGCAATGGCAAACGAACACGCCGATGCGCGACATCAGATGCCCTCCTGCGTGGACGTGGCGGGCGCAAGCTCGCGCATCCGACTGACCACGGACGTGGTGTTCACGAAATGACGCTGCAGCCCGAGTGATTTGGGGGGCAGGCCAAGAGCCATGCCCACCACCTGTGTGACGAACAAGATCGGCATGGCCGAGGTGCCCGGGTCCTTGCGGGCGATCGCCTTCTGGCGCAAGTCCAGGTTCGAATGACACATGGGGCAGGCCACCACGATGGCATCCGCGCCGGCCGCTCGGGCGCCATCGATGATCGCACGGCCCAGGCGGATCACCGACCCGGTGCGGGCCAGCGAGAAAGCGCCGCCGCAGCAGTCGACCCGTTGTGGCCAGTTTACGGGCGTTGCACCCGTGGCCGCGACCACCTCTTCCATGGAATGCGGGTCCTCGGCATCGTCGAAATGCGTCACGGCCGCGGGCCGCACAAGCAGACAGCCATAGTAGCAGGCCAGTTTCATGTCCCGAAGCGGGTGCGAGGCAAGGTTGCGAATGGCCGGCGCCAGATCGCGCAGGACTTCTACCACGTTGAGCACGCGCACCCGGTTCTCGAACGGGCGCCCGATCAGATCGGGCATTCGTGCCGCAAGTTCCGGATCCTGAGCGACCTCGTGGCGGGCCGTGGCCAGGCGGTTGTAGCACGCGGCACAGGGGGCCAGGACCGAGGCGTGCCCCTGTTGTTCGGCGAGAGCCAGGTTTCGGGCCGACAAGGCTACGCTGAGCAGGTGGTTGGTCGCGTGGGCCGAGGTGGCGCCGCAGCAATTCCAGTCGTCGATCGGCGCGAGATCGATGCCCAGGGGACCCGAGATCAGCCGCAGACTCTCGTCGAACTCGCGCGACGTGGCATGCAGCGAACAGCCGGGGTAGTAGCCGAACGTCATCGCGTTTCCTCCGGGTCGGAGCATCGTTCAAAGATCCGCCGTACGTCCGCGACTCCCGCGATGCGATGCGGAACCAGCGGCAGCTTGCCGCGCGCAACCATGCCTGGAGCCGAGGCCACGTCCTGGAACAGCGGGCCGCCGGTCATCTTGAACGCCGCGACCAGACCGAATTCGTGGATGCGGCCCGAGGCCTTGATCTGGTTCAAGAAGGCCCGATGGAATGCCCGGATGGGCTTCGGGGCCGTGGTAGGGTCGCGCTGGATCGCGAGTTCGCGCAGGGCATCCATGACCCGGGCCGGGTCGCAACCGTTCGGGCAGCGTGACGTGCAGGTCTCGCAGGTCAGGCAGAGCCAGATCGCGGGGCCTTCGAGCAGGCGATCCACCTCGCCCTGGTTGACCATGCGCATGACATCGTGAGGTCGCAAGGACTCCTCGGCCATCGGACACCCGGCCGAGCACTTGCCGCACTGATAACAGCAGGCCGGGTTGAGTCCGGTCACTCGTCGGATCGTCCGCGCGAGCGATTCGGTCGCGTGGGCGGGACCGTGGTCTGCAGACGGGATCATTCGACCCCCCCCCTTGAGGACACCCGGTTTCGTCGCACTGATCTCGAACGACGCCGAAATATAGAACAACGGCGCGTCCGGATCAATTCGGCAACGACACCCAACGACACCCCGAGCGATTGACAATCCCCGAACCCTGGCCGATACTTCGTGACGCTGACGCATCGAGGGACCCTCGGCATGGCAACGGTCTTCTGTGCGAACTGCGGCGTTGAACTCCAGTCGGGGTACGTGTTCTGTCCGGAATGCGGTACGAAGGTGATCCGGGTCGCGCAGGAGGCAACTCCAGCGGTCGGCCCCCAGCCCAAGGCGATGCCTGCCGCATCCAGTTCATCCACACCACTTGCGTTCCAACTGGTGCGGGTGCCGCGGGGAGGGGGCGACGCCGTGATCTATCCAGTGCCCCCGGAAGGACTGACGATTGGCCGGGGTGCGGGGGATCTGCGTTTCGAGGACGACGACACCCTGTGCCCGAAGCACGCCTTTGTGAAGCCCGAAGCCGAGGGACTGTGGGTGAAGGACCTGAGCACGACCGGCGGGGTGCTGGCCCAGATCCGCGGTCGACATCTCCTGGTCGACGGCGACGTGTTCGTGGCGGGCGAACAGGTACTGCGCTTTACGTCGCTGGCCGATCGCCTCACCGAACAGGAGTTTCGTCCATACGCTGCCCAGGGCGAGCTCATGGCTGTGGCGACGCTCACCCGGATCCTGCGCAACGATCAGGACGGCGATGTCTATGCCATCCGTGCGTTGCCGTTCGTGCTCGGCCGCGAGGAAGGGGACGTCCTGTTCGCCCAGGACCGCTTTCTGTCGCGACGCCACTGCGCGATCGAGTCGGCCGCGAAGGGCCTGGCGCTCGTGGACCTCAAGAGTCGCAACGGGACCTTCATTCGCAAGGGGGGCAGTTTGCTCGTCGGAAAGGACGAAGTGATCATGGTGGGGCAGCAAATCCTGCGTATCGACGTCTCCGTACGCTAGAACACCCCCGCAAGAACGAGACGATGCTTTACACGAGAGGAAAGAACCATTGGCCAAGAGAATCCTGATTTCTGTTGATCCTTACGAGGCCCGCGCAGCCCTGCTCGACGGTGACCGTCTTGCGAACGTCGAGATGGAAAGCTCCGGCAGCCACAAGCGCAAGGGCAATCTCTACCGCGGCAAGGTGACGGCCGTCGAAACCAATCTGGAGGCGGCGTTCGTGGATTACGGGGTCGCCAAGGACGGCTTCCTGCCGTTCTCGGACGTGACCTCGCGCTCTCTGTCCGAATTGACCGGCCACGATCGGGGCAAGACTCGCAGTGGTTTGCGCGTCGGCGACCCGGTCCTGGTCCAGGTGACCAAGGAAGAGGTCGGCAAGAAGGGCGCGGCCCTGACCATGAACGTGTCTCTGCCGGGCCGTTTCACCGTACTCATGCCCTTCTCGGACCGGACGGGCGTGTCGCGCAAGCTCGACGAGGAAGAACGTTCGCGCCTGCGGCACATCAAGAGCCAGTTGAAGCTCCCGGAAGGTTACGGTGCCATCATTCGCACATCCGGCGAAAGGGAACGCCTCGAAGAGATCCAGGCGGACCTCGATCATCTGTTGATGACGTGGGAGGCTCTTGTCCAGCGCTTCAAGAAGCTCGACGGCACGGGCGAGGTGCATGTGGAGTCGGGGCTGGCCGAGCGCTTTGTGCGCGACTATCTGGCCCAGGACGTGTCCGAAATCCTGGTCGAAGACGATCAGTCGTGGAAGGAACTCACCCGATACGTGGAACAGCGGATGCCGCAGCGGCGCCAGCAACTCAAGCGCTATGCGGGCGACATGCCGTTGTTCCTGAAGTTCGGGGTGGAGCGGCAGATCGATGCCTTGCTGAACGCCCGTGTCTCGCTGCCCTCGGGTGGGAGCATCGTGATCGGGCTGACCGAAGCCCTGGTGGCCATCGACGTCAATTCCGGGCGGTCCCGCCAGAAGGAGGCCGGCGACATGGCCCTGCAGACCAACCTCGAGGCCGCGCGGGAGATCGCGCGCCAAGTGGTTTTGCGTGATCTGGGGGGAATCATCGTCGTGGACTTCATCGACATGGAGACCCCGGGACACAACCGTCAGGTCGAGGAGGAACTCGCCGCGGCCTTCACCGGTGACAAGGCACGCCTGTCGTTCGGCCACATCACGGACTTCGGGTTGCTGCCGTTCTCGCGGCAGCGCATCCGCCAATCCGTGGATTCCGGGGTGACCCTGGCGTGCCCCACGTGCAACGGCGCGGGGCGGGTCCGATCGCCGGCCATTTTGGCCATGTCCGCCCTGCGGCGGGTCCAGGAGCGTCTGGCGACGCAGACTGCCCAGTCACCGGCTTACGTGGCCGTGCAGGTCCCGGTCCAGGTCGCCAACTTCCTGAACAACCGCAAACGCGAGGACCTGGTGGCCCTGGAACGGCGTTACGACGTCATGGTGGACGTGCTCGGCGACGAAGCCTCTGCGCCCGACGGGCTCAAGGTCAGTGTGCTTCCCGAGGTGCCTTCGGACCGCATGTCGTTGCGCCATGCGGTGATGGATGAGGACGATGACACGAATTCGGCCGAGGTGACGCCCCGGGCATCGCCCGCGATCCCGGAGCCCTCGCGCGAGGCGCGGGAACCGGAACGTGAACGGTCGCTGCTTGGGGGTCTGCTTCGCCGTGTCTTCGGCATCGGGCTCGAACCCGAGGTCGAGGTCGTCGAAGCGCCCGTGGTTGCGCGCCCTGCCCCTTCGCCGGCCCCGCAACCGGCCCCTCGAAACATCATGGCGCCTCGGGAACCCGCAGCGCCTGCGGCCTTGGAGTCGCCCGAGAAAGCTTCAACCCCGATGACCCAGACGCCTCCTTCCGCCTCATCGCCGCGACCCAGTCGGCGCCGGGGTGGACGCGGACGCGGGCCGCGCAAGGAGGTCGAGGGCAAGACCGAAGAGGCCGCCAAGCCGACCGGGACGAAAGAACGTCCCAAGGCTGCGGGCGAGCGTTCGAACCGCCGTCGGCCGCGACCGGCGCCGACCGCCCCGGAGGCCACTGCCACTGTGCAACCGGCACCTGCCGAGGCGATAACTCCCCAGCCGACCCTGCTGCCTCTGGAACTGCCCCTCGGCGATTCGGTAGCCCCGGCCAAGCGTTCGCGACGACATCGAGGCGGTCGCCGGCGTCGTCCCGAAGGGACCGCAACCGGAACCGCACCATCGGGTGAGCGGTCCGAACCCGGGCCTGAGAGCAATCCCGAAGAGTGACTCATTCAGGAAGCTATAAATGCTGGATATTCGAAAAGTTTGCGAGTCTTTTGAAGAAGTTGGTTCACGTCTTGCTCTGCGTGGTGGGCAGATTGACCTCGAGGCCCTAAGGACCCTGTCCGAACAGCGGCGCTCTCTGGTCACCCAGCGCGATCAGTGGCGGCATGACCAGAAGGGGATCTCGGACGGGTTCAAGCAGCCCGGGTTGACGGCCGAGGCCCGTGATGCCCTGCGAGCGCAATCCAAGGAGATCGGGGTGCGCATCGATGCGCTCGAGCAGGAGGTCCAGGCCATCGAGGCCCGCTTGTCCGACCTGCTCCTCAACATTCCGAATCTGCCGCATGCCTCGGTACCCGTGGGCCGCTCGGCTGACGACAATGTGCAGGTCCGGCAGGTCGGCACGATTCGAGAATTGCCGTTCGAAGCCAAGGAGCACTGGGACCTCGGCGAGCGCCTGGGCATACTGGACTTCGAAGCTGCCCGGAAGATCTCGGGCGCGCGCTTCGCGGTATATCGGGGCGTAGGGGCTCGTCTCGAGCGGGCGCTGATGAACCTGATGCTCGACATGCACACCGAGCGTCACGGCTACCAGGAAGTGCTGACCCCGTTCGTGGTGAACCGGGAATCCATGACCGGTACGGGCCAGCTTCCGAAGTTTGCGGAAGAGGCCTACGTCGCGACCGATGATCTGTTTCTGATTCCTACGGCCGAGGTCCCGGTCACGAACCTGCACCGGGACGAGATCCTTGATGCCAGCCGGCTTCCGCTGAAGTACGTGGCCTACTCGGCCTGCTTCCGGCGCGAGGCCGGGTCCTACGGCAAGGACGTCAAGGGTCTGACGCGCCTTCACCAGTTTCAGAAGGTCGAGTTGGTGAAGTTCGTGACTCCGGAAACCTCCTACGACGAACACGAAGCCCTGGTGACCAATGCCGAAGCGATCCTGCAAGCGCTGGAACTGCCTTACCGCGTGATGTCGCTGTGCACCGGGGACTTGGGCTTCGGGGCGGCCAAGTGCTACGACCTCGAGGTCTGGCTTCCGGGACAGAAGGCGTTTCGCGAGATCTCGTCGTGCAGCAACTTCGAGGACTTCCAGGCGCGGCGGGCCAACATCCGTTATCGTCCGGAAACTGGGGCCAAGCCGCGGTTGGTGCACACCATCAACGGTTCGGGCCTGGCCATCGGGCGCACGGTCGTGGCACTGCTCGAAAACGGGCAGCAGGAGGACGGGACGATCGTAGTGCCCGCGGTTCTGCGGCCCTATCTGGGCGGTCTGGAACGCATCACCTCGGCCTGAGCCCCGTTACAATAGGCCTCGCGACTTCATCCAGGCCGCTTCGCGCGCCACGCACTGCGCGGCATCCCGAGCCTGAAACCCCAGTTCGACGCGGGCGCGGGTGCTGTCGGCCCACAAGAACACGGACGATGAAAAGGCCTGATCCACGCTCAGTAGGGGGCGGCGGCCCAGGATGCCGGCGGCGGCCTGAAGGGCGTGCCCGGCACCTCGTACCATCCATCCTGGCAGGGGCAGCTGCGGCGGCGATCGACCGACCGATCGGGCGATCAGTGCCAGGAGATCGCGGTGGGTCAGGTTCTCACCGCACAGCAGGTAGCGGCTTGCCGTCTTGCCTTTGTGGGCGGCCTGAAGATGCGCCTCGGCCACATCGTCCGGGTCCACGACCCCACAGCCGCCTCGTGGGTAGATGCGCATCCATCCGTGTGACGCCATGCGAAACAGTTGGCCGGCGTTCAACCGGATGTCCGCAGGCCCCACGATCAGAACGGGATTCAGTGCCACCGCGTCGATGCGGCCTTCGCGGGCAGCCCCAATCACCAGTTCCTCGGCGGCGCGCTTGGTGCCCTGGTACGTCATCCAAGGCGCATAGTTGTAGGCAGAGTCCTCGGTCAGCAGCCCCGGGGTCGTGCGGTATCCGACCGTGGCCACCGACGAGGTGTGGATCAACCGGCCGACGCCCGCCTGGATCGCCACTTCGACAATGGCACGGGTACCCTCCACGTTCACGGCCTCGGATTGCGCGCGCGCCCCTGCCCACATGGCGATGGTGGCCGCGCAATGGAACACCCAATCGCACCCATCGACGCCTCGCAGCAGTGCCGCCCGGTCAGCAAGGTCACCGGTGATGGTCTGGTAGCGCAGTCCCTCGAGGTTGGACGTATCGGCCCCTGGCCGCACCAGGGCCCGCGGCTCGATGCCCTCCCGGTTGAGTACCGACACCAGTCGGGACCCCACCATGCCCGTCGCACCGGTCACGAACACCGTCATCCATGTCTCTCCACCCAGAGCGTTCTCATGATACGGCCCCCGCGCCCCGGCGTCGACCTGGCAAAGTCGCGTGTGGACATCGACGTGGACGTGCACGTGGTCGTGGACCTCGACGTGGACGAATGCCAGACGTCCGTGTGAAGTCACGAGCCTCCCCCCGTCGTCCGCTTCGTGGGCACCCGGAAATGGTGCTACAGTTCAAGGATTCGTGGTGGGGAGCCCCGCAAGATGGAAGGCGACACACGTTGGCGTTCGCACGTCCGGTATCCATACCTGCTCGCCAAATACGTTGGCGCAGCACTGCTGTTCCTGCTGGTGATCGGGTTGCTCTACCGTCTGCGGATCGTGATGATCCCGATCCTCTTTGGCGGCGTCCTGGCCTTTCTCTTGACCCCTGCGGTGGACTTTTTGTGCCGCCATCGCTGGCCGCGTGCCCTGGCCTCTGGATTCATGGTTTTCGTGGCAGTGCTTGTGATCGCCCTGCTGGCCTTTCTGGTCATCCCCACGCTGATTGCCCAGATGTCCGAGATCGTGATGCAAATCCCGGTCCTGCTGGATCTGGTGGATCAGCGTGTGATGCCATGGGTCCGCGACGAACTGAAACTGTCCGTGAGTTTGGATCGGACAACGGTCACCCGTTTCGTGGAAAGTCACTTCCGGGAACTGGCATCTCCGTCCGGATGGCTTCTGTCCAAGGCCTTTGCCAGCGCCTTCAACCTGGTGCTGGCCCTGCTCAACACCCTGATCGTCATCGTCTTCACCTTCTATCTGCTGCGCGCCTGGCACGACATCATCAGCAAGGCGCGCGACCTGATCCCTGACCGGTTCCGCGAGGGGGTCGCGGCCTCGATGAACGCAGTGGAAGAAGCCCTGTCGGCGTTCGTACGCGGTCAACTGATCGTGTGCTGTATCCTGGCGATGGTGTACTCGGTGGCCTTGTCGATCATCGGCGTCAACGGCGGCGCCGTGATCGGCATCCTGGCCGGGCTGCTGGGTTTTGTGCCTTACCTGGGACTGACCGTGGGCCTCCTCTTGTCGCTGCTGTCGATCGCCTTGGCCTATGCCGGGTTCGGGCAGATTCTGGCCGTTGCCATTTTATTCACTGCGGTTCCGGCGCTGGACACGGCCTTCATCACCCCGAACGTGGTTGGCGGCAAGACCGGTCTGAACCCCTTCCTGGTGATCGTGGCCTTGCTGGTCGGCGCGGAACTTCTGGGATTCTTGGGCCTGCTGCTGGCAGTCCCGACCGCGGCCATCCTGAGGGCCTTGCTGAGGGTTTGGATCCACTCGTATCGCGAAAGCCGCTTCTACCTTGGGGAAGACGCGGAATCTTCGGACAGACCTCAGCCCCCCGAGCAGTCCTCCTCGCAGGCAAAGTAGAGGTCTCCCTCGCATTCCGGGTCACCGGCGCAATACTGATCTCCCAGTTCCATGCATGTCTGGACGCACGATGCCACCCCGGTCGTGCTGGCGTCACCGGTTTGAATGACGTCCGAGGACGACATCATCAGGCCGTTCGATTCGCACCCCGTCGCGGCCACCATCAACGTCAATGCAACTTTCAAGACCAGACGGGACGGAAACATCGATACCTCCGGGGACCCACGCCAGAATCGTCGTCAATCCGCGCCCGCATGTCAAAAGAAATCCTTGACACCAGAAGCCGAAAGGTCTAAAAACAACCCGCCTCGAACCTCGAGGCCGAAGGAGGTGAATTCGTTTGAACCCGAAGCAGATTGAGTTCAGGCCGGTCGAAGTCGTGGTCCAGGACAATGATGTCGGCCGTGCCCTGTCCGCTCTGAAGCGCAAGATGGCCAACGAAGGCCTGTACAAAGAGCTGAAGAAGCGGCGTTTCTTCGAGAAGGCCAGCATCAAGGCCAAGCGGAAACAGCGCGAAGCCGAGCGTCGGCGCAAGAAACTCGTGTTCAGTTCGCGCTGACTCTTTCCTCTTTTCTACCGTTCATCCTCGGAAGCCAGCACATCGACGACCAGTTTGCGTAGCGCCGTCCGGGCCTCGCGGACCCGCGCCAGATGGCTGAAATGCTGTTCCTTGAGGGTGCGCTGCTCGGCACGATGGCGGGCATCGAGTTCCTCGATACGTCGTCGTTCCTGGTCCAGGGCGTATTTCAGCTTGGCCATCTCGGCCGCCATTTCGCCCAGACGCCGGAACTCCATGCGCTGGGTTCCAAGAACCGTCGCCTTGTCATCGGAGGACGGCACGATCTCTGGCGCGTCGAACGCCCCGGAACCCTCGCTGCCTTCGGAGATGAGCGTGGACAGACGGTCCTTGGCCCCGCGAATCGTATAGCCTTGATCGCGGAGCATCGCACGGATGGTTGCCAGGATCTTGAGGTCCCGACGGGTGAACACACGCTGACGAGAGTGCGTGATGACTGGACGGATGTGAGGCCAGAACTCCCGTTGCCAGTAGCGGATAGCCGATGTCGCCACCCCCAGGATTTCCGCCACTTCGCCAATCTTGAAGAATGGGCGATCCGGAATGGTTCCCTGGACAGGGCGGGTCATCGCTCCTCCCGTCCGAAACGGGTATGGGTCACGAATTGATGATGCGTCGCAGAACCGGGCTCGGCTTGAAAGACATGACCTTGCGGGCCGAGATCTCGAGCGTCTGCCCGGTCTTCGGATTGCGGCCCTTGCGGGTTCGCTTCATGCGAACCGAGAAGGAACCAAAGCCCGAGATCTTCACCTTATCGCCGTCGGCCAAGGCGTCTTTCATGACGCCCAGGGTCGTTTCGACGATGGCGGCGGCCTCCTTCTTGGAAAAGCCCCCCAGCCTCTCGTAGACGCCTTCCACGATGTCGGCCTTCGTCATCGAAATCCTCCGTCACGTCGCTAGGTGTTCGACGCGGTCGCCTGCTTCACAATGCGCGCAAAACCATCCGGGTCATTGACCGCCAAGTCCGCCAGGATCTTGCGATCGATCGGGGCGCCGGCCGTGGTCAGACCATGGATGAGTTCCGAATACTTCGTTCCGTTGAGCCGGCAGGCCGCATTGATACGTGCGATCCACAGCGCACGGAAGTTGCGCTTGTTGAGCTTGCGATGAATGGTGGCATACCGCAACCCGCGATGGACCTGTTCCACCGCGCGGCGATATGCGGTGCGCCGCCGTTCGCGAAAACCCTTCGCTGCCAGCATGATCTTGTTGTGACGCTGGCGCCTCTTGAAGCCTCGCTTTACGCGTGCCATGACAATCCTCCCTTAGGTTCCGGGAAGCAGGCGCTTCACCCGCCTGGCATCCGGTCCAGTCACCAACACGGCCTTGACCAGGCCACGTTTACGCTTCGCCGACTTCTTGGTCAGGATGTGGCTCTTGAAGGCCTGCGAGCGCTTCACTGCACCACTCTCCGCAACCCGGAAGCGCTTGGCCGCCGACCTATTCGACTTCATCTTTGGCATCGTTGCTCTCCGTTCGCTTGACCGTCCCCTTGGACATGAAATACATGGAAAGGACACGACCCTCCATGCGCGGAGGCCGTTCCAGGTTACCGAACTCCATCAGGTCCGCCGCCACCTTTTCCATGACGTGCTGACCCAGGGATGCGAACTGGATCTCGCGTCCCTTGAAGAACATGACGAACTTGACCTTGTGGCCCTCTTTCAGGAATTCGCCGGCCTGTCGCACCTTGGTGGCCAGATCGTGGTCATCCGTCTTGTAGCGGATCTTGACCTCTTTGATCTGCACCACGAACTGGCGCTTCCGGGCCTCCTGCATCCGTTTCTTCTTCTGGTACTTGAACTTCCCGTAGTCCATGATGCGGCATACGGGCGGAACGGCCATGGGGGCAACTTCCACCAAGTCAAACCCGGCCTCTTCGGCCATATGCAAAGCCTGCGGAAACGGAACGATTCCGAACTGGGTCCCGTCGTTACCGACCAGCCTCACTTCCCGTGCGCGAATCCGGGTATTGATGCGTGCTTCCTTTTCCTCCAGGGCCGACTCCTATCAATCAGAAGCAAAGAAACCGGAAACATTGCGGGCAGCGGGGGCTGCGCTGACCGCGAATCCTGTAGGCACGGGCGGGATTGAACCGCCGACCCCTACCGTGTCAAGGTAGTGCTCTCCCACTGAGCTACGTGCCTGGGGAACAAGCAGGCGAATACTACTAGAAAGTGCCGTTGTGTCAATCATTTTTTGTGTGACCGGTAGATCTCAGATGCCCGGAAAGCGCCATCGGGCCGTCGGTGATTGGAAACCGGCTTGGATTCGACGGGTTGGGATGCAGAACCTTCGAATAGGATTCATGATACAACAAGCGCATGGAGCTCTTTTGTGGGGGGATGCACCATGAAGACCGCAGTGACCGGGGCCACCGGGTTCGTGGGACGGCAACTCGTGGCACGCCTCGAGCGGCCGGTGGTGTTCAGCCGCGATGCGGAACGCGCTGCACGCGCCCTGGGCAATGTCGAAGCCGTTGCGTGGGACCCCGCATCGGGACAGATGCCCCCACAGGCCCTCGATGGGGTGGACTGCGTGTTCCATCTGGCCGGCGAACCTCTTGGCACGGGCCGCTGGGATCGGGAAAAGAAGGCGCGAATCCGTGACAGTCGCGTGCGCGGAACCCGGGCATTGGTCGAGGCCCTCCGAGCATGCCGGATTCGTCCTCGATGTCTGGTGTCGGTGTCGGCAGTGGGCTACTACGGGGATGGCGGGGATGAAATGCTCGACGAACGGGCGCCCCCGGGCAGCGACTTTCTGGCCGAGGTGTGTCGCGACTGGGAGGCCGAGGCCGCCCGGGCCGGGGAACTGGGCATCCGCGTGGTCAATCCGCGCTTCGGACTCGTGCTCGGTGAACAGGGGGGCGCGTTGGCGAAACTGTCGGCCCTGTTTGCGACCGGGCTCGGCGGCCGACTCGGATCCGGTCGTCAGTGGATGCCATGGATCCACGTCGAGGACGTGGTCGACATCCTGCTGGCTGCGGCAAACGACGACCGGCTTGTTGGCCCGGTCAACACGGTCGCCCCGGGACTTGTCACGAATCGCGAGTTCACATCAGCCCTGGCGTCAATGCTTCACCGTCCTGCCATCCTGCCGGTTCCGGCCTTTGCATTGCGTCTGGCGCTCGGCGGGTTTGCGGACGTGCTGTTGGCGTCACAGAGGGTCGTTCCCACGGTGCTCACCGGCGTCGGGCATGCCTTCCGCTATCCCCTGCTGATCGATGCATTGCAGGCATCGTTGCGAACGTCAAAGCGATCGTCAGCACCTTCCAAGGAGGGGCCGCCGTGAATCGTTTCGGACCCGGGATACCTGCAGTGTTCTTCCTGGCCCTGATGTTCGCACTGGTTTGGGAACAATGGGGCACGCATGCCCCGGACCTGGTGTCGTCCACGGGCGCGGATCAGATCCTGGTGACCTTCCCGGGTGACCCTGCCTCGACACTGGCCGTGTCGTGGCGTGCCCCCCGTTCTGCGACCGCTGGAACGCTTCGGATTCGCAAGGATGGCGGTGCCTGGCAGAACGTGCGTGCATTTCGAGAGGCCTCTGCCAGTCTGGCTGGGAACCGTCTGGTGGCCATTGCCACGGACCTCTATCCGGATACCCTTTACGAATACCAGGTGATGACGGACGGGTGGTGGGGAGGGACCCCGACTCGGGTCGTGCGCACCGCGCCAAGGGATGCGGATGAAGCCATCCGCTTCGTGTATCTGGGGGATGTGCAGACCGGGGTGCCCGAGTGGGGCCGGCAATTCTCGGCCCTGGTATCGAGCCGACCGGACCTTCGTTTTGCCTTGTTGACCGGGGATTTGGTGAACTTCGGCGCCATGAGCACACTCTGGGACGAGGCCCTTGCGGCCGCCGGCGATGCCTTTGCAAGCATCCCCGTAGTGCCCGCGATCGGCAACCACGAAACCTTCGCGGGTGGCGGTGCCCTGTTCGATGCCTTCTTCGTTCTGCCGTCCGACGGCCCGGTTGCGCCCGAACGTGCTTACGTGATCCGCTATGGACCGCTGCTCCTGGCCGTGCTGGATACCACGGACCGCGATCGCATCGAGGTCCAGGCCCAGTGGCTCGACCAGGTCCTGACGGACTCGCATGCCATCTGGAAGATCGTGGCCTTCCACCATCCAATCTGGACGTCCGTGCCCCGGAGGGACAGCGCATGGCTGCGAGACGTCCTGGTGCCGGTGTTCGATCGGCATGCCGTGGATCTGGTGCTTACGGGACACGATCATGTGTATTCACGGACATGGCCGCTTCGCGCGGGGAGCCAGACGCCCGATGGCACGGTCTATTGCGTGGCCAATGCGGGCAGCAAGCATTACCGCACCGAGCCCAGCCCTCTGTTTGCGAAGATCCTGGGCGATGTATCCACATGGCAGGTGATCACTCTGTCGTCGGAACGATTGATCTTCGAGTCCTACCGCTGGGACGGAACCGCGATCGACCGGTATGAACGGGTGCGTTCCACGAGGCCCTGATGACCAGCCTCACGCAGGTTTGTCGGTGGGTGTTGCAGGGGCCGGCGCGTAGCGGCGGACCCAACGTCGAAACGCCAGATGGTGGTCCGCCACCAGGCTGCTCAGCACCACGGCTTCACGCCCACAATAGTGTTCAAGGATCAAACTGGTCAATCCTTCCATGCTGCCCTCGGCAAGCATGATTCCCCTTAGAATCTCCACGGCCTTGCGGATCTGTGCCGGATTCAGGCGCTTGCCCGCATCCTGAAGATCGTTGCTGGACGCGGCGACCTGCGCCGATTGCTGCAGGATCCGCTGCAGAGTCGAACGCCCCTTGTGGCGCCGCGCCCACACAAAGAGAATGTCCGCCACCGCAATCATCTGGGCCTGTCGATCCCCCTGCAGCAAAGAACGGAACAACTCGAAGTAGTCCCTTCGGCACAGCCTGAGGCGACGCCGAGCCTTGCCGGTTCCCTCGATGACGCCCGCGACCACGTCGGACCAGATCTTGGCCTGCACGATGCTGGGGATGGACAAAAGGTTCAAGGCGTAAGAACCCGCCGTGGCCAGGGGCCAGGACAACACGGTGCGGAAGAAGTTGGCGCGCACCACGGCCGCATCAAAGCCGCGCAGCTTGTTGTGCGTGGACAGGTAAAGACCGTTGGCCAATGCCAGCACGCAGAACTTGGCCAGAACCCGGAGGAAGGTGTCTTCGCCGACCTGGGGCCAGGCCCCATCGAACGCCAGCTTCACGGCCCCGAGCACCGGGACCGAGAACCCGGTCCAGAAGATGGAATTTGCCAGGTTGTCGCGGTCCACGATCTCCAGGCGCCACGAGCGCGCCGACAGACCGGCCGCTGCCACCAGATCCGCCATCACGTTGCGCAACCCCGTGATCCCGAACCACAGCAGCACGTATCCCAGCCCGATGGCGTATTCCGAATTCGCGGGGAAGATGGCGCTCGTCAGGAAGAATGCCGGAACAAAGGCAAACGCAATCTTGGCCAGACTCTTCAAATTCAGGTTCAAGTATCGCCACCAGCGGATCGGCCCGAACCCCAAGCTTGGGGCCTCGTCCCCGACCCGATTGCGGATCACTGCCTGGGGACGTTCGAGCACCAGGATCTTCTGCCCATCCTCGAGGGTCCGACTCGCATCCCCCCGCTGCAGCAGAAGCTGTCCGATGTTTGCGGACAGGGACTGGTGGGGCTGCTTCTGCCAGTGCAGCAAAGACCGCCGGGGAAGCCGAGAGTCCTTGATGAAACCCATGCCCGGAACACGGGCATCCCGACCGTCATAGTCGCTGCCGCACCTGGGCAGCAAGGGGCGCTTGTGAAAGGATTCGCACGCCGCAGCGACATCCTCGGAACGGGCCGAGATGCCCCAGTCGGAAAGCAGGGTCATGACTTCTTGCGCCTTGCCTGCGTTGAGACGCCCGATCAGGCTGCTGAGTCGTCGAAGGTCCGCGGGGTCCCGGGACTGCGAATCCGCCAGATTGAAGGTCTCGACGTCCGTGAGCCAAGGGTGTGCGCCTACCAGCGTGTCCACGGCGGTCTGCGGCCCCTGTGACAGGGGATGAATGAACACGATGCGACCGCCGCAACCGGACAACAAGCCAAGCGATTCCTCGAGGGTGGCGAACGCCGAATCGTAGTCCACGCCTTCGCGTGATGGCATGTAGCGGTCGAGCAGGCCACGGGCGCTGCACGTCTCGTATTCCGCGCGCACCTCCAGGTATCGCGTCCGAAGCTGATCGACCTCCCAGGTCGAGGTCGAGCCGTTGTTCAGCTTGTCCCGGGCATGCAGATACTGGTTCTTCAAATACAGCACCCGCTTGTGCAGCACGGGCTGAATCTGCTGCCATAGCACCTGTCCGAGATGGATGCGACTCGCCTGATGATGCTGAATGAGGCGTTCGACATCCAGCCAGTGCAGCGGTTGCACCATGAGAAACGGCAGATGCCGGAACCGTGCATTCAGGTCCTTCAAATGGGTGTTGTTGAAGCTTTCGAGCAGGGTGCTGATCGTCCGGCGGCGACTGTCGGAATTACGGTCAAGGCCATCAAAGAAGGGACGCAGCGTTTCCTTGCGGGCCTCGAGAAATTCTTCGAGTTCCGTAGCCGACGTGCTGCCGGGTGGAATGAACATGAAGTGGAGCCGCTCGGTGCTCTTGCCCACACTGAACTCGATCCCGATTTCGACCTGGATCCCGAGCAACCGTCCGGCCTCGAGGGCCTCCTCGAACACCCGCGCATCGTGCAGGTCGTAGTAGGCCACGGTCAGCCGCGAAATCCCCTTGATGAAGGCATCGAGCAGAAGCTGACAAGGGGTTTTGCGCCCTTCGGTCAGGAAATCGTGCACGTGGTCGTCCCAGCCGAGGTCCATTTCGGACAAGGGACGCCCATCTTCGGGTACCTCGATCATGTCGTGTTCGCGCAGCAGGCGGTGAATCACATTTTGCTGCCCGTGCGATGCCAGGGCGAAGTCGCTCATCAGTTCGAGTTGGCGGCGTTTGTCCCCGCTCGCCTTGACGCATTCCTTCATCAGTGCGGCCTGGACCCGGGCCGTGTTCACCGGCATCAACAGGGTCTTGGAATGCCAGGCTTGGTGAATCAACGTCTGAAGGGCGTCGAGGCGCTCCCGATAATCGTCGATGCCCGTGAACGTCACAAGGCGCAAATAGGCCTCGGCCATGGTCAGGCGGCGCTTCGTGATCTCCTTGACGAATCCCGCGGGATGAGATGGCAGGCGCGGCGCCGATCGCCCGGCCGAGGCAATCTCCTGGTTCAGTGTGTCGACCAGATTGCGCACTTCGGCACTGAAGCTGAGCACATCCACAAAGCCCGCCCAGCGTGATGGGACACCCATGCTCAAGCCCCCATCCGGGTCGCCAGGGCCCGACGTGTCATGGCAACGTCCTCAACGATTTGACGCGCGAGTACGTCCGAATCCGGGAATATGCGGATGTCCCGCAAGCGCTCGACGAAATACAACCGGATGCGCTGATTTCGCAGATCGTGGTCGAAGTCGAGCAGATGCGCCTCGACGGTCGGAGATTCGCGGGCGAACGTGGGGATCGGACCCAGGTGCACCGAGGCCGCGAAGGTGCCCATGGCCGTCTCGGCACGGCAGGCATAGACACCGGACCCCGGCACCAGGGTGCCTTCGGGCGCCAGATTGGCGGTGGGGAAGCCGAGAACCTGCCCTCTGCCCGCGCCCCGCACCACGGGTCCTTCGAGCACGAACGGACGTCCCAACAGCACAGCGGCACGATCGACCTCCCCGGCTTCCAGGAGTCGCCGGATGCGCGACGACGACACTCGCTCGCCGTCGTGCATCACAGGTTGCGTGATGTGCAGACGGAAGAGGCCTTGCCCAGCCGCGGCTTGGAGGGTCCGCAGTGTCCCGGCCCGCTCGCGCCCGAATGTGGCATCGTGCCCCACGAACAAGTCGGCGCAACGGAGGCGTCGCAGCAGGTAGTGTTCGATGAATTCCCCGGCCGGCACCGCGGCCAGTTCCTGTGTGAACGGGGCCAGCAGCAGGCAGTCCAATCCCGTGAGGGCCAGTGCGCGGACCCGGTCTTGCAGGGTCTGAAGCATGGCCGGGGCGCGCTCGGGATGCAGAAGCATCACCGGATGGGGATCAAACGTCAGCACACAGGCCGTCAGTCTGTGTTCCCGGGCGGTCTTCACCACGTTGGCCAGCACGGCCCGATGTCCAAGGTGGACCCCGTCGAAGTTTCCCATCGCCAGCGCGGTGGGCCCGAATTCCACGGGCAGTTCGTTCCAGTCGCGACAGATGTTCATGGTCGTTTCCGCACCTACCGGCCCCTATTTTAGGCCAAACCTGCCCCGACGCAAGGAACCGGCCGTGGACGCGAAAGGACGGATTCGGTAGAATCTTGGACAGATTCTTGAATGCATACAACGGGGGAAGCAGATGCGGTGTCATCTCGATGTGATCTGTGCCTTGCTGTTGCCGATGCTTCTTGCGGTTGCCGTGTCGTGCGGCAGTGGCGATGAATCATTGCTGGATGACGCTTGGAACGAGGTGGGCGACGCGGTAAGCGCCGATCTGTCGAATGACGCGATACCAGACGATGTCGTGTCGGATTTTGCGGACGAGGATTTCGTGATCGGGCCGGACCTGGGGTTCGACGAGATCGACGGACCCGACGAGGACCTGTTGGTCTCGGATGTCCTGGAGGATGTGATTCCCCCCGAGGACCTGCTCGCGGAAATCCTCGAGGATGCCGACCAGTCCGAGGTATCCGAGGCCTCGAAGGGTCCTCTGGTGGACCCGAATGCCGAGAAGTGGATTCCCGAGGCCAAGGTGGCGCTGTCGGACTACGCGGTCAGCCCGCGCTGGCGCCTGGTATGGCAGGACGAATTCGACGGCCAAGATCGCACGGGCCCGGACGATCCCTGCTACACGCGCCCCGTGTCCTGCACCGATGGGTTGAACCTCTACGTCAGCGATTGTAATCCCGAGGAACTCGGCGAGGGGATGGAGGACTTCAACCGCTGCCGGTGGACCATCCTGTCGGGATACAACTACTGGGGTAACAAGACGAGCGCTTTCCACTCGAGCCTGGTGAGCATGCAGAACGGTGAACTCGTGCTCGACGGCGCCACGGCCCCGGGGCCGTTCGACTGCGGCGCCGTGGACCCGGCCAACCAATGGGACTGGACGCGTGCGTGCCCGTTCCACGTGGGTGCGATCTGGGGGCGTCGATACGTGGACATCTGGGGCGACGGGCAGGTGGACGTGCCCGGGTATCAGCAGAAGTTCGGCCGGTTCGAGGTACGGACGCGCATTTCTTCGGGAGCCGGTGCCTTCCCGGCCACCTGGCTGCTGCCCCAGGATGGCGGCTGGCCGGATGGCGGCGAAATCGACGTGATGGAATCGACGGCCCCGCACCCCGAGGAACTCTACCAGACGCTGCACGCCCGAGAGGGCGACATCCACACCAGCGCGGGCGGAGTCTTCACGACCAAGCCGCCGTTCGCCGACACATGGACGCGCGATTACCATGTCTACTCAGCGGAATGGGATGCGACCGAAATCCGCTATTTCACCGACAATCGCCTGGTGCGACGCATCGGCAACGCCGAGGTGCTCGACGATCGTTGGGATGATGATACGTGCACCATGGCGATTCCCTCGGGCCACCCCTTCTACTGGATTCTGAACGACAACCTGCACTCCCGGGAGGGAGAGCCCGACGGCGTGCCGTCCTACGATGATTTCCGTCACAAGGAGATGCGGATCGATTACGTGCGCAACTACGTGAAATGCCTTCCCGAGGACCTCTGTCCGAACGGGGGCGCCTATGATGGGGCAAGCTCCAACTGCATTCTCGCCAATGGCAAAATGTATCCATCGCCGTGCGTCGAGAGCACCCTGAGCCCGGCGTGCAAGAACCCATGTGCCGGGGTCGGGTATTTCGACGGGTACAACTGCTTCCTGCGCAAGGCCCCGGATGGCCGCAAGCTCCTGATCGATGAAGGACGTTTCCGGTACCGACGTCATGTGCCGTGCACCTCGGGACCGAGTTCGTGCATGTCCGGGGATGCCTGGCTTGGCTATTGCAAGGGTTGCGATGCGGGGCCGATCCCAGCCGGGCGCAGCCCCTTCATCCACGGATCCGCCTTCTATGTGGAGTCCAGATGCAGCACCACGGCAGTCCAACCGCCCTGCGCCACGCCCTGTCCGTATGGTGGCACCTTCGACGGTGCGAACTGCCAACTTGCGGCAGCCCCACCCGGCACCACCCCGTTCATCTGGGAGGGCAACTTCTACTACTCGAAGGTGGCGGGTGCGAACCCTTGCCCCTTTGCGGTCGGGTCCTACGACGTATGGTTCGATGGGGCGAACTGTTTCGTGGACATCCCCGTGTCCGCGGGTGCGACCCCATTTTTGTGGGACCGCTACTACTACTTCGAAAACAACTGCGGTCGCGTGTTCGACTGGCAACGGATCGACCCGGCGGCCGTGGGCAGCACCATCGACAGCAACGGATGCTCGCCGTTGTAGGTTGACAGGCCCCGGATGGACGGGTATTCTCCGCAACCGCGCCGCCTTGGGGCGCGATGATGCTGTCATAGACGGAGATGCCCGTGGCCGCCAACTACCCCGATGTCCTGAACCGGGCCATGCAGGCGTTCGAGTCGCAGAATTTTCCCGCCTATCTGATCGGGCCCCGAGCCCGGGACCTCGTGCAGGAACAGGACATCCAGGAAGCGGGGTCCTTTGACCTCACCGTGGATGCCTCCCTGTCGAACATCGAAGGGGTGATGTTCGAGGTCTTCCAGACGTCGCCGCAAGACCCCAAGGACGATCGACCGAAGATCCTGACGTTCAAGGTGCCCCGTGGCGAGGGGGCGACCGAGGCCTGGACGTTCAACGTGGGTCCCTTCCGCAACTACCTGCCGCCCCTGCGGTCGTTGCGGGGGCAGAACCTGTCGGGGATTATCCTGGACCTGGCCACCCGCGAGGTGACGCTGCAGGCCTTCGGGTTCGACGCGGAAGGCAACCTCATCGACCCGTTCGGGGGCGCCCAGGACTTCAAGGAACGCCTGGTGCGTCCCATCTTCCCGGTGGAATCCATCTTCCGCGAAAGCGCGAGTTGGCTGCTCAAGGTTGCACGCTACGTGGCGCGCTACGGGTTCGATGCGGCCCGTGAAGTGCGCGTGGCAGCGGAACGGGATGCCTCGAACATCCTGGATGCGCCTCGGGACATCTGGCTGCGCGAAATGGAAAAGATCCTGTGTGGCCCGCATTGTCCCAAGGGCCTGCAGTTCATGGCGGATGCGCGGATCCTGTCGTTTCTGCTGCCCGAGGTGGCCAGTCTCATCAGTTTCTCCGAGGGTAGTGGTGGGCGACACAAGGATGTTTGGGAGCACACCAAGCAGGTCGTGGCCAACTCCGAGGCCACGACCGTGGTTCGCTGGGCGGCCCTGTGCCACGACATCGGCAAGGTCTGGACTCGGCAGGTCTTTCGGGACGAGAAGGTGCATTTCTTCCGCCACGAGGACATGAGCGCCCTACTCTTCGAAGGCATCAGCACGCGTTTCCAGATGCCCGCGGACCTGGCCACGCGTGTCCATTACATCATCAAGAACCATTCCCGCATCAATCTGTACCGCGAGGACTGGACGGATTCGGCCGTGCGACGGCTCATCAAGGAAGTGGGCGAACACCTTGACGACATGATCGCCTTCTCGAAGGCGGATTTGACCTCCAAGCGGGCCGAACGGGTTGAAATGGTGCGTTCGCTGCTCACGGACCTGCAGATCCGCATCCTCGAGGTGCGCGAGGCCGACGCAGCCCAGAACCCGTTGCC
The DNA here is from genome assembly GCA_964424165.1 of uncultured Myxococcales bacterium. GTDB lineage: Bacteria > Myxococcota_A > UBA9042 > DTJE01 > DTJE01 > CAYRIB01. The sequence continues at coordinate 4,835 of CAYRIB010000003.1, read as the reverse complement.
AAAGGGAATCGGCAACCTCATTATCGAGCGTTTCGGGATCGAGCCTGGGCCGGAAGTGGGACGGTTGCGGGGGATCCTGCTCGAAGCCGTCGAGGCTGGGACCCTGGCTGCCAACCCCGGCGACGACGACTGCCTGGCATTTTTGGCGAAGCACGGGGTGGCGGTGGCCACGTCCGAGGACTGAACCGCCCTAGAACACCATCACGACCACGTCATACAGAAAGTGCGTGTACGCAGCGACCGCAAAGCCGCGGGTCAGGAAGATGAGCGAAAACACCACGCCCGACAGGGTCCGGTACCAGAATGTGTAGCCTTCGAAGGCCTCCTGTCCGAGGTAGTGCGCCAGCGAAAACAGCACCGACGAAATCACGGTGGCGACCAGGGCCGTGAGGATCACCCCCCCTACCCCACCCTTGCCGCGGCGCAGGCGTCGCGCGATCGCGATCGGGCCGCCGATCATCAGCAACCGGAAGACGAGTTCCTCCCAGTAGCCTGCGCCCGCAGACATCGTGAGCTTCTGCAACAGGGACATCTCGGGCAGGCCTCCGGACGCCAGCAAATGCACTTCGGCCATCACATAGATCACGCCACGCCCCAGGAGCAAACCCAAGACGAGTCCTTCGAAGCACAGCAGCAGCCAGTGCAGGGGGCGGAACTGCCCGTCCCGAATCAGGATCAGCAGCATCACGATCGAAGCGCATACCAGCACGCCGTTGAGCACCAGGAACCCATTGAGGCCCGCAAAACGCATCACCAGACCGGTCAAGAAGTCCGCGGCGTTCATGCTGCGGTTTCCTGGCATCAGCAGGCCGACGTTGTAAAGCAGCAGCAGGGGCAGGGTCACGGCCGTGGCCACCGCGTTCTTGCGGGTGGACACGAAGTAGCTTTTCACGCCAGTGAACAACGAAATCCACCACTTTGAGGATGGTATTGCCATCGCTCGATGTCGAGCCTTCCTGCATTGATCGTGTACACATTGAACCGGCCGAGGCGGGCCCGGGAGGGGTCCAGGATCGAAGTCGACCCGCATCCGATCACCGGAATACCCCCGTTGGGCGCAAGACACATCTCGTGTTCGTGATGGTCGTGTCCGTGGATCACGAGGCCGGGTGGATTCGCTCGCAAGGTGTCGGCCAGGGCGTCCCGATCGAGCAGGCGCCCCGTGGTGTCGCTGAGCCACGGACGCCTGTGCAGGTTGTGGTGCAGGGCCACGATCACGAAACGGCCATCGGCCTCGCGGATGCGACCAACCAGGGCGCTTCGCTGGGTTTCGCCCACACGCCCGAAGGCGCACATGGGGGGGACCCGTGTGGGGGATCGCAAACCGATCAGGCGCACGTCCCCAAGGTCCACGACGCGGGGGTATTCGGCAACGCCGAAGTGACGTCCAAAGGGGTCCGTGCGCATGGCCCCGGGCGTGTAGTAGTCATGGTTTCCCGGAATCACGGTCATGCGCCCGGCAAGCGGGCTGAGGACCTCGGCGGCCAGGGCGAATTCCGCATCGAGTGCCAGATTGCACACGTCCCCCGTGACCACGCAGTGATCGATGTTCGCGCCCATCACGGCATCGACCGCGGCCCGCGCCACTGCCTCGGAGTGCAGGTGTCGGCGTGCCAACAGCAGGTTCGCGGTCCCGAACGCGCGTCGGCCCAGAAAGCTTCGAGCCCCGATCCACCCCGAAGGCAGCAGATGAAGGTCCGACAGATGTGCGATGCGCAAGCTCATGCCAAGTCTTTGCCAGAGCCGCGCGAATGATAGCATGACCACGATGTGCGGCAAGGACTTCTGGATCACGACGAGGCGCGCCCGCATCGTGGATCGCGATGAATTGACAAAAGCCACGTCTACCGCTAATAACCATCCTCGTGAGTAACGACGAACGAGAAAACGGGCTTTCGGCCCACATCGACTACCTCGACGGTCGGCCCACCACCCTGCACCTGAACAAGGTGAAGTTGGTGGTCGAGGACCAGGTCGGGGGCGTGCGCGAATACATCTTTGATCAGGACATCATCCAGATCGGGTCCGCCGAAGAAAACGACGTGGTGGTGCCGGACTCCCGGGTTTCCCGGCATCACTGCAAGATCCTGCATGAACCATCGGGCTATCTGGTGATGGACCTCGGCTCGACCAACGGGACGACCGTGAACCGTGTCCGGGTTCGCGAGGGCTACCTGAAGTCGGGCTCGGTGATCGCGCTCGGCGGGGTGGAACTGCGATTTCAGACCTTTGGCGAACGGGTGGAACTGACCCCTTCGATGCGCGATTCGTTCGGCAGCGTGGTGGGTCGCAGCCGCAAGATGCGCGAGGTGTTCTCGATCCTGGAGCGCATCGCGCCCACGGGGGCCACCGTGGTACTCGAGGGCGAGACCGGGACCGGCAAGGAGGTCGTGGCCCGGGCCCTGCATCAGAAGAGCCCGCGATCTCGGGAGCCCTTCGTGGTGTTCGACTGCGGTGCGGTTCCGAAGGACCTGATCGAAAGCGAGCTGTTCGGGCACGAAAAGGGATCGTTCACCGGGGCGGTCCAGGCACGGCAGGGGCTCTTCGAAATGGCCGATGGCGGGACCTTGTTTCTCGACGAGATCGGCGAGTTGGGCATGGAACTGCAGCCAAAGCTGCTGCGGGCCCTGGAACTGCGCGAGATCCGTCGCGTGGGTTCGAACCGGCCCGTGAAGGTGGATGCACGGCTGATTGCGGCGACCAACCGCAACCTCGAAGAAGAGGTCCACAATGGTCGTTTCCGCGAGGACCTGTTCTACCGCCTGAGCGTGGTTCGGATCCCCTTGCCCCCGTTGCGCGACCGGATCGAGGACATCCCTCTGCTGGTGCGGCACTTCTTGAAGCAGGCACCCTTCAATCGTGGCGCGGACGGTGAATCGCGGGTCAAGGGCGTGTCCGACGGTGCGATGCGGGCGCTCATGGAATATCACTGGCCGGGCAATGTGCGCGAGCTCATCAACGTGATCGAGCGTTCCACGTCGTTTGCGGACGGGGATTTGATCGAAGAAGATGCCCTGCCCCCGCAGATTTTCGGGCGTGCGCGTCGTTCCTCGGCAGTGGCCGGTGACATCACCGAGCCGATGACCGCGACTCTGCGCGCATCGAGGACGTTCAAGGAAGCCAAGGAACTGTGGATCGAGCAGTTCGAGCGGCAGTATCTGGAACAGTTGCTGGGCCGCAACCGCAACAGCCTGTCTGCGGCGGCGCGCGAGGCGGATTTGGACCGGAAGTATCTGCGCAAGCTCGTTCGCAAGTATGGCATCGGGGAAAGTACGAAGGAGACGGAGTGATGGCGAGATTCAAGCGACACGTCGAAAAGACCCCTGTCCAAACCGTTCAGACCCAATCGTCCTGGGTTCCGTTCTTCGAGGACTGGGGGCGCCTGGTAGTTCCGGTCGGGATTGCGGCGATATTGGCGGCCCTGCGCCTGCTCAACGTGATCGACGACACGGCCCTGGGGTATCTGATCGGGATCCTGGTGTTGGTGGGTGTCGGTGTGGCTTTCCTGGTGATGGTCTGGCGCAGCGAGTTTCCCCTGTGGGTTCGCAAGGCCAGTCTGGTGGCGTTCGGGGTTTTTCTGGCAGGCTCGCTCGTGCCGTTTCATCTGACCGTGTATCCTGGAAACGCAGTATTCCAGAAGATGGTCAGTCGCGATCAGGAAGTGCCCCTGGAAGGCGTGACCGCGGGCGCACACGTGGTCGAGGTCTACGCCTCGGAACTCGCGCAATTGAACGAGGCGCGCGGTGAGGGTCAGTACCGGATCACGGTGGCCGGTCAGGAAATGTCGGGTCGGTTCGCGGATGCCATGCGCAGCGTGCGCTCGGGGCGTCGGGGCGCACGGCAGGTCGAGGAACGACACCTCATGGACGTGCACCGCGTCCAGGTGGCAGAGGGTGCCCAGACCCTGAAGGTGGCCCGTTTGGACCCGGTGGTAGGGACGCAGGTGCGCGTGTCGATCTATCCCCAGGTCATCCCCACGGCCGTGGTTTATGTCCTGCTGGCCTTGGCAATGCTCTTCGCCATGGCCATGGACGGGCTCTTCCAGGAAGCGAACGAGCGCTGGCGTCTGGGTGTGTTCATCGGCATGGGCATCGGGTTCCTGCTGGTGTTCACGTCGGCCTACGAGCGCGGCGGAGTGACCAGCGCGGCCATCTGGAGCGCCATCTTCGGTGGTGTGGCCGGGTTCCTCGGGGGCTGGCTGTTGAGCTTCATGTCGCGCAAGATGCTGGGCGTCGTCCGCACGCGGTTCTGAAAGACCCTAACGATCCTTCATCGAAAACGTCTTTCCGAGCCCCAATTCCTTCAAGCCATACAGCACGAGGTGCGTGGCAAGCCGATCCACCTGCGGGATCTTCAGGGCCGTCGCATCGATCTTCAGGGCCAGGGGCACGGCCCGCGACAGGGCATCCCGGCTCCACAACGGGCCGGACCGCGACAGGCCGATCACCTCGGCGGCCAGCAGGTGCTCGCGATCACAGCGTTCGACCTTGAAGATCTCGCCGACCTCGGCGAGGAGCTGGCCCGCATCCGGCAGGCTCAAGAACTCACGCATCATGGGTACCCGGCGCAGGATCAGGGCTGTAGCCTTGTCCCACAGAGGGATACGACGCAGCTTCTGGAGCACGGGCTCGACCCCGGGTCGAACCCTGACTCGTGCAAACAAACGGCCCCCGGCACGCAGCTCGCGCGCCGCCTTCTTGAGTACGATCATGGGTTCGTTGTAACGGGACAAAACCGAAAAAAAGGTCGCCACGTCGAAGCCCGAAGAGGTGAATTCCCGCGTCATGTACTCGGATACGTAGGAATTGACGCGGATCGAGCACCGGGCCTCTTCG
>CAYRIB010000002.1:89779-92696 GCA_964424165.1 uncultured Myxococcales bacterium | reverse complement strand
GCGAATCCGGGCCCACGGGCGGCAGCAGCCCGAAACGCGTCATGATGCAGCAAAGGCCCACGGTCGACAGGGTCACGCTCTTGCCGCCCGCGTTCGGCCCCGAGATCACCAGGGCGTGGCCCGGGCCTGGCAACTGCACCGTCACCGGCACCACCTCACGCCCCAGGATCAGCAGAATGGGGTTGCGCGCCTGAATCAGGTGCAGCCCGCCCTCCTCTCCCAGTTCCGGGAGGTTTCCACCCATGGCCAAGGCCATTCGCGCCCGTGCAAGAATGCTGTCGAGGCGCCATACGCTGGCCGCCAAGGTGCGGATGTCATCGGCAAACCGCCCCACCAGTCGCGATCGGTCTGCCAGGATGGCGTGTTCCTCGACTTCGATGCGGTCCAGCACCACCTTGAGTTGGTTGTTGTCATCCACGATCGACTGGGGCTCGATGAACAGCGTGGCCCCAGTCTGACTCGTACCATGGATGATCCCAGACACGAAGCGGCGGTCTTCGGTCTTCACGGGCAGGACGTAGCGCCCCTCGCGCAGCGTGTAGTACTCGTCTTGCAGCAAAGGTTGCACCTGGCGATCCTGCAGCATCTGCTCGATGCGTTCCTTGACGCGGCGGCCGAGCGACAGCACTTGACCGCGCAACTCCCCCAGGCGCGGGGAAGCGTCGTCACGAATGCGTCCGTCTGCGTCGAACGTGTCGGCCACGCGCTCCGCTACGAACGACAGGTCCTTGAGGTTCGCCACGAGCTCGGCCAGATGCGGGGCTCGCAGGCGGCCAGCAATCAGGACCTGTCGCGCAGCCATCCCGGCCCCGACCATTCGCGCCACGGCCACGAGCTCCTGTGCCGACAGGACCATTCCGCGACGGGCACCGTCCACGAAGGCCTCGGCATCCTCGACGCCGTCCAGGCTCGGGCGCTCCGGGGCCTGCAGGAGTTCACGACCTTCGTCGACCAGTCCCAGTTCGTCGCGGCAGGCGGCCGCATCCCGAAGGGGGGGAAGGTCCAGGACCAGGGCGCGTCCCCGATCCGTCTGTGCAAACGTGGCCGCATGCGCAACAACACGCGTCCATGCCAGATCCTGGAGGGTACGATCATCCATATGGGGGTTCTCCACGAGGGGGCGATGCCTCGATCCGCTAGGCGCGGCCGTGCACCAGGCGCATCATCAGCGCGGACTGCACGTGCATCCGGTTCTCGGCCTCATCGAGCACGACCGAACGGGCATGATCCACGACCTCGTCGGTCACTTCCTCGCCGCGGTGCGCGGGCAGGCAATGCATGAAGATCGCATCGGCCTTCGCCTGCGAGAACAGGTCCATGTTGACCTGGAAGGGCCGCATGGTCGCGATGCGTTGTTCGCGCTCTGCTTCCTGTCCCATCGACGTCCAGACATCCGTGTAGACCGCATCCGCGCCACGCACCGCCTCGACCGGGTCATGCGTCACGAGGAAGCGCACGCCGCGAGGGGCACCGATCTCACGGGCCGCGGCCAGGACCTCGGGCTGCGGCTCGTAGCCGGCCGGGCAGCCCACGTGCACGTTCACGCCCAGGATCGCGCCGCCGAACAGCAGCGAGTGGCAGACGTTGTTGTTCGCGTCCCCGACGTAGGTGAGGGTCAGGCCGGACAGCGTGCCCTTGTGCTCGAGCACCGTGAAGTAGTCCGCGAGGCCCTGACAGGGATGACTGAAATCCGACAACCCATTGATCACCGGAACGCGCGAATTGGCGGCCAGGGCCTGCACGTCCGAATGCTTGAACACCCGGGCCATGATCACGTCCACGTAGCGCGACAGGACACGGGCCGTATCCGCCACGGTTTCGCCACGCCCGAGTTGCATATCCTTGGGCGACAGATAGATGGCGTGTCCGCCCATGCGGGTCATACCGGTTTCGAACGAAACGCGCGTCCGGGTGGACGGCTTTTCGAAGATCATGGCCAGGGTCTTGCCTGCCATCGCCCCCGAATACATGGCCGGCGACGCCTTGAGCGAAGCCGCCAGCGAAAACACCTCTTGCACGTCTGCGAGCGTCATGTCCTTGAGGCTGACCAGATGCCGGATCGTCATGAGAAATTCTCCGTTCAAAGGCGCGCTTGTCATATCACACGCAAGACCCTGATTCAATCACCGGGAGGAACCGACCAGCGCGATCGGCAGTGACTGTGCGGCCTTGACCCTTGACCACGTCGCCATCATACTGCCATCAGCTTCAACGAATTCCGCCCACCCGGCGGGTGATCGCGAGGGCAAAGGCATGATCCATGACCCCTTTGATGTCATCGTGATCGGTGCCGGCCCGGCGGGCATGATGTCTGCCGGACAGGCCGCCAGCCTGGGCGCCAACGTGGTCATCCTCGAAAAGATGCCACGTCCAGGTCGCAAACTGCTTCTCACCGGAAACAAACGCTGCAACCTCACCTGCAACCGGGACGCCCGAACCTTTCTTTCCGACTGCGGACCGAGCGGGCCCTTCTTGCGCAAGGCGGTCGGACGCTTCGACCCGGCCCGAACCCGCGCCTTCTTCGAAGCCCTGGGACTGTCGATCGTGACCGAACCCGATAATCGATGCTTCCCGGTGACCGGGCGAGCCGAGGACGTGCTCATGGCGCTGCGCAGATACCTGAATGATCATCACGTCATCCTCGAATGCGGGGTCGCCGTGAACGCCATCACGCCCAGTCCCGATGGCTTCACGGTCGCGTCCGATCAGCAGACCTTCCGTGCCCGCACCGTGGTGATCGCCACCGGCGGGTGCTCGTATCCGGGCACCGGATCAACCGGCGATGGCTACCGCCTTGCCAAGGCCCTGGGCCACCATCTGGTGGACCCGCGGCCAGCCGAGGTCCCCCTCATCATCGAAGCCCCCTGGGGCGAGGAACTCGCGGGACTAGCCCTTGCGGACGCTGGAATCCGTGGCC
>CAYRIB010000002.1:81052-89679 GCA_964424165.1 uncultured Myxococcales bacterium | reverse complement strand
GCGGTGAAAGTCCGCGGCACAGCGGGCTTCGCAGGGGCGGTGATCACCTCGGGAGGCATTGACACCTGCGAGGTGAACCCCTCGACGCTCGAGTCGCGGCTCGTGCCAGGGTTGCTTTTCGCAGGCGAGGTCCTGGATGTCGATGGCCCCCGGGGCGGGTACAACCTCGGCATCGCCTGGGCAACCGGGGCCTTGGCCGGTACACACGCCGCGCAACGCCTCTAGCGACCCGACGATCGGTAGGCAGTCCCCTCGTCCGCCCGAGCCGCGAGCCATTCGAGCATCGGCACGACCGTGTCATCGCGCCAGGGGCGGCCGATCTCTTCGTGGCTATGGGGCACCCACGAATACGTGTAGTCGAATCCATACACTGGATCCGGGATCGTCACATGGGTGTCGATGAAGGCATGCGCCACATCGAGAGGCCCCAGATCGATCACCGGCCCCCCGCCGATCACCTGCCACATCTCGATCCGCGGCAGCGCCGAGGCCGAGAAGTAGTCGGCCAGATCGGTCCGGTAGGCCTTGAACGTCGGACGCAACGGGTTGTCGACCGGGTCCTCGGACACGGTTCCAGCCTCGTTCTGCGACGGCCGGCACACCCCATCGAAGGTGGCGATGCGGATCAACACCGCCCCGAAGCGCGAATCCTGCGCCACATCGCGGGCCAGGCACACCGACAAACATCCCCCGCGGCTGGTGCCGGCCAGCACGATGCGCCGAAGCCCCGCCGCGGACCCGGCCAGCCGATCGAGCATCCATGCCACGTACGCGTCGATGACCGCCTGCTTGGTCTCGGCGCTGAGCAGATAGTTGAACCCTGCATCGAACATCAGCAGAAGCAGCGTGTCATCGGGCACAAACCCATACTGAGCCCCCCCGTGCCACATCCCGTCCTCGATGATTCGGCCGGCCACGGACCAGCGCCGGATGGGGATTTCCGCATTGGCCAGGGTCTTGTCGCCATCCGGTCGCCATCCATCCATCTGGCCGGTCACGATATTCGGATGGGCCCCGGTGAACGAGGTGGTCCCCTGCTGACCCGCGGCCAGCATCAACACCTGCCGGATGGCCCCGGCAGCGGGGCGCCACACCTCGGCCAGGTACATGGCCTCACGGCTGCTTTCAGAAACGTCTTGTTCGCCCCAGAACGGAAAGTTCGCGTGGTCGACCCAGGTCTCGCCGTCCTGCTTGTAGCGCACGTGGTGCGCGCGAACCACGAAATGCTCGCCATCCACGGTGACGAAATCGCCCGGCAACGGGGTCACGGCAGGAAGGTCGGCCAGGGGTGGCAATTCGAGCAGGTCTGCGGTGTCAACCGAATCCTGCGCGTCGGTTGGACGAGGCAGGTCTTCCAAGGCATCGTCGCCGGTGCCGGGGTCCTGGATTGTGGTCGCATCGTCACTAATAATATCATCTTTTATTTCAGCATGTTCAATATCATCTGTTGAAGTCGTTTCAAGCGATATTTCGCAATCCTGAAAACAACATGCGTCGATGGGCGGCGCATGCACATCCCCTTGCAAAAGCGTGGCCTGCCCTCCCGGGCCGCACGCGGTGAACAGGGGGATCAGGACAAGCCACGACCATCGAGTACCAGACTGAGCGGTGAATCTGTCGTTTCGCATCGATTTCACATCCGGCCCATAGCTCTAGTTGCGAGTGCAGACCACGTCGTCGATTTGCACGTGATCCCGGTCGGCCTGGGTGAAGCTGGCGTAGAAGATGAAACGGAAGTCCCGCACGTTGCCTTCCACCGGGAAGGTCTTGTGGACCCAGGTGTCCGAATCCACCGCATCCTGAGCGAATTCCACGCTCCAACCCGCCGTGCTGTAATACCGATGCCGGATACTGCCGTGGCCCCGCACCCAATACGCACAGGTGTAGGTCCCCGTTTCCAGGTCCACGGCCTCGGTGGTCAGTCGGTTGGCGATCCCTTCCTGCACCAGACGCGCCGCCTTCGTCCCACTGTGCGGAGCCACCGTCCATGCCGTCACGTCGTTGGGGTCGATCTCGGTCGCTCCAGGCGTGTCCATTCCGAACCACCCCTCTGGAATCGAATGCCCCCACGCATCCTCGACCCAGGTCTCGAACCCGCCCCCGATCAGCACGTTGCAGGCGTGCTCCGCCGGCTGACAGGCGTGCGTCGCACGGTCGCAGGCGGGCAGAGTACCCTTGCAGTCGGCCGTGGTGTCACATCGATCCGGCAGAAGCTCGCAGGTCGCGCTCGCCGGGCTGCAAGGCCTCCACTCGGGACAATTCACGTCCGCACAAGGATCCCCGGCGATGCACGTGTGCGTCGCCATGTCGCACACGGGCGTGGTCGCCAGTCCCAGGCAATCGGCCTTGATGTTGCAGCGCCCGGCCAACACTTGGCACACGTGATTCTCGTCGCAGGCCTCCCAGCCGAAACAGTCGTCCCCGTCCCCACAGAACCCCGGCCGCGGCTCGCACGTGACGGTCGGCTCGTTGCACGTTGCCCAGTCCGGACAGATCAGGTCGTCGCAGGGCGAGGCCTGCCGCAAACAGATCACGTCGTCGAGTTCCAGATCCCCGTCGGCGGCCACGGTCTCGGCGACCGAGAAGATCAACTCGAACATCGGGGCATCCGCAGGCAAGGTGAACGAATACGCCACCTCCTGCCATTCTGCATCGTCGATGTTGACAAACCCGCTCGGCTCGTACGACGAGAAGCCGTTGCCTTCCAGACCGTGGAAGTGACCATTGCGGATTCGTCCGTGCCCCCGAACCTGATACGTGCAGTCCCAGCGTCCCCGAATCGCCGCGGTGGGCTGCGTGGAAAACCGCTTGTGTGTGGTGGCCGCGTTGTCCAGACGCACGGTGCGGTTCCCCGAATGGGCCCCGGTCGACCCGATCATCACGGTCCCGTCGGGCATCTGGTCCACCTCGCCCTGCCAGAAATCCGGGGCCCCGTCCGACCAGTCCTCGAAGCTGTGATTGCGGATCAGGTTGCCTTCAACGGGCGTGGCATCGGGCGTCACGTCAGGCCCCATCGGCAGGTCGTCAAATGGCGACGTGTCCGGTTGCACGGTTTCCAAGAGGTCATCGGACGGCGACATCACGTCCTGCACGGCATTGTCCGGTCCCGCGCCGTCTGGCCCGATCACCACGTCCAGCCCAGGCGCCGTATCTCCCGACCAAACGTCCATGCCCACCGGGATATCGGTCGTGCCGCCGGCCTCGCCGCCCCCGCCACAGGCCATCAGCCATCCACCTGCCAGGACCCCCACGAACCGCATCATCAACCGCATCGTCATCGTCCCATTCCTCGCTTCTTGCCCGTGGGCCTGCCCCGGCGGACACAAGACCATAGCAAATCCGGCTGGCATGCGCGACGATTTCGTCTATGCTTTCTTCTCCGACCAAGCGCGGTCGGCGCTAGACGGAGGTCTTGACGATGTCCCGCTGGTTCGCATGCTGCTGTTTGCTGATGTTGCCCCTGGCCACACGGGCCGAGCCCCCTGCCCTGCCTTCGGACAAGGATGTGCCCATGACAGCCAACCCCTTCTTCGAAACCTGGACGACCCCATTCGGCCTGCCGCCGTTCGACCGCATCCGGGAAGAACACTTCTTGCCGGCCATCGAGCGCGGCATCGACGAACAGCGGGCCGAGGTCCGGACGATTGCGAATCGGCCCGAACCCGCGACCTTCGACAACACGCTCGTGGCCCTCGACCGAACCGGGGCACGCTTGGAACAAGTGGAACTGGTGTTCCACAACCTGCTCGGTGCCGAAACCACCCCGGGTCTGCAGGCCATCGCGAAAAAGGCCGCCCCCCTGTTGGCCGCGCTCGAAGACGACATCTATCTGGACCCGAATCTGTGGGCTCGGGTCGAGGCCGTGTACCAGGGGCGCGACGGTCTGAAACTGGCTTTCGACGACCTGCGTCTGCTCACCGAAACCCGCAAGCGCTTCGTGCGGGGCGGCGCAGCCCTGGATGCCGCCGGGAAAGAGCGTCTACGGGCCGTGCACCAGGAACTGTCGGTCTTGGGGCTCCGCTTCGGGGACAACCTCCTGGCTGAAACGAACGCCTTCCGCCTGGTGATCGACCGCAGAAAGGACTTGGCCGGTCTGACCCGCGCCACGATCGAGGCCGCGGCCGAGGCCGCCAACCAGGCGGGCTTGAAGGGCAAGTGGATCTTCACTCTGCACGGTCCGAGCTTGTGGCCGTTCTTGCAACAGTCATCCGTGCAAAGTCTTCGTGAGCGGATGCTCACCGCATACGCAACTCGTGGCGACGCGGACAACAGCAACGACAACAAGGCGTTGCTGACCCGGATGGTGCAGTTGCGGGCCGAGAAGGCACGGTTGCTCGGGTACGCATCATGGGCGGATTTCGTACTGGCGGATCGCATGGCGGCGACGCCGCAGCGCGTCAGCGAACTCCTGGATCGGCTGTGGGCCCCTGCGGTCGCGGCCGCGCGACGCGAAGCCGGGGTGCTGCAGAAGACCATGCGTCAGGACCGCGTCACGGCGACGCTTGCGCCCTGGGACTGGCACTACTACACCGAACGCGTCCGGGCCAAGCGCTTCGGGCTGGACGATGCGGCCCTGCGCCCCTATTTCTCGCTCGACAACACGTTGTCGGGCGTGTTCCAGGTAGCGAACCGTCTGTACGGCCTGACCTTCAAGGAAGTGACCGGGCTCAAGCTGTACCACCCCGAGGTCCGGGCCTTCGAAGTCCTGGATCAGGACGGCACCCATCTGGGCCTGTTCCTGGCCGACTATCATCCGCGGCCGGGCAAGCGCGGCGGGGCCTGGAGCAGTCGCTACCGCAGTCAGTGCATCGTCGACGGCAAGGACATCCGCCCGATCGTGGTCAATGTCGGCAATTTCACGCGTCCGACCGCCCAGGCCCCGGCCCTGTTGTCGCTCGAAGAGGTGGAAACCCTGTTCCACGAAATGGGGCATGCCCTGCACAGCCTGTTATCCAAGATCCGGTATCAAGGTCTGGCCTCGGTGCCGCGCGATTTCGTGGAACTGCCATCCCAGATCATGGAGAACTGGGCCCTGGAACCCGAGGTACTGGCCTTGTATGCAAGGCACTACCAAACCGGCCAGTTGATCCCGGCGGACCTCGTGGCCAAGGTCAAGGCCGCCGAGCGATTCAACCAGGGCTTTGCGACCACCGAATATCTGGCGGCCTCGTATCTCGACATGGCCTGGCACAGCGGAGCAACGCCCGACGATCCGCGTGTCTTCGAGAAGTCCACCTTGGACCGCCTGGGCCTGATTCCAGAGATTCTGCCACGCTACCGCAGCGGGTATTTCAACCACATCTTCGGGGGCTCGGGCAGCTATTCCGCGGGCTACTACAGCTACATCTGGAGCGAGGTCCTCGACGCGGACGCCTATGCCGCCTTCCGCGAAAAGGGCATCTTCGACCCCACCACGGCCCGGGCCTTCCGCACCGAGATCCTCGAGAAGGCAGGAACAGCGGATGCCATGGAAATGTACCAGCGTTTCCGGGGCCGCGAACCGGACGTGCGTCCCCTGCTCGAACGCCGTGGACTGCTGCCCGCTGCCCCAAAGCCGCTCGATGGCCCTTGACCCACCATTCGAATCGATGGAGGATTTCGCATCGCCAGGGAGGTTTTCATGGAAGACCCATGCGTCAAGGTCGCAACTACCGAAGGGGGCATCGCACTGGTGACCCTGAACCGGCCGCAGGCTCTCAATGCGCTGAACGACGAACTCCTCGAAGCGCTCGACCGCACGTTCGCGGACCTGGCGCACGATCACACGGTGCGGGCCGTGATCCTCACCGGCGAGGGCAAGGCCTTCGTGGCCGGTGCCGACATCCGTGCCATGGCCAACATGACGCCCCCCCAGGCCCGCGAGTTCGCGCTGAAAGGACAGGCGGTCCTGACGCGCATTGCGGATTTCGATGCGGTGGTGATTGCCGCGGTCAATGGCTTCGCGCTTGGAGGCGGTTGCGAACTGGCCATGGCCTGCGACATCCGCATTGCCAGCGAGCGCGCGAAGTTCGGGCAACCCGAGGTGGGCCTGGGCATCATGCCCGGCTTTGGGGGCACCCAGCGTCTGCCGCGTCTGGTGGGCCGGGGACACGCCCGTCAGATGCTCTTCACCGGCGAGGTCATCGCCGCAGACCGGGCCCTGCAGATCGGGTTGGTGCAGGAAGTGGTCGCGCCTGAGGCCCTGCTCGAACGCTGTACGCAGATCGCCCGTCTGATCGCGTCGCGCGGCCCCATGGCCGTTCTGCTGTGCAAGCAGGCCGTCAACATCGGCATCGAAGTGGACCTCGAAAAAGGTCTGCAGACCGAAGCGGCCCTGTTCGGGGAAACATTCGCGACCAGCGAGCAGAAAGAAGGCATGACCGCCTTCCTGGAAAAGCGCCCTGCCCGCTTCACGGATCGTTAGATGCCCGTGCCTCGGGCACGATCTCGCTGATGCGGGCCTCCCGCCGCAGGCTGTCGATACCCGTGACCGTCACGTCGATCGACACCCGCGCGCAGGTCTCCATGCCGGCCAGGGATACGCGCTGCGGACGAACCTCGTCCCCGAGCCAGCGTGACGCGGTCAACTTGCGGCCATCGTCGTTGCACGTCGCGATGATCAGAACCTCGCTGACCGCGCTGGGACGGCCCGGTCCAGCAGCGCACAAGGCAACCTGATCCACCCCAGGCCCCATCGCACGTACCGTGACGTGCTGGCCGAACGCCAGCGAGGCGGGCTCAACCGACCAGGCCGTGAGGGTGTTGCGGTCCACCGCACGTTTGGCATTCGTGGCATGGATGCTGGCCGTCGCGAACTCCACAACCGCGGGCCGGTGCCCCACGCGAAACGCCTCACGCCCCTCGTCCGTCTCGGCCATCACGCGCAGCACGTTACCCCCGAGCAGGGCCAGGACCGCATCTTGCGAAAACCCCCGGCGCCGCAGGGCCGAGGTGAGATTCCCGAACGATCCGGCGTCAGGCAGGCCCGCCAGGGTCCGGATCCGCCCGTCAAAGTCACTGCCAATCCCCACGTGATCGATGCCAGCCACATCCCGGATGTGCGCCACGTGGTCGATCAGATCATCGATCGTCGCCTCGCCCGATGCCCGCAGGAACGGGGCGTGGAAGTTCACACCAATCAGGCCGCCGCCCTCGGCCAAGGCCCACAACTGCACATCGTCGAGGTTGCGCGGATGTGCGACCAAGGCCGCAGCATTCGAATGCGACGCGATTACCGGACGCGAACTTCGGGTGATCAGGTCCCAGAACGTCGCCGTCGAGGCATGCGACACGTCCGGGATGATGTGCAGCGCATTCAGGCGGATCAGCAGTTGTCGTCCCAGAACGGTCAGGCCCGTATCCGACGGGGCCCCTGCGCCCGAAGCAAAGGGGTTGGCTTCGTTCCAGGCCAGGGCCATGTAGCGCAGTCCCGCATTCGCGAAAACATCGAGGGCCTCGATGCGCCCGTCAAGGGCCATCGCGCCCTCGATGGCCAGCAGGGCAGCGACACGGCCCGCCTCCACGGCCTTGCGGACGTCCCCGGCGGTGCGCGCCGCAACCAGACCGGTGCTCGGCGCCACCACTTCCTGCCGGAAGGCCGCCAGTTGCGCCAGCGCGGTCTTGTTCGGACGGGGATCGCGCGGTGACACCCAGATCACGAACACCTGCGCATCCACGCCCCCCTTCCGGAGCAGCGCGGGGCTCACCTGGGCATTCACCGACGGCCTTGTGAAGGCGCGGCCACGGCTCAACATTTCCGTCAGGGTATCCGCGTGCAAGTCGATCACGGTGGCGCCCGTGTGCAACTGAAGGTCAGACAGGCCCTCTGTCACGGGGGTCGCGCCAGCCGAACCGAGGCCCGCCAACCACAGCCCAAGCATGATCGCCGAGCCATATCGAATCCGGTTCATGTCTGGGCTCAACGCCATCAACAGGCAACCTCAATCCGGATCGAGGGTCGAGCGTAGCACATCCGGTTGGCCCCGTTCACCCCCTGACCGGACATCTACGACCGCTTATGACCCGGACATCTACTCCGCTTCTTACAGACCAGCACCCGTGACTTGACACACCGGCGCCCACGGACTAGCGTTCTGAAGGGTACACCGAAACTTGGGAGAGTCTGTGATGATCACCTGTTCCGGCTGTCAGGCCACCAATCCGGACGCATCGAAGTTCTGCCGAAGTTGCGGGGTGCCTCTGGGCACAGCTCTTTTGGAACAGGTCGCAAAGGGTCCAAAAAAAACGCCGCGACAGGGTGTCCACCCCATGTTGTGGGTTCTGCTTGGCCTGGTGGCGGTCCTGGTGGTGCTGGCCATCGCCTTCGCGCCCGCGATGCTGCGCGATCATCGGGCTTCCCGACTCATGGCCCGTGGCCAGGCGAGTCTGCAATCGAACAACGTGGCTGATGCCCTGGCCTGCTTCGACGAGGTCCTGGCCCTGACACCCGGCAACAAGGCCCGCCAGGACCAGGTCCTGGCCCTCCTGACCGACGGCGAGCGCACGGCCCGGGAATCCGGCCACACTGAGCAGGCGCTCCTCTTGGCTCGTGGGCTGTGCAACCTGGGGGCATCTGCGGCCTGCACCGAACTGGGGCTGCAACTCATTGCCGGAGTGGCGCTGCCCGCGAATCACGAACAAGCGGCCCG
>CAYRIB010000002.1:78682-80952 GCA_964424165.1 uncultured Myxococcales bacterium | reverse complement strand
CAAGGTGCACCGGACGAACCGTGGCTGAATCTGCGGGCCGCGGCGAATCCCGATGCGGCCATCCTCGCGAACCTGCCCGACGGAACCGGACTGCGCGTGAAATCCAAAGCCGGCAAGTGGCTGCAGGTCGAAGTGGCCAGCGGTAAGGATGCCGGCAAGTCGGGCTTCGTGCGCGACCGCTTCGTCCGCGCCGTTCGGGCAAACCCATGACCCTGGACGTCACGATCTGGGGGGATGGGCTGGTGCTATACCGCCGTTTCTACCCCGAAAACAGCCCGCACCTCGATGCAATCACAGCTCACCTGGCCGATTCGGACCGGCTGAACGCCACCTCGACCTGGGAAGACGACGAAGATGGCGAGTCGTTTCTGTGGGTGTCCGCCAATCCCTGCATCACGGTTCGGTGCAACGGCGAACTGGTGCTTGATACCCGGCTCGACACCCTTGCCCCTCACCTCGAACCGGTCGAGCAACGCATCACTTGGCGTGACGATTGCGATGCGCTCGAGACCGTCATGCTGTGGGGGCGCGGTCATCTGGTGCTGCTCATGCACACGTTCCGCATCCTGGCCGACACCCGCTTCGACCCGAACCTCCTGCGCATCCGGACAGGGCGCACGCAGTCCCTCACCGGGGGCGACGATTGGTTCGAGGTTCTTGGGGTCACCTACGATGGGCGTGAACCGGACGAAGAAACCCGCGAAACCACCGCTGACCGCCGCGACGTCGGGGGACCCTGGGTCTTTGGGCCGGATCGCGCCACCTGAAGGTCACCGGGCTTCGGCCCGCAGAATACGCACCCCCCGCGCCTCGACATCGGCCAACACCAACGGCAGGGCCGGGTCACCGCGCGACACCGCGGCTTCGGTCAGCAGGTCCACGAAACGGGTCGTCGCAGGCAAAGACGCCGAGGGAATCGTGATGGTGCAAGGCGTCTTGCCAAGGTTGAACACGAGCACCACCGTGCGGCCATCGAGTTCCCGCAGCAGCACCAGGGGCTGCTCGCCCGTCCACGTGACCGGCAGCAACCGTGTGGCACCGAGGCTCAGGGCCGGTTCGCCCGACCGCACGCGGATGAGCTGCCGGTACCAGGACAGCAAACTCGACGGGTCGTTGCGCTGACCCGCCACAGTGTCGGCAACCGCATGTTCAAGCAACTCGGCCCACGGTTCACCGGTCGAGAAACCCGCGTGCACCGACCCATCCCACTGCATCGGAAGCCGCTTGCCCAGGTCATCGTCGCCGACCCCGTTGCGCATTCCGATCTCTTCGCCGTAGTAAATCCAAGGGGTGCCGGGCAGGGTCATCATGAGGGCGGCCGCGAGCTTCATGCCTGCCAGGCCGGTGGAAGCGAGTTGGGTGGCCACGCGCTTCTGGTCGTGATTGCTCAAGAACACCCCCGGCGTTCCCCAGGGCGGATACGTTTCCAAGCGGGCGCACAAATGCGCCTGCACATTATCGACCGTGGCTTTCTGCACCGACTGGATCAGCGCACCGGCCCCGTCGAAGTCGAAGGCCATGTGCAACTCGGGCGCGGCCGCGGTTCCAAAATACGAAACCAGATCATCGGTCGGGGCCCAGGCCTCGGCCACCAGGATGCCATTTTGGGCCGTGCTGCCCGTGGCAGCCCGGAACTCCTTCCAGAACGCGTGGGTCAATTCCGTATCCTGCTGACCCGCTGCGGGACCGGTTTCGACCAGATAACGCGCCGCATCCAACCGGAAGCCATCGAGTCCGCGAGCCAGCCAGAAACGCGCCACATCGGTCATCTCGGCGCGCACCGCCGGGTTGCGGTAGTTCAGGTCCGGCATGTACTCCGAAAACAGGCCGTAATACCAGGCATTACCCCTTCGATGCCAGGTCTGGCCACCGCCCCAGGGCTGTGTCCAGCCTTCCTGCTGCGCGCTCCACACGAACCAGTCGCGTCGGGCGGCCCCGTCGCCCGATGCCGAGTCCTTGAACCAAGCGTGGTCACTCGACGTGTGGTTCAATACCAGATCCGTGATCACGCGGATGCCCCGGGCGTGGGCCGCGGCGATCAGGGCGTCCATGTCGGTTAGCGTGCCATAGTCCGGGTGGATGGCGCGGTAGTCGGTCACATCGTAGCCATGATAGGAAGGACTCGCGTTGACGGGCATGAGCCACAGCAGGGTCACCCCAAGGTCGTCGTGCGTGGCCGGGTCCCCATCGTTCAGGTAATCGAGCCGATCGATGAGGCCCCGCAGATCCCCCACGCCATCCCCGTTCGAGTCGGCGAACGAACGCACGAA
>CAYRIB010000002.1:69917-78582 GCA_964424165.1 uncultured Myxococcales bacterium | reverse complement strand
TGGCACCCATGGACGGAGGAGCCCATGACCTTCCGACGTGTTTGGATCCTTTCTGCGGTCGCGTTCCTGATGGCTTCTTGCAGCGGCAGCGACGATTCGGCGGACGCATCGATGACCGCGGACACGTCATCGGTCACCGACACCCCTGCTCCTGCCGACACGCCGATGGTGACCGATGTGACGACTGACACCGCAGTCGAGCCCGATACGGGCATCATCGCGCAGTGCTCGGGCAGTTGTCCCGAAGAAGGCGCGATCCTGTGCCTGCAGGATGGCTCGTCCGCCTGCTTCTGTGACGACGACTATCTGCAGTGGGTCCCCGTGCAGTGCGCCACGTACTGCGAGCACCTCGGCGGAACCGGCACCCTCTGCATCAACACCGAGCACGGCCCAGACTGCGACTGCGCCTTCACGTGCGACGACTGGCAGAAGGTGGGCAAGCAGTGCGACGGGGGCATCTGGACCGAGTGCACCTGCGCGGCCACCGACCCCTGCGGCTGGGATGGCGACGATTTTTGCGACTCGGTTTCGTGCAACGAACTGTATCCGGATCAGGACAACTTCGACGATTCGGACACCGACTGCTGAGTTCGCGTCAGGGTCTCACGCACCTTCCACGTCAAACGTGCGGCCGAGAACGGTTTCCCGATGAAGGCAGTGCCGGGCTCGAGCACCCCGTGCCGCACGATGGCGCTGTCCGTGTAGCCGGATGTGTACAGCACGGCCAGATGCGGACGGGTCTCGAGCAACCGCTCGGCAAGCTGCCGCCCACTCATGTCCGGCATGACCACATCGGTCAGCAGCAGATCGATCTGGTCCGGGTACTGTGCGCCCACGCGCAGCGCTTCATTCCCGTTGGCCGCCGTGAGCACGTGGTACCCGGCCGTGCGCAGCATGCGGGTCACGGCACCGCGCACGGATTCCTCGTCTTCGACCAACAGGATCGTCTCGTCGCCCGCGATGGGCTTTTCGGGTTCCACCGCTTCGACATCGTCGGGCGCCGCGCCCTGCCCTGCCCGGGGCAGAAAGACCTTGATGGTGGTCCCCCGCCCTGGTTCGCTGTAGGTCCAGATGCTGCCCCCGCTCTGCTTGACGATGCCATAGACCGTCGACAATCCAAGCCCAGTGCCCTTGTTCTTGTCCTTGGTACTGAAGAACGGGTCGAACATGCGTTCGCGGGTGGCCGCATCCATGCCGCAACCCGTGTCGCTGATCGCCAGGCACACGTGCGGCCCTAGCGTCGCAGCCACACGCTGATCCGCGTACCCTTCATCGACCCTGACGTTTGCCGTGTCGATCGTGAGCTTGCCCCCATCGGGCATGGCATCCCGTGCATTGAGAACGAGATTCATGATCACCTGTTCGATCTGTCCCGCATCGGCCTTGATCGTCCAAAGGTCCGGGTCCAGTTTCAGGGCCAGATCGATGTGCTCGCCGATCAGGCGCTGCAACATGTTCTGCAGATTGCCCACCACCTGGTTCAACTGCAGCACCCGCGGTTCCAACATCTGTTTGCGCCCAAAGGCCAGCAACTGACGCGTGAGCCCGCTCGCCCTTTGCCCGGCCTTTTGGATCTCTTCCAGGTCGTCGCGCACGGGATGTCCTTCAGGAAGCGCGGCCACTGCAAAGTCCACGTGACTGAGGATCACGGACAACAGGTTGTTGAAATCGTGCGCAACGCCCCCGGCCAGGCTTCCGATGGCCTCCATCTTCTGGGACGATCGCAACTGCTCTTCGAGCCTACGCGTCGCCTCTGCGGCCATCTTGCGTTCGGTCACGTCCCGCACGATCGCCTGCACAAGCACATCCCCCCCGAGATCCATGCGGGTAAGGCTGACCTCCGCAAAGAAAGGGGTGCGATCCGCTTGCCAATGCTCCCATTCGAAGAACTGGGGCCCGATCGTCAAGGCCAGGTGAATCTTCTCGCGCGAGGCTTCGCTCGACACGCGCCCATCCGGCTGGATCGGGGGCGAGAAATGGTCGGGAGACTGGCCGACGAGTTGCTCGCGGGTGCACCCGTACACGACCAGCGAGCGGGCGTTGCAGTCGACGAAACGATGGTCCTGCATCAGCAGGATGGCATCGCCCGCGGTCTCGAAAAGCGTACGGTAACGCTGCTCGCTTTCGCGCAGTGCCGCTTCCATGATCTTCTGCTCGGTGACGTCGCGCACCACCTCGATGGCGCCACACCGTCGTCCCTGTCGATCGAACAGCGGTGCCGCCTCACCCCACAGATGGGCACCCTGCCCATCCCGAAGGTGCGGCATGAAGGATTCGGCAAACACCACGTCACCGTCCCGGTGCACCCACTTGTACAACGCCTCGATGTCTGACAGGGGGCGATCCACCAGGTCAATCAGAATGGGACGCCGCTCGCCGACAAAGGGCTCCGAGTAGGCGTAATCCCCCCGACCAAGAAGGGCCTCCTTGTGCACGCCCGTCATGACCTCGCAGGCTTGGTTCCAGGCCACCACCCGCTTGTCCTGATCGATCACGAAGGTCGCGTCGGGCAGGAAGTCGATGATCTCGGCCAATCGCTGTGCGGCATCTGCATCGAGCAGGGGTCCGCACGGAGTGGACCGTGAATCAGTGGTCTCGGATGCCTTATCATCAAACGTATCGGGTTGATCGTTGCGCATCGATGACTCCCCGGCCCTTTCTGGCGGCCAACACGGGATCTTTGCTTTGGGCCTTGACGATAAATCATCACTCTTCGGAATGCAAATCGGATTGATCTGCGATAATGAAACTTCAGAGCGACCCGCGCAGACGAAAAGGAGGTCCCGAATGACATCACATCGGCCCCCTCGCATGTTCCCGGTCCGAGCGCTGTCCCTGCTGATGGTTGCCATCATCTCGTACGGATGCGATTCCGGAACCCTTCCCGTCCAGATCGAAGAACCACCGGACCCCGACGCCGGACTGCCCGAGGACATCGCGGAGGCCTCGCCGGACAGTGCGGTTGTCGAGGATGCCGACGCATACGAAACGTCCTGGGAAGATGTCCCCACCGACGCCTCACCAGACCTCGAAACCCCAGTCGACAGCACGATTTCGGAACTCCTGGAGGTCAACGGCGACACGCCCGACGAGGTCTTAGACATCGTCGAGGACTCGACCGCGCAAATCGAGGTGATCGACCCCTGCGCCTCGCCGTTCATCTACCTGAAGGATCGTCAGTTCCGCCTGGGCAACGACCCTTGGGTACCGGTGAGCGTCAATTACATCTTCGACGTTCGCCTGTTCTCCGACGGTCACTATCAGGTGGTCCCCCACCACGCCTTCTGCAGCGACAACCTCTGCTGCCGGGATCAGGAGACCTGCCTCGCTGAGGCGCGCGCGCAACTTTCCCA
This sequence comes from uncultured Myxococcales bacterium, assembly GCA_964424165.1. Classification (GTDB taxonomy): domain Bacteria; phylum Myxococcota_A; class UBA9042; order DTJE01; family DTJE01; genus CAYRIB01. The sequence continues at coordinate 75,229 of CAYRIB010000002.1, read as the reverse complement.
GATCAAATCCCTGGGAATCAACTCGATCCGGATCGTGGGGCTCGAAGCCATTCCAATTGACGGCCGTCTGGTAATGCGCTGCAGCGAACAGAAGGGACCGACCTGGCTGGACCCGTGCACGGCCGAGCAGAACCTCGTCCTAGCCCCTACCAACCCCCAGGCACTGCAACTGATCGCCGACGCACTGGCATTGGCGGCCGAGGCCGATCTGCGCGTGATCCTGCTTGCGGGTCACGGACCCCTCGACGCCCCTGTCATCCGGGACGATTATTCCACCTACCTGACGAACCTGGCCACCCGCTTCGCGGACAGCCCGACCATCTTCGCCTACGATCTGGCCAACGAACCCGTCTACGAAATGCAGGTCAAAGACATCGACAAAGAAGACCTCAACGCCATCGTACGTGACTGGTATGACGCGGTGCGGACCGGGACCCCGCGCCAGATGGTGACCATGGGCCTGGCCGAGATCGGGTCCGTAAACACCTGGGATCCGGGTGCCATGCCCCTGGATTTCGTGTCCTGGCACATCTACACCGGCGGCAAGTGGACGGACAAGGAACGCAACTACATGGCCATCTTCAATGCCTGGGCCGGACGCGACCCTCGTCCGGCCTTGATCGGGGAAACCGGGCTCACGGCAGAGGGCGACGGGTTCACGGACGCCATTCAGCAGGAATTCGCTCGCTACGTGCTCGAAACCTCGTGGGCTTGCGGGCTCATGGGCCTGCAATGGTGGATCTACCGTGACATGACGTGGAACGAATACAACCAGCGGTTCGGCTTGGTGCGCTTCGACGGCACGGTACGACCTGCGGCCACGGAATTTGCGGCATTCACGCCCCTGCTGCCGCGGCCGCCATGTCCGTCCCCTGCCTACGAAGGAAACAACCCTGGCGGACACTTTTTCACCGAGGGACGTGTGCTGGATCCGGACGGAAAGCCCCTGCGAAACGCCTTCATCCGCGGCAAGATGTGCTTTACGGGTGGCGCCGACTGGACCATCTCCAAGGCCGACGGTTCGTTTGTCCTGATTTCGGAATACCCGATCAACCAACTCAAGGTCACGGCACCCGGCCTGTCGGTCGAAACCCGCAGCATCCTGTGCGGTATCCTCAACGCGGGCGACGTGCGACTCGAACGACTGGACCTCGATATGGCGATCTCGCCGCCGTCGACTTGCCCCTGAAAGGGGCCGCGGACTATCCTCGATGCTGCAACATCCGGAAGTTCACGATGATCTGCCGCAGTTTGCCACGATGAATGTGGCGCATATCAACGACCATTTCAAAACGACATCTTCTGTCGCCTTGGTCTGCGATCCTTCGGTGGCAAGGTCATGAATCGGAGGGTGCGATGAATCCGCTGACGCCCGTAACATCGGTGTCTCTTGCAACGCCTGCGCAGGGTGCGGTGGGGATCTGCGACGAGGTCATCCGTCATGCACTCGAGCAACTGCCCTTCTGCATTCCCGCACATGGTTACCGTGCCGCCTTCGATTGCTATGACATGGCCTACCACCTCCTCGTCGCAGATCAGACGATGACGTGGGGTACCGACGACGTCATGGCCTCCGGCTCACTGACCTACTCCCGTCAGTCGTCGGCCATGACCTGCCTCTTGTATTCCACGTTCATGATGATGATGTGCGAACCCATCGAAGAGCGCCTGCCCGAATGGGCCAAGCGATCGCCCGCCCTGCAGGGCTACTGCGACCTCTTCCACGGCGAAGGCGGGTGCTTCGATTCGCTGGTGTGGCACGTCCGTGGCGCCCTGTACCGCGGCCATCTTCAATTCCGCGAACAGGGGGACCTCCCTGCCCTGACATTGACGGATCAACACTGGAGCCTGGAACTCGGATGGTGCGATGTCCTCGACCTGTGCGATCAAATCCGTCGCTTCATGATGATCGCCTGTCAGGTCGCTCATCAACGCGTCATGATGTAACCCTGGGAATCAGGCATTCCGCATCGATCGGATACGTTCCCCAACCTCGATCAAACGCCAGGCAAGATCGGGAAGATCGCTGCATCCGTATGCCCCTTCCCGCGCCGGTCCCCGTGACAACACGACCTCACGCCATTGAATGGGAACCGCCTCGGCACCGTAGACACTGCCCAAAAGCGCACCCGCGATGCACGCGTTGGTGTCCGTATCCCCCCCGTGCATCACGGTGTTCACCACCCCTTCTTCGAACCCGGGGGCATGCCGCAATTGGTGAAAAGCGTTCTGGAATGCAATCCGCACGTGTCCCATGTGCTCGAAGCAATCCTCGAGGTCCGCATCGCGCGCCGCCTCCAGACTGTCCAGAATCGGTGCCGCGAGCTTGCAACCCCGCGCAAATCGCATCGCATCGTCGAACACGCCCACGGCACTGTCCCCCGTCCGCACGGCCTGCGCAATGGCATGCGTGAACACCACGCAGGCCGCCTGACACACGGGATGCGGGTGACTCAGGCGCGAATCCTGTGCCGCGCAGGTGGCCAGATGCGTGGCATCGATGCACCACCCCCAGACACCCAGCGGACTTGCGCGCATGAGCGACCCATTGGCCTGACTGGACCGACAGGCGCGTTCCTCCAATTGTCGGGCGACTTCCCCGTTTTCGATCAGTGGTGGCCCGAAGGCACGCGTGGTCGTGTTTCCCACGTCACGAGGGCCGGACCGCAGCCATGCCCGATAGGCCAACCCAGCCTCATCGGCCACATAGTCGCTGCGATCCACCAGGCTGTGCGCCAGGGCCAGAGCGAGTTCCGTATCATCAGTGACCTGACCCGGCAGCAGGTTGAAAGGCCCCCCGCCCACGATCGTGCGCAGACCACCCGGATGGAGTCTCGCGATGGTACGCGCATCCATGAACTCAACGGTCGCGCCAAGCGCATCGCCGACCGCCTGGCCAAGAAGCGCCCCCAAAGCCCGATTGGTCAAATCCGGATGTGCATCGATCATGCGGTGACCTCCTGATGCCACATCATCGGCCCGATGAACGACAAGAAATGTCGTTTGCGGTTCTGCTCATGGCGATCGAACAGGGAGACCACCATCGCGGTGTGCCGTTACAACGAGGCCTTGAAAAGGATCGTGCCGTTGTAGCCCACCACATAGTAGCCGCCAAAGCCGTACCAGATCCCGGTGAGCGTCTCGGTGGTGCCGCTGTCCTGCGCCACCCACTCGGGATAATAGCCCTCGCGGTGCAAGATCGTGCCGTCGCGGCCCACGGCGTAGCGATCCGAGGGTCCGATCGCGCTCACGGCCTTCAGGTCCGCAGTAGACGTCGTGGGTTCCTGCGTGTACGTGGACTGGCCCCGACCGTGCACGATCGTACCGTTGTCCCCGACGATCCACCAATCGGTGCCGCCCTTTGCCACTGAGATCCCGTTGTAGGCCTCGAGGATCTCGAGTCCTTCCTGCTCGACGCTCCACTGCCCGTCCCCGTCCGAATAGAAGATCCATCCGCCGCTCGGGTTGGAATCGATCGCGTACATGCCATTGATCGCCTCACCCGAAATCGACACGAATTCATGCCACGGATTTTGCGCAGCTTCTTGTTCGATCCAGGTCCCGTCCCCGTTCGAGTGGTAGATCCGGCCGAACGTGTCGTCCCCGCCCACGACATAAACGTCGCCCGAGTCGAGCCCCCATACCGCCCACAGCCACACGGTGTCCGGGATGCCCGTCTGAGCCGTCCAGACGCCGTTTCCCGTGGAATGCAGCACCACGCCGTTCGACCCCACGGCATAGATGTCGCTGCTGTCGCTGCCCCACACGCCGAAAAGCGTTTCCGTCGTGCCGCTGGTCTGTACGGTCCAGATGCCGTTCCCCTCGGAATGCAGGATCGTGCCGTCTGCGCCCACCGCGTACACGGAAGGGTCGCTGTACGAAGACCACACGGACATCAGTGACTTGGACGAAGGTACCCCACTGGTCTGGGGCACCCATACCTCCGTGGCCGGCACACAGCCGTCCCCGAGCATGGCGTAATCCGTGTCGCAGACCCAACCGCACGACGTTCCATCACAGGTGGCCGTGGCATGTTCCGGTGCCGGGCAGGCGGTGCACGCATTGCCGCACGATGCGGGGCTTTGGTTGCTGCGGCAGGTCTGTCCGCACAGGTGATGACCCTCGTTGCACGTGAACCCGCAAACCCCAAAGGCACAGGTTGCCGTGCTGTTGTTCGGTGGCGTGCAGGCTTCACAAGACCCGCAATGAGCCGGGTCGGTCTGCTGATTGACGCAGGTGGTACCGCACAGGTCCGGGGTGGCGCCCGAACAGCCAAAACCGCATTCCCAGGTGCTGCCGTTCTGCACGCAATAGGGGGTGTCGCCCGAGCACTGGATGTCGCAACTGCCGCAATGTTCGGGCGTGTTCAGCGGTCCGCAGCCCGGGTCCTGGATGTCTGGTTGCACCGGCACGTCCGAACCCGAAGGTATCACGTCCTGATCGGGCGTTGTTCCCGAGGTGTCTTCACCCGGGGTCACGACGTCGTCGGCAGGCGACCCGTCGTCCGAGTCTCCCCCACCGCACGAAGCCACCGCGGTCAGCAGCAACGGCAACACCAACCAACCAGCGCGTAAACGGACCTTCATGACGAACCTCCTCGCAACCCGATACTGTCGGATGAGCCGGGCCGTATTGTAGCGGATTTGACGGGGGTTTTGCCAGTGATTACGGCATGTCCAAAAAGCCACGGGGCATGTTCGAACAAGACCCCCAAGAAGGCATCATCATGCCTTGGGCCCTGTCGCGGTCCTTGCGGATGCCGCAGCGACCGGTCGGGACACGCGTGCGGGCTCGATCAGCACGACCCCATGCCGTAGGCCACCCAGGATCCCACCCCCTACGTAGCAGGTATCGACCAGCCAGCGGATCCCGGCCAGGGCCGTGGTGCGAAGGGGCCGACGGACCGAGAAGACCCGCCCGAAATAGGCCACGGCTGCTGCCAGGGCCAGTCCGCCAAACACGGCGCCCCCTGTCCGCGATCCCAGGCCCAGGGCCACCAGCGCGGCCAGGGTCATGGCACCCATCACGTGAAAGCTGCTGATGAAGATCAGCGCTGGCACCGGAAACGGGACATTCAACAGGCGGGCAATCTTGAGCGAGGTATCCCCGGTGCGCGGTTGACGATATCCGCACAGGTAAAGGCGGCGCTTGTGACTGTGCTTGCGAAACAACAGCCCATGCCCGAAGCCGTAACCGAACCACTGCTTCAGCAGCCCGGGCAGAGTCCGTCGGTGATGATGCACGATCCGGGCCGTGGGCTCGAACCACAGTTCGTATCCCGCGTCCGCAAGTCGGATCGACAAATCCACGTC
>CAYRIB010000002.1:57578-69817 GCA_964424165.1 uncultured Myxococcales bacterium | reverse complement strand
GCCGGCACCGAAAGAGGCAGGCACATGTCGTCGGTCTTCATGGCACGCGACACCAGCGAAAGCTGCGCCAGCTTCCAGAAGGTGCGCAAGAAGCTCAGTCCGTCCAGCTTGTACAACAAGGGATCGTTCAATACATCCCGGGCCTCGTCCTCGAAGCCCGAAAACATGTCTTCGGTCAGTGCGGACCAGGCAAAGCCAGTTGACGTGCCCCCCGTTCCGCGGGAACGCGCCAGCACATCGTACAAATCCGGGTGCGTGGCGGGTGCGAGGATCGACTGGTAACTGCGGCAAGGGTATTGGGGTGCCATCTGCAGAGCGAAGTCGGGCAGCAGCAGATACGGCAACACCACGGATTCGAATCGAGGATGGATCGCCAGGGCCCTCACCGAGAATTCCCGCAACCGGTCCAGGTCGTCGGCATCTTCTGCGGCCAGTTCCAGCAACAGGATTCGTTCGTCCAGGTCGAAATGCACGCTCAGTCCGCGGTGCACACCCCGAAGGCGCGTTTTCCACACCCGATTGGCCAGGTCGGTCAGTTGGCCTGCATGGTCCTCGTGATCCGGCGGCAGGTGTCGCTGTTCGTCCGTGGCATCCGCGCGCAGGTGCACGGTTCGGGTGGGCCGGGCAACCTCCAGACCCGAAACCGTCGAAAACACCCTATCCAGAGTGTGCAGAACGTGGCTCAGGGCGTCGTCGTGGGCCCCGGGCACCTCGCGCCAGAAGCGGGAGCGCGCGATTTCCTGCACGCGGGCCAGGGCAGGAAGGCCATCTTCGACGAGGCGATCCCCCTGCAACTCCACCTCGTGTCGCGAACGTGGCAGTTCCCCCCGCTGCAACGCCGTACCCAGGCGAATCATCTCGAACGTCGCCTTGTGCGCCACACCGTTGGCAGCGACCGGGTCGGTCGCGGGTTGCCACATCAACACCCGGGCCGCGAACTGGGCCCACCAGACCTTCAGTTCCTCGACCATCCCACCCTGGCGCTGCGCAAGGCTCGGAAGCGGCAGCGCGGGCAGCAGGTCCGGTCCGCGCAGATGACGCCACCGGTTCCGGCCCTCTTCGATGCGGAACTGATGATAACGGTTGGTTTGGTGCAGATAGCGGAATTCCTGGGCATCCACCATCACGATCTCGGGGTCCAGCAAGAGCCAGCGGGCTGCCAGGCGCCGGTAGCGCCGACGGATGCGCTCGCGTGCGTTCTTGTCCGCTTCGTGTGTGATCACTACGAAGTCGATGTCGCTGATGCCGGGCACCAGATCCGTGCCTGCGCATCCGCGTGACAGATAGATGGTGGCCGGCTGCGCCAGCTTCCACAACGACCGGCCTGCCCACCAGGCCACGACCCGGTAGAGCACACGGTAAAGCTGCAGCAAGGGCGGCACCGAGGTTCGCAGCACCAGGCGACGCAACCATCGGGTCGCAGCGCGATGACCGGTGCGGGTGTCGATCCAGGTCGCTGGCATGCTCTGTCCTTGCGCTCCGGCCGCCACGATAGGCAAAGCGCCGGATTCTTGTCAAGATTCTTATGGACCTTCCAGCATCGGATGATAGGATTCGGGGCTCTTGCCCGACACGGGTGCATGACATGGCGCGATTCGTCGGTTGGAGCAGGTTGGCGGCGTTGGGCCAGCCGATCCTGCTCGGCCTCCTGATGCTGATTTTGCTGCTGATCTACTGGCCCTCGTTCATGAGCGCCAGCGACTTCGACGAGTTCACCTACGTGCAGGCGGCCCTGACCGGCGAACGCGTCGGCCTGTTCCTCGGTCGCGCAGGCATGTCGTGGTTTCATCACGGCATCTGGTGGATTGCCCATCAGGGTTTTGGATTGGCCCCGGACCGGCTTCACATCCTCATGCGGGCGGTGCATGCCGTCGCGGGCGTAGTGGCGGTCACAAGCGCCTACGGGGTGTACCGCGCCGTTTTTGCGCCTCGATGGCCCTTGCTGATCGCCGTGGTTCTGACATCAGTGGGGTTCGTGCACCTCTATGGGACACTACTGACCGAACCATTGTCGTTGTCGTTCGTGTGGCTGAGCATGTGGCTGCTGGTGTCGGCGGTGCAGCGGCAAGCCTTGTGGCGTCTGTATCTGTCGGCATTCTTGATCGGTTATGCCTTTACCATCCGCGAGACGTCGGTCCTGGCCCTGCCATTCCACGCTTTGTATCTGCTGCTGCATCGTCGCGAGATCGCGGACTGGCAATCGAAGCACCTCGTGCTCGCGGGCCTGCTGTGCACCCTGGTGGCCGCCTTCCCGCAGGTCATCTTTCTGCACCGTGACGGGGCTGATTATGCCACCCAGGCCAGCGGCCATTGGGCCGGAAACACGGCGCCCAAGAGCTTGCACTGGACGCACTTTCGCCAGACGGTCATGCAGTCACTCCCATTGCTCGCGGCCCCGCTCGGACTGGTTTTCGCGGCCCTGGCGTGGCGTCGCGACAAGGGGATTTTGCTGCTGTCCCTGGCCCTCATGATCCCGTTCGCAGCCCATTTCATCGTGGGCAATGGGCAGTGGCGATTCTTCATCGTCGGTCACATCCCCTTGGCCCTGCTCACGGCCTATGGCATCGATCGCATCGGGAACGCCATCCGTCCCTGGTGGGGGAAGGCCATCGTCCTTCTGGCCTTGCTGGTCAGTCTGGGCATCTGGTGGGCACCACGATTCGATCAGGCCATGCGTGCCTATCAGAACCGCGCCCAGAAAGACTTCGAGATCGGCCAGATGATCAGCCGACAGTTCCAGGACCAGGACCTGCTGATCGTAGGGTCCTATTCATCGATGATGGATGCCTACTGGAACAAGGTCCTCGGTCGGCGCTTCGAGGTGCAATGGTCCGGCTGGGCCTGGCCTGGGCCCGAGGGCCTGGAGCACCGCATCGTCACGGCCGTGAGCGAGGGCCGGCAGGTCGGCATCTACCTCGACGGCTTCCGATGGCCCAGCTACGCGAACGAAAAGAAGCACATCCAAGCCACGCGCAATCGGGTCGTGTACCGACGGGTCGAAGGCTCCTTGTGGAACGTGGCCTCGCTCAAGGATCCTGGGGGATCAGCCCAAGGCCCCGCGAACCAACTCGAAGGGGCACCGACGAATTGACTCGCCCCCTGCCCTCCCCTAGAATCCCGCCATGACCACGCTGCCCACATTCTCGGTGATCATTCCCGTGCGACCGGGCAGTCCGATTCCACCCGCGGCCCGATCGGTGGCCGACGTCAACTATCCGCTCGACCACATCGAGGTTCTGCTGGCCGAGGGCAACAACCCCTCGCTGCAACGCAACGCCGCCATCGCGCAGGCCCGGGGCGATCTGATCTACCTGCTCGATGACGATTCGGTGCTGTCGAAGAAGGCCCTGCGGTACGCCGTCGAGGTGTTCGCGGAAAACCCCGACCCCGAATTCGTGTGCGTGGGTGGACCGGTGCTGACGAACGCCACGGACAGCGCCTTTCAGAAGGCGGCTGGAGCGGCCATGGGGTCGGTGTTCGGTCTGGGGCCCAACCGTCATCGCCACGTGGCCTTCGGACTGGTGCGGCCTGCCACGGAAAAGGAACTCATCTCGGCCAACATGGTGATGCGTCGGCAGGCCGTGGACCGCGCCGGGGGATTCGACGAACGGCTCTACCCGAACGAAGAGAACGAGTTCTTGAAGCGCGTCCATACCGCGGGAATGCGCTGCATGTACCACCCGCTGATGGCGGTTTTCGGAAGCCGCCGCAGGAACCTGGGACAGGTCTTCGTGCAGAACTTCCGCTATGGCAAGGGCCGCGCGCGCCATTACTTTCGAAACCGCCAACCGATCGACGTGCTCTTCTGGGTGCCCACGCTCTTTCTGGGTGCCTGCGTCGCGTTCGCGGTCCACCCGCGCTGGTACACGGCCATTCCGCTGGCCGCCTATGCCCTGCTGTGCGGTTCGGCCGCGGCCTTCACCGCCCTGGTGATGCGCCGGCCCGTCCAAACCTTCGTGCATCTGGCCACAATCTTTCCAACCATGCATCTGGCCTATGGCATCGGCTTCCTGGCGGGTCTGCTGCCCTTCGGACATCGCCGCAAGATCATCGATCGCCAGGTGCACGTGCGCTGCTTGCGCGAACTCGGCACCCCCTGATCGCCCCCACATCCCGAGCCATGCGCCCTCAACTGCGCCCCTGCTGGACGGATCCACCGACCTTCGGTATGCTCCCCGCATGCGCGGAAACACCGACCATCAGCCGCCGCGACCGAATGCGAATCACCGCATCGCCTTCGACTTCTGGGGCATCGGGGTCGTGGTCACGGGCGATTCGGATCACATCCTGGATCTGGTGCGCACGGACTTCTCGTTCTTCGCCACCGACAACCTGCCCACTGGGCCTGCGATCCGCATCACGGTCGTCATCGAGCGTCCGCCGTTCGAAAACTGCCCGCCCCTGTCGCCGAAGATGGTGCAACCGCACTTCGTGGCCTATGGCCGAGGATCCGAACGATGGGTCGACTACCACGGTCGTGCGCTCAGTCATTGGGACTTCGCCACAGAGACCGGCACACTGTGGGGCACGGACCTCGGCCTTCTGCACGAGAAGCTCTACCTTCTGATCCACTCGCGCGTCGGGGAACTCCTGGACCGGCGGGGCATCCATCGCATCCATGCCGCGGGCCTGGCGATCGACCACAGCGCCCTGCTGTGCATGCTTCCGTCGGGCGGGGGCAAGACCACCATGGCCCTGGCCGCACTTTCGTTGCCAGGGGTACGCCTGATGTCCGACGACACACCGCTCGTGACCCGCGATGGCCGTGTGTTGCCGTTCCCGATCCGCATTGGCATGCTGCACCCGCCCGAAGGCATCGACCCGCGCCATCTGCGTCGGTTCGAACGCCAGGAACACGGCGAAAAGTGGCTGATCGACATCGACGCCTTCGGGGACCGCATCGCCCGTGAACCGGCCCGACCCCACAGCATCATCCTGGGCAACCGCCTGCTGCAGGGCGAGGCCAGGATCGTGCCCGTGCCTCGGCATCGGGCCATGGGGGAACTGATGCGTTCGATGGTCGTGGGCGTTGGCCTGCCCCAACTCGTGGAATACTTTCTGCGCGGCGACGTGTCCGATGCGGTTTCGAAGGCGCGCCTCGTGGCATCACGCACCGCGGCCTGCACGGCGCTGTTGTATCGATCGCGCGTGTACCGCTTCGACATGTCGCGCGACCCGCGAAAGAACCGCGAGGTCCTGCAGGATTTCATCGGCGGGATGACCCGATGAGCACCATCCGCGACCTGTTTCGCTGGCAGCGGATGCGCGAACTGCCCTCGCTGCTGAAGCTGCTGAGGCTGCTGCGACCCTATCGTCGACGACTGGCTGTCTTGCTGGCGTTCACCCTGGTGCTCGCCGTGTTCCAGGGCATCGTTCCCCTGATCGTCCGCTACATGGTCGATATCATCGTCAACATCCGTGACGTGTCGCGCCTGGTTCAGGTCGGGTTGGCCTTCTTGGGCCTGTTCGTCGTGCGCTTCCTCATCCGCTACGGATCGGAAACCGGTATTCCGAACATCGGACAGGACGTGGCCCATGACCTGCGGCGCGACCTGTTCGCCCACATCCAGCAACTGTCCATGGACTTTTTTCAGCGCAATCGCGTGGGCGAACTGATGTCCCGCTTCACGGGGGACATCCTGGAGATCGAGTATTTCACCAAGCAGCGCCTGGCGGATTTCACGTTCGGGGTGTGCGCGCTGCTGGTGATGATCGCCGTGATGTTCGCCATGAGCTGGAAGCTGGCGCTGATCAGCGTGGTGGGCTTCCCGCTGCTGCGCCACGCCCTGTTCTTCCTGGTGCAGCGTCTTCGCGCGACCAGCATGGAAATCCAGGAGCGTCGGGCCCTGCTCAGTGGCTTTCTGCAGGAAAACCTGTTTGCCATGCCCCTGATCAAGTCCCTGGGGGCCGAGGACCTGCAAAACGACCGTTTCGGCCGGCGCAGCGAACGGCTGACCGAATCATGCCGCAAGGAGATCCGGATTCAGACGACCTTCGTGACCTTGATGGGCTTGACCCACGACGTGGCGCTGATCGTGATCCTGGCGTATGGCGGCTATCTGGCCATCCGAAGCTGGATCTCGGTCGGGTCTCTGGTGGCTTTCATGGTCTATCTGCAGATGACCGGCCAGGCCTATGGCCGCATCCTCAGCCTGGCCACGGACCTGCCGCGCGTGGTTTCGGCCGCGGATCGGGTATTCGCTCTGCTGGCCCAGGTCCCGACGATCCGGGATGCCCCGAACGCACACCCACTGACCATTTCAGATGGCACGATCACGGTCGAACACGTCACGTTCGAATATCGCCCGAACGCGCCGGTGCTGCACGACATCTCGTTTCAACTGCAGCGGGGCTCCACCGTGGCCATCGTGGGTCCAAGCGGGGCCGGCAAGACGACCCTCATCAGCCTGCTGTCACGCTGCTTCGACCCCACCTCGGGTCACATCGTCATCGACGGTCAGGACCTGCGCGGCGTGACCCTGCGCTCGCTGCGTGCAAAGGTCACCCACGTGCTGCAAAACACCCTGCTGCTCAATGCCACGGTCGCCGAAAACATCGCGTTCGCAACCCCGGACGCGACCCCTGAGCGCATCGAAGCCGCGGCCCGCGACGCGAACGCCCACGACTTCATCATGAACCTGCCCCAAGGTTACGACACGCCGATCGGGGATCAGGGCATGAACCTGGCCGGTGGCGAACGGCAGCGCATTGCGCTGGCTCGGGCCCTGCTGCGCAACGCCCCGGTCCTGATGCTCGACGAGGCCACATCATCGCTGGATCTGCATTCGGAAAAGGTCATTCAGGAAACCCTGGCCCGCTACTGCCAAGACAAGACCACGATCATCATCGCCCACCGTCTGGCCACGGTGCGAAACGCCTCGTGGATCTTGGTGATGGATGGGGGCCGGATCGTGGAACAAGGCACCCACGCGGACCTGATCGAGCGCGAGGACGGGTTGTACCGCCGCATGCACCAGCAGTGGGCATCGTGCGTGACCGCCTAGGGGGACGGACATGCTCAAGACCATCGGAGTCCAGTCGGTGCTGGCACTGGCCTCGCGCCGGATAAAGCGCAACACGCTGTTTTTGCTAAAGTTCTGCCTTCTTCTGACCGCCATGGTCGTGCTGTACGCCCTGCTGTTCGAGGTGTTCATGGACCTCGAGGGGCGCGACTACAGCTTCATCACGGGCCTGTACTGGGCCCTGACCACCATGTCCACGCTCGGCTATGGCGACATCACGTTTGGCACCGACCCCGGTCGAGCCTTCTCGCTGGTGGTGCTGATTTCGGGCATGATCTTGATGCTGGTGCTGCTGCCGTTCATCATCATCGAGTTCGTGTACACCCCGATCATCCAGGCCCAGGAGGCGGCCCGCACCCCGCGGGAACTGCCCCCGGACACCGCGGGACACGTTTTGCTGACCAGCTACGATGCCATTTCCCAGGCCCTGATCGCACGCCTCGATCAGCACAAAACCAACTATGCCCTGATCGTGCCCGACGTGAAGGAGGCGCTGGCGCACCAGGACATGGGCATCAAGGTTCTGGTGGGCGAGGTCGACGACCCCGAAACCTACCGTCATGCCCGGGCCGACCGCGCGGCCCTGGTGGCCGCCACCGCTGAAAACGACCCGGTCAATACCAACGTCGTGTTCACGGTGCGCCAATTGTCCGAAACCGTGCCGATCGTATCCACCGTGCAAAACCCCGAGGCCGTGGACATCCTGGAATTTGCAGGGTCCACGCAAGTCCTGCACATGAGCGAACTGATGGGCACGGCCCTGGCCCGTTGCGCGGCCGGGGGCGGCGCCACGGCACACGTGTTGGGCCAGCTCGGTGGCCTGATGATCGTGGAATCCCGCGCCCAAGGTACCCCGTGGGTCGGACAGACGCTCGCGGAGGTCGCGTTCGGCGAGCGCCTTGGCATCAACGTGGCGGGCATCTGGGAACGGGGACGGTTCGAACTCGCGGGGCCGAACAGCCGCATCACCGAACACTCGGTTCTGTTCATAGGTCTGGCCCCGGACCAGCTCGAACGCTACAACGCGCTGGTCGGCAACGGGCGGGATTCCCAAGGCACGGTGCTGATCATCGGAGCGGGCCGGGTCGGGCAGGCCACGGCCGGGGCCTTGCGTTCGCGGCACATCGACTACCACATCGTCGAGCGGACCATGGGCCTTGGCGCCACGGACACCCGCAACATGGTGTCCGGCGACGCGGCAGACCTCGACGTATTGAAGGAGGCCGGGATCGACACGGCATCGTCGGTGATCATCACCACGCACGACGACGACACCAACATCTACCTGACAATCTACTGCCGCCACTTGCGGCCCGACGTACAGATCATCAGCCGGGCCACCCATGAGCGCAACGTGGCGACCCTGCACCGGGCGGGTGCGGACTTCGTGTTCTCGACCGCGACCATGGGTGCGAGCACGATCTTCAACCACCTGCGCCACGGCACGACCCTGATGATGGTCGAAGGGCTGTTCGCCAAGCGGCTGCCGATCCCCTCCGGTTTGCGTGGCCGCACATTGATGGAAAGCCAGGTGCGCGCACGCACGGGCTGCAGCGTGGTGGCCGTCGAGCATCAGGGACGTCTGATGGTCAATCCGTCGCCCACGGTCGCCATGCCCGACGACGGGCATCTGGTCCTGATCGTGACCCCGGAAACCGAGCAGCGTTTCCTGGATGCCTTTACCAAAGCATGAAAGCGGGAGTCATTGCGATGAAGCGTCTTGCGATTGGCCTGTGTCTGTGTCTGTCCCTCCTGATACCGCTGGTGCCGGCCTCGTCCCCGGCCTGCACCAACATCCTGGTGACCCGGGGTGCGAGCGCGGACGGGTCCACGTTCATCTCGTATTCCGCGGACTCGCACGAACTTTACGGAGAACTGTATTACCGGCCCGCGGCCGTGCACGGGCCCGAGGCCCTGCGCGAGATCATCGAATGGGACACGGGCAAACGCCTGGGCGCCATTCCCGAAGCGCCCCGCACCTACGCACGGGTCGGCAACATGAACGAACACCAGGTCTCGGTGGGCGAGACCACGTTCGGGGGGCGGCCGGAGCTCGTGAACCCGGAAGGCATCATCGACTACGGCAGCTTGATGTTCATTGCCCTGGAACGGGCCAAGACCGCGCGCGAGGCCATCGACGTCATGACGTCCCTGGTCGAAACCCACGGCTTCTACAGCGATGGTGAATCGTTTTCGATCGCGGACCCGAACGAGGTCTGGATCCTCGAAATGGTCGGCACGGGCAAGGGCGGCAAGGGTGCCCTGTGGGTCGCGCGCCGGGTCCCGGACGGGTTCGTCAGCGCGCATGCCAACAAGGCCCGCATCCGCCGCTTCCCCATGAGCGACCCCGAAAACACGCGCTATTCCAAAGACGTGGTCCGCTTTGCCCGGGAAAAAGGGTGGTTCACGGGTCAGGACCGCGACTTCAGCTTCGCGGATGCGTATGACCCGGAGTCCTTCGGCGGCATCCGCCACTGCGAGGCGCGCGTGTGGCAGGCCTTCATGCGGGCCAACCCCGGGGCCCATCTTCCGATCGAATCCGTCAAGGGCATCGAAGGCGCCGAACCCCTGCCCTTGTGGGTCAAGCCCGCCAAGCCGCTCGGGACGCGCGACGTCATGGAACTGATGCGCGATCATTTCGAAGGCACCCCGTTCGATTTGTCGCGGGGCGTCGGGGCCGGGCCCTACGCCTGTCCGTATCGGTGGCGCCCCCTGACCTGGAAGGTAGGCGAGGCGGAATACCACAACGAACGCGCGGTCTCGACCCAGCAGACGGGATTTTCGTTCGTGGCCCAGGCGCGGGCATCCATGCCGGGGCCCATCGGCGGGGTGCTGTGGTTCGGGGTCGACGACACGTACAGCACGGTCTACGTACCCATGTACGCGGGGATTCGCGAGGTGCCGCACGCGTTCGCCGAGGGCACGGCCACGTTCTCACGGTTCTCGTGGGATTCGGCGTTCTGGATGTTCAATGCCGTGGCGAACCTGGCTTACGCGCGCTACTCGGACATCATCCCGATCGTGCGGCGCGAGCAGGCCGCCCTCGAAGGGGCGTTCCTGGCCATGCAGCCGGACATCGAGAAGGCGGCTCTGGAACTGTGGCAGCGTTCGCCCGAGGCCGCGCGCGAGTATCTGACCGCCTACAGCGGCAAGCAGGCCGCGATGACCATGAAGACCTGGCGGGGCCTTTGGGAACGTCTGTTCGTGCAGTTCCTCGACGGCAACGTACGCAACGAAAAGGGCGAGGTCCAGCATCCGGCGTGGCCTGAACATTGGCGCAAGCGCATCGCGGACGAATCCGGGGACCTGCTGAAGGTCCGGCGCTACCAGGGCGAACCAGTGGACGACTAAGAGGGCGCAAGAGCCCGCAACAGACGCCAACGCGCCAGGACCAACCTACGGCATGTCGATCACGTTACCGTGTCGAACCTGCATCGCCGGTTCATGTTTGTCCGCATCCACGCAGTAGTACCCGAGATCGTCGCCCGCGAACCCGCACACCTGGCCGCAAGGCCGGCAGTGGCGAAAGCGCGGGACTCCGTCCTCGCACCAGGCCGCCACATCCCCTTGCAAACAATGTCCGGCGCGGGTCATGGCGCGGCAGGGATTCTCGACGCAGCGCGCTCGATCGGCCTCGTCGCGGCCACACACGAGCCCCATCTGCGCGCAGTCCAGGGCCTTCATCTGTCCGGCCTCGCACCAGCGTGCCGTGCCCCCGTCGCACAAACCCGCATCGCCCACGTTGCCGCAGCTCATGGAATCGCGCACGAAGCCTTCGATCCAGTCGGCCACGTAGCCCACGTCCGCGAAGTGATCGATGCCCACGCAACTTCCCTCGCCGTAGGACACCACCCCAAGCAGGCGCAGCCCCGTTCCATCGTCGTACAGAGACGGCCCGCCCGAATCCCCGAAGCAGATGCCGTGTTCCCCTTCGCCGTCGACCGCGAAATCCCCTTCGAGGACCTCGTACACCGGCTCCGCAACCCACCACCGATCGCTGTTGTCGTAGGACTGGTCGGACATCCCGAAGCCCGCGTTCTGCACCTTCTTCCCGATCATCGATGCATCCATGGGCGTGCGGCTGAACGGGATGGGGATCAGGTCCGCCACTTCGGACGTGGCGGCCTCGGCCAGCACCACCACGGCCACATCGTAGATCGCGGTATCGGCATGCCGATCGTAGTTGGGGTGGGTCTGGAACGAGGCCAGGGCCAGGGCCGCCTGCGGCTGCAGGGCATCGGGCCCGACCGCGATCATCGCGTCATAGTTGTGATCCAGATCGGCCACGCAGTGGGCCGCGGTGACCACCACGAACGGCGACACCAGGGTTCCGGTGCAGAAGTTGCCCAGCAGGGCCACGATCGACACCACGGCATTCTGCCGGCCGGCACCGATTTCGAACAGTTCGGGCACGCTCGTGCCGTAGAAGATGGCCGCGTGGCGGCGCACCTTCTCGTCGTCACCCGCCCCGCATGCGGATAGGTCCGGGCCCGTGTCGCCCGTCACCTCCGACCACACCTCATCGACCTCCCAGTCCACCTCGACGGCGTCCTCGAACGCCTCGTCTTGCGGGGCCTCTACGTCCCCGGAAACCACCTCCTCGAGGTCGGCCTCCACCGCATCGACGGGCATCGCACCGTGCACCACTCCGCCCCCGCAGCCCAAGACACCCACCAAAATCCACACCCAGCCGCACGCACCTGTTGCAGTCCGCACCATCGCCTCCACCGGTGAAGAATCAGGAATGTTCGCGAAACGAACGGATGACCAGACCCAGGCCCGCCGCGATCAGGGCCAGCATCAGGATCGTATTGAACAGACTTTCGGGCTTGAAGAAGATCCTCAGTTGCATCAGCACCCCGACGAAGATGATGATCACCCCCCCGCCGGTGAGCAACCACCCTACGATCGACTTGGCATTGAAGAACAGGAACACGATCCCGATGAACAGGGGGATCAGCGACAGCCCGAAGCTCGAAAACCCGAAGAACGACCAGAACCCCGTCGTCACGATCACGTTGCTCGAAAACAGGTATCCCCCGGCCACCAGCAACGCCAGCCCAAGAAGGAACATGCCAACGCCGCCCCGCGTGCCCCCCGGCCCCTTCTTCGCCTGATTTTCCGCGTCATCAACCACAGCGAACCTCCCGCAAACGACGCCGGATGATACCACGTTCCCCAACCATCGCACCGCCGTGGCAAAGCAACGTGCCGAAA
>CAYRIB010000002.1:10386-57478 GCA_964424165.1 uncultured Myxococcales bacterium | reverse complement strand
AAGGCGGGCAGGACCTCGCGCATGGCATCGAGCGCCTTGATGCCGAACGGACACTGACTCATCACGAACAGATCGAGCCGGTTCTTGATCTCCGGACGACACACCAGAGCCTTGCTGCATGCCGCATCCTGGCAGTCGGCTTGTCCATTGGCATTGTCGTCCGTACCGTTGTCGCAGATCTCGGCCGTGGGGTCGAACTTGGCACCCACCCGCAGCAGCTTGTATGGCCCCGCATCCTGCAGAAACCGCGCCAACTGGGCATGCCCCGGTTCCTGCACCAGTACCGGATCGAACAAGAACGCCGGCAAACGCAGGCCCGGGTCAACCAGCGACTCGAACAGACGCTTTCCCTCTTCGGTCGCGTAATCGAGCGTCCGGGGCTGCACGCCCGGCAGAAGAGCCTTCAACTGCTGCATGAAGCGGTCCACGTCACAGTCGGTGCATCGCGCATCGGTCAGGACGGTCAGTGGGATCTTCACCGACTCGGGCACCTCGGCGCAGGCCGCGGGCTTGCTTTCGAAGCGGTTGCAGATGGCCCGCATGAAGTCCAGCGTCTGCCGCCCCCCCGCGTAGCGGTCGCCCTGGATCAGAATGGTCGGTGACCCCGAGATCCCTTGGTCGCGAGCCGTCTTGAACGACTCGGACAGCAGACGGGTGCCCTCTTCGCCGCCCGCGCATGCCCGGATCGGCGCACCATCCATCTGCAACCGAGTCGCACAAGCATCGAACTCGCCCACCATCTGGCGTCCATGCTCGTTCATGCACAACACCACGTCCATCAGCCGATCCGGTGCGTGCTGCTGGGTGCATGCCTGCAGGCGATTCGCCATCACCTCATCGTCGCCGTGCATGGACTTCAGAGTTCCAGGCTGCGGCTCGTCCCCGATGAAGAAAAGATGGAACTTCACGGCCGAACCGAACTTGGCCAGGGCTGGGGCCAGGGTCTGTTCGGCCTTGACTCCATAAGGGCACATGGACATGGCGAACAGGGACACCTCCAGGGGCTTGACCGCCTCCGTCGGCGCGACAGGGGCCTCGACCTTGGTCGGCGCCGAAGCCATGCACGACAGGTTTGCAGACAAGGCCATGGCCACGAACCACACGAAACAACGTTGCATGGACAGGTTCTCCTTTCCAGTGATACCGGGCCCGGGATGCCAGAGGCCCGCCTTCTTGCTAGCATCGGAAGCGGTGGCTGTCAAACGTTTACGCCGCATCGCCCGAAGGCACGACATCTCTTGTCGCCCTGGCATGTGACATAATCGACTTGGCTCGATGCGGTGTAATAGCATGCCCGATCTCGTCCCGATCATTGTGGTTGCCATCTTGCTGCTGGTGGTGGTTCTGCAGATCCTCCTGCTGCGCCGCCGACCGGACGTTGACTTCACGGCCCCGATCGCTGCCGTGGACCGATCCCAGGAGCGCACCGAGCGAACGTTACAGGCCTCCGAAGGCCGCCTTCGCGAGGAACTGTCGCAGAATCTGGAGGCCGGTACGCGGCAGCAACTCGGCATGCTCGGCGAGATCAGCCGCACTCAGCAGGAACAGCTCGCCGCGTTCCGCACCCAGATGGACACCTTGACCGCCACCAACAGCCTCAAGCTCGAAGAGGTGCGCGGCGCGGTCGAGCGGCGCCTCGCCCTGATCCAGGAAGACAACGCCCGCAAGCTCGAAGAGATGCGCAAGACCGTCGACGAACACCTGCACGCAACCCTCGATCAGCGTCTGTCCGAATCGTTCAAGCAGGTGAGCGAGCGTCTTGAACAGGTACATCGGGGCCTGGGCGAAATGCAGGCCCTTGCCGCCGGCGTCGGGGACCTGCGCAAGGTCCTGTCCAACGTCAAGACCAAGGGCATCCTCGGCGAGATCCTGCTCGGCAACCTGCTCGAACAGATGCTTGCGCCGGCCCAGTTCGCCCGGGACGTTGCGGTCACCGAGCACAGTTTGGAACGCGTCGAGTTCGCAATCCGACTGCCCGGTCCCGATGGCGCTACCGGACGCCCCGTGTGGCTGCCCATTGACTCCAAGTTTCCCACCCAGGCCTACCAGGAACTGCTCGAGGCGATCGATCGGGGCGACGCCCCCGCGATCGACGAAGCGGGCAGGCAGCTCGAACGCGAGGTCCACCGCTGTGCCAAGGCCATCCGCGACAAGTACGTCAATCCGCCCGACACCACGGACTTCGCCATCATGTTTTTGCCGTCCGAGGGCCTGTTCGCCGAGGTCCTGCGCCGCCCCGCCATGATCGAAACCCTGCAGGGCCAGTACCATGTCATGGTCTGCGGCCCCACCACGTTGGCCGCGATCCTCAACAGCCTGCAGATGGGATTTCGTACCCTGGCCATCCAGGAACGTTCGAACGAGGTCTGGAACCTGCTCGGTGCGATCAAGACCGAGTTCGGCCGCTTCGGGCAGACGATCGACAAGGTACAAGGTAGCCTCAAGGCCGCGGGCAATCACCTCGAGGCCATGGCCCGACGCACCCGCGTGATCGACCGCAAGCTCGGGGCAGTCGAGTCGCTGCCCGTGCCAGTTGAAGAGCCGGAACCGGCGCTGCAGGATGCCGGCACCGACGAGCACGACGATCGGGATACAGACGGGGAATGACGGGGCCGCTCAGTTTCGTGGCAGGACGATGCAAAAGGTCGTACCCTCTGCCGCAGATGACGTAAATTCCACGCGGCCTTTCAGGATCCGCTCGCCGAGCAGCTTCATCCCGTAGGTTCCGAAGCCGCGGCCAACCCCATCCTTGGTGCTGAAGTGACGCTGAAAGACCCGGCGCGCCACGTCTTCGGGGATCACCTGGCGGTTCCACACCGAAAACGCCACCCCGTCGTCGCGCTCCTCGACGGACATGCGAACGATGTCCCCCTGCTCCGACGCCTCGATCGCATTTTTTAGCATGTTGGTCAGCACCCGTAGCAATACCACCCGGTCCGTGCGGACCATATGGCTGGATACGACCTCGGGCGCCTGCACCCGCACGCCGTGCCCTTCGGCAAACGGGCCCGTCACGTCTGACAGGTCCTCGGCCAGGCTGGCGACCGACACATCCTCCATGGCAAGATGGAAGACCTCATCGCTGCTGTGGATGATCAGGCTCTGCAGCTTGACCTCACGCGCAATGCGTTCGGACAGCCTCCGGATGCGTTCCAGATGACCTCGGGTCGTCGGGCCCGCATCCTCCGGGTCGATCAGCGAGGCCGTGCCCTCCATCACCATGATCACGTTGTTGATGTCGTGGAAGAACGTCCGCAGGGTGGCATCGCGCCATTCCGCGCCCGACACATCCTGCAACAGCAGCATCAGCAGGGGTTCCCCATCGATCTGGATCGGAGTCGAACGCACCGACAGGCACAACTCGGCATTGCCCTCCTTTGCGGCCACGGTGACCACGCACTTGCGTTCCGCGGGCACCCCAAGATCCAGGCTGGTCACGATCGCGATCGCGGCCCCGCAGGTCGAGCAGAACCGCGACGTCCCACACCCCCCCGGCATCTCGTGGGCGTGGATGCACCCGATCATCTCGCCAGGCCGCAGCCCCTCGACGAAATCCGCGCGAGCAATCCCCAGTTGTTCGAGCATGCGGTCATTGACCGCCACGATCTGCCGCTGCCGGTTGAGGATCGCGATCAGCCCACCCACTGCGGAAAGCAAGGCTGCCACCACCGGGCTGCTCTGGACGATCGTCATCTGGTGTACCAGTTCATCGCTCGCCGCCCGAGCAGCAGGTGCAAAATGAGTGTCCAAGGACATCTCCGGTCGTTCAGACCGCGCTATTGTAGCAGAGCGACAGGGGGCAATACGGCTTTGTGGGGTTGTGCAGACTTGCTTGCGCTTTCCCACGCAGCGGCATCACGCACCGACAACGTCCCTCGATGACGATTGACCGTTTCGTACAATGACTGCCAATCTGCGGACAACTCCTGGCTAAAAATCAACTATCCGATGCGTTTGCGATGCATCCCTTCGGGCCGGGCTGTGGCGGAACTCCGTGTGGATCAGACGCCTGTCATGGCTCGGCGCCGCGCTCTGGCTCGCCTGGGCCTTGGCAAGAGCCTTTCGCCAGATCTAGCCGGTTCGACCAGCATCACGCCAAGTGGTAACATCACAGCATGTGGACGACCAACCGCAGACAGACCCATCACAATCTCATCCCCCCGGCGTGCCTCGTCCTCCTGATTGCCTTGGCGCTCATTCCCGCCTGTCGCAATTCGGACGCCCGCAGCCGCAGCTTCGTGTCAGACGGTGCCCGCGCCTATGTCGACAAGATCACCGATGGGGACACCCTTGTGGTGCGCGTCGCCGATCAGAAGGTCAAGGTCCGGGTACTTGGCATCGACTGCCCGGAATCCCACCGCAATCCCAAGTGCGAGCAGGCGGGAAGGTCCGGTCGCCCCGGCTGCGCCGAGCAGATCCCGCGCGGACTGAAGGCCGCACAAAGGGCCGCGGAACTGATGAAGCACCAGACGGTCACGCTCGAAGGCCCCATCTCGCGCGATCGCAACGGCCGGACGCTCGCCTACGTACGCCTGCCCGACGGCCGCGACTATGGCCTGCTGACCATCCGCGAGGGACTTTGCGAAGACTACGGGTGGAAGTACCCGCACCCGCGGATGGGGACGTATTCAGGCAAGGGGTTGTAAGAAGGGGCTGTGGGCAAAACCGGATGAGCGGCGACTATTTTTCCACGACCAAGGGCTTGCACGGCGCCGCCCATGCGCCGAATCCATCGTTCTGGGCCGCTTCGCACCAATCCGCAGGTGTGTCATCGAGGTCGCAGGCGTTCGTGTACAAGTCACCTTCCTCGTCGGCAATGCACTGATCGAAGGCCTCGCTGTCGGACAGGCCCTCGTCAGCCACCGCCGCGTCGAAGCACAGTTGCAGCGCATCCTTCAATTCGGCCGGACAGGTGGCCACTTCCGCATCGAGCAGGGCGGCGCGACACACAGCGTCCCACGGGTCGAAACCGATCTCGCACCACGCGCCCTTTTCTTCCTGCGCGTCACAGGCATCCGTGAACAGGTCACCCTGTTCGTCCTCGATGCAGTACTCGAAGGCCTCGTTGCCGGTCAGATGCAGGTCCGAGGCCACGATCTCGAGGCACAGCTGCAGTGCGCTCTGCAGAACGTCCGGGCATTCTGTGGGCTCCAGGCCACTGGCGGCGCACACGTCGTTCGTGCACGTCCAGGCACCCGAGGCCGTCAGCCCCTGAAGGCCGCAGTCTGCGGGAATGCCGCACCACGCGTCGGGCGAGTACGTCAGCTTCTGCTGGTCATCCGAACCCGCCTCGCGAAGCGTCAGCACATCCCCATTGAGATAGTATGCATAGCGAACGTTGAGGCTCCCATCGGGATACAGAAAGCGAATGTAGCGCGTCGAACCGTTCTTGCTCCACTCGTACGTACCCTCGTCATGAATGGGCCGTCCGTCCATATCCTCGTAAAGCAGGTAGTACGTCTTGTCGCTCTTGAGCACGACCAGGCTGTAGTCGTGCCACTGACCCGCTTGGCGATAGGTGCCCAACGGCCGGATCACCCCATCTTGCTTGTCGGCCCCTGTGTCCACCGAGTCGGGGCCTTCGTCATCCGCGTATCCCCCGGACCCACCACAGCCAACGGCAACCAGCAACGGGAACAGGAGCCACAGCCGCATCTTCGTCATTTCCGATCCTCCACGATTTGAAGGCCAGCGTATCACGCCCTTTGGACGGCAATATTTTAGCCGAAATAGAGGTCTGTTTCAAGCCATTTGGCCGGATCTTCCCCATTATGCTATCTTGGCATCGAGCATCAAGAGCGGTCCGGACGGGGTTCCGGACCCGGCAACCTGGCTGGAGACGCCAAGGTGCCACGTTGGGAAGCGAGCTTCCGACCGGATGTGCGGGGCAACAACGCCCCGATCGCGATCCCCGACGGCCTGCACGTTGCGCATCGCCGCGTGTGGGCAAGCCTCGGGGCCAAGGCCACCCGCGAGATTCTGGTGGGCCACCCACCCTGTCAACGTCCGGCGTTCGAAGAAATGCTGGCGCGAGTCTAGCTTGCGCATGTTCAGGGGTCTTAGCCGCCACACCTCACCCCCACAACCGCTCCCGCAGCCCCGAGGCCCGCTGGACGCGGCGCTTGAGCGAGGCGCGCAGCACGTCGGCACTGCCGGCCAGATGCGCGCGTTCCTTTGCCCGCGTGAGGCCGGTGTATACCAGCTCGCGGGTGACGAATTCGCTGTCCCGGGCGGGCAGCAGCAGGAGCACGTGGTCGAACTGGCTGCCCTGGCTTTTGTGAATCGTCATGGCAAAGACGGTTTCGTGGGCGGGCAGGCGCGCTTCGACCAAGGAGCGGGGGGTGTTGTTCGGTCCCTGGAACCAGGCCCTTAGACCAGGGCCGTCGCCCGGGGCGGCCTTGAGCACCATCCCGACGTCGCCGTTGAAGAGGTTGGTGCGGTAGTCGTTCTTCAAGACCATGATCGGGCAGCCTTCGAACCAGTCGCCCCGGACGTCCGCAATGTCCTTGAGCCATTTCTTCGTCAGGCGGTTCAGGGTCTCGACTCCGCGGGGGCCCCGGCGATGGGTGCACAAGACGCGAAAATCGTCGAGCGCCAGAAGTGCCTGGCGGACCGCATCCAGATGGCCCGCTTGGTCCGTGACACCGGCAAATCCGCCCAAGGCCCGGCGCAAAATGCCACCCCAGTGTTGCTCGATCTCGCGGCGCACCACACCCGCGCGCTGCCGCGATGCCGGGTCATCGGGGTGAGCAAGCGTCCTGCCTTCGAGGTCGTCCGCACCATCTAGGGGATGCCACAGGAGGTCCTGGCCGCCATCCACGCCCTGGGCAGCAATCACCCGTTCGACCATCAGGCCAACCGCGCGTTCGAGCACTTCGCCCGTTTGGGACGCAAGCTCCCGGATCGATCGCGAGAGCCGGCCGATGCCGCTCGTTTCGCCGAACCGGAAGGGGTGGCTTAGATGGGCCACGGCATCCCGGATGGCCGGGCCCGTCGGGCTGTGCGTCAGTTCGAGGTCGGGTCCCACCACCTGATGGGCAAGGTCCGCCAGGACGGGCGATACCCCCGAGGGACCGTCCCCGCCCACGCCGCACAGGTCTCCCAGGATGGCACCAGCCTCGACCGAGGCCAATTGGTCCTGGTCCCCCAGCAGGACCAGGCGGGCGTCGGGGCGCAAGGCGTCGATCAGGCGCGTCATCATGGCAGCGTCCACCATCGAGGCCTCGTCCACGACCACGATGTCCGCAGGCAGGCGATGGTCGGGGCAGAAGGCCGGGTGCGTGGGGCGGTCGGGATGGATCTTCAGGGCGCGATGGATGGTCGAGGCCTCCCAAGGCTCCGCAGGCAGCAGGTCCGCGAGGTCGGATGACGCGGGCTGCTGCGCCAGTCGCTCCCGGAACGCGCGGATCGCTTCGGTCATGCGGGCCGCCGCCTTGCCGGTGGGCGCCATGAGCTGGATACGGGGGACGGGGTGGTCACTGCCGCGGCGGCGAGCCTGATCGGCCTCCCATAGCAGGCTCATCAGGATTGCCCCCACGCTGGTCGTCTTGCCGGTGCCCGGACCCCCGCTCAGGACCGCGAACTTGTGGCGCAGGGCCACCAACACCGCGAATCGCTGGTCAAGGACGCCGCGGCGCCAGTCGGGCTTGTCGGGGTTTTCGGGAATCAGGCGTTCGAGGACCTGGGCCAGGGCAGCGGGGTCTTCGATGTCCGACATGCCGCCCAGGCGATCGCGAATCCCGTCGGCCAAACGCTGCTCGTAGCACCAGTAGCGATCGAGATACAGCCTTCCCGAAACGTCCAACACGAGCGGCGTCACCTGATCGGATGCAGGGCCGCGCACCAGGGTGCTCGCGTTCAGCGCTTTTAGCCAGGCGTCCGGACGGGGCCACGGAAGAATGGGTCGCATGGTGTCATCGGGCAACTCCATGTCCGCGGACCCGCAGGGGGTGTTCGCGGCGGTTTGGATCTGCACGCACAGGTGTCCATGGGCCGGGGCACGGCTGGCCAGGGCGGCGCCAAGCGCCACTTCGGGCTGGGCGTCGGGGGTCTGGCCCACCATGCGCAAAAACCCCCGGGCCAATTCGACGTCCAGGGCGTCCAGGATCTGCGCGTCTTCGAAGGGGGTCAAACAATCCTCGATCCGAATCATGGCGCCACCTCCCCGTTGCGCTGCAGCGCCGCCCGATCGAACAGGCACGACAAGGCCTCGATGCGTTTTTTGGGGGGGCGATCGCGAAACACGCCCGAGTCGCCCACCGGGCTTTCGCCTTGCATGCCCCGCACGAACAGATAGAACACGCCCCCGATATGCCGATCATAGTCGTAGTCCTTCTGGCGCAGGCGCAGGTACCGGTGAAGGGCCACCAGATACAGATGGTACTGCAGGAGGTAGTGCGCGTGGGCCATCTCGCCGTTCAGCGCGGCCGGCACGTAGTCCCGATAACGCCCCGGTCCCTTCCGGCCGCGGGGAAGCCGGTTGGACTTGTAGTCCACGATGTACCACCGGTCGTCACCCGCGTCGTCATCGGGCCTTTGGCGGAAGGCCAGGTCGATCGAGCCGTTCAAAAAGCCTCGAAAGCCGCCAAAGCCCAGATTGCCCAGACGTTGCAGATAGGCGTCGTTGACGTGTGCGTCCCGACAGACGCCGAAGGCCGCCACCAGGTCGTTGGCGTTCACGGACCCGGTGTGCGGCCTGGCGTCGAAGCCACCGGCCACCGGGAACACGAACTCGAGCTCGCGCAGGGTGTCGCCCCAGGCCAGATCGCGCAGGCGAAGCGCCCTGCCCTGCCCTTGGGCCACGGCATCGAGCGGGGTGTCGAGCACCCGTCGAAGGCCGGCCGTCAACGCGGGGACATCCGGGATCTGCACGCCCAGGGCAGCGCTGTGCTCGCCAATGGTGTCGCGAATCAGGCAATCATCGCAGGTGGCGAAATCCAGCACCTCGAAGATCTTGTGAAGCAGTTCGCCCACGACCCGTCCCCGGGGAAGGGTGTCCAGGGGCACCTCCTGGTCCGGGGTTTGGTCGCTGCTGGTGGTCGGTGTGGGGGGGGCCGCCTCGTCGCTGCCTTCTTCCCGGCCTTCCTCCTGCCCTTCAGACAACTCCAACTCGGTGTCGTAGTCCTTGTCTTCAAGGGTTCCGTTGACGCCCGATTCTGCGGACGTCCCTGCTGCTTCGAGTGCGGCTTGATCGTGGGTCTTCTTGGTCATCCCCGTAAAGCTGTTCCAATGCCACGCGGGGTCGAGCTGGCGCCACGGTTCGAAGGCCTCGGCTTCGAGAGGGGCCACTGCGTTGTCCGTCAGGCAGTAGCGGGCGGCTGCCTCGGGCCTGTCGGGAATCTCGAACCAGCCGATCGTGGGCTGGCCGTCCTCGGCCATTGCTGCCGATGCGGCCACCAGGGCATCCAGGTCGTCCTGGAGCTTTCGATCGCTTGGGACGGGCGGTTTGGTGCCCGACTTCTTCATGCGTTCGTCCGGGGTCAGCAACGCTTGAAACGCCCGGCCATGGTGCAACAGGATGCCCAGGGCAGAGTCATGAAACCCGCTGATCCCGCCCGTCACGAGCGTGGTTGCGTGAATGGCCCTGGTGACGGCCACGTAGGCCAGGCGCATGTTCTCGGCCAGGATTTCGACCTCGGCCTTGGCCACGCTCTCCTGATACGGATCGACATCTTCTTCCTTACTGGCCAGATGCGCGGCGATCCGGTCGCCATCGTGGAACTTCGGAAAGTCTGTCCCATGCAGCAGTTTCCCGTCCCACAGGAACGGACACCAGACGAACGGATACTGCAACCCCTTGCACAAATGGATCGTGACGATCTTGACCGCCCTTGCGTCGCTTTCCAGGCGCAACAACCGTGCGTCCGCCTCCTGTTCGCCATCACCGGGGCCAGTCTGACGCGCCAGCCAGGCCAGCGCTCCCTCCGGGCCAAGGTTTTTGCGTTTCGAGGCATCGTGTATCAGTTCCGCCAGGTGCAGCAGATTCGTGACGCGGCGTTCGCCGCCCTCTCGCTGGATGACCCTGCGTACCACGTCGCAATTCATCATGACGGTTCGAAACATCCGCATGAAACCGTCCTGGTTCCAGATCCGGGACCAGGCCTCCAGACGCGCATGCCATGGGTCGGCCGAAATGGCGTCGATTTCGATGTCGGACATTTGGCTGGCCTGAACACCCAGGATGGCCGTAGCCAGCGCCGACAGCATGGCATTGCGATCCCCGGGGTTCAGGACGGCCTGCAGCAACCTCCGCAATTCACCGGCTTCGTCACTGTCGAACACGCTCTCCTGGGTTCTGCGGACACATGGAATGCCCACTCGCTGCAACGCCCGCTCGATGTCACGTCCCTCGTGATGCGTGCGCACCAGAACGGCCACGTCTCCCGGTTCAATCGGGCGCAGGGCCCCGGTGTGGTCGTCGTGCATCTTCCCGTCACCGCTCAGGAGTTCCAGGATGTCCGACGCCACGAACGAGCAGATCCGTTGGCGCGCCGAATCCTTGGTGATGCCCTTCTCCTTTTCGCCGTGACCAAGAAACGCCATGCGAAAGGGGCGTTTCCACGTCAGGATCGACGGACGTTGCCATCGGGTATCCCGCTCCGCCTTGACGGGTTCGTAGACGATTCCCTTCTTCAGGAAGGGATCGGCCCAGTCCTTGCGACCAAACAGGGCATTGACGGCACCCACGAGCGGGGCATCGGACCGATAGTTCGTGTCCAGTCGCTGGCACTGCATGCCCGGACTGGACTTGGCCCGCAGATAGGTGTCGATGTCCGCCTGACGAAACGAGTAGATGGCCTGCTTGGGATCCCCGACCAGCCAGAGCTTGCGGTGTTCTTCAGGCACGGCGTGGCCGAATACAGCGTTGAAGATGTCCCACTGGATGGGGTCCGTGTCCTGGAACTCGTCGATGATGGCCACGCGATACTGGCTGCCGATCGCACTGCGCAAGGCCTCGCAATTGGGCTCCTTTTGCAGGCCATCGCGCAAGCGCCGCAGCAGGTCATCGAAGCCCTGGACATGGCGCTGGAGCTTGAGGCGCGGGATGGCTTGCTGCACCTCCAAAGCGAATCTGCGCCGGAGGTCCATCAGGAAGGCGTGCCTGTGGGGCAAGAACGTCTGGGCTTCATCATGGATCTGCTGCGCCAGGTCGAAGAATGGCGGCAATTCAGGTGGAGTCTTACCTTTGAGAGTCGAGGTCACAACCTTTGCTCGCCCGAAAAATGCCAGCACGTCCTGGGAATCTTTATCAGTCAGATCTGGATTGCCGCAGGAAATGCGAGCTAACAAGGCCGCCATATCCTCAACCATGTTGCGAATTCGTCCGGGGTTGTAGATATTCTTATTGAGAATCCCTTCGCAACAGGCACGGACGAGGACTCCTTTCACCGCATCCCGCTCCTCGAACCACCGCTCGGCCAGTTCCCTGGTTTTGCGCACCCAACTCGCCCAAG
This sequence comes from uncultured Myxococcales bacterium, assembly GCA_964424165.1. Lineage (GTDB taxonomy): Bacteria > Myxococcota_A > UBA9042 > DTJE01 > DTJE01 > CAYRIB01. Next base: position 46,025 of record CAYRIB010000002.1, on the reverse strand, counting down.
CCTCTTCGTCGAACTCCGGACCGTCTTGCGGCAACAACTTCAAATCAGGATAAGCAATAACCAATTTGGCAATGCGAAGAAGCCCTTTAAGGCCCCCCAAGGCGTTCCCGGTCATCAAGGCCAGCAGGTCCAAAGACACCGCATGGGTCGTGCGCACCCAGAAATCAAGCACCACCTGTTCGATCAGCGGATTGAGGTCCGTCAGCAGTTCGGTATTGAATTCCGTGCCGCTCTCGAAGGCGTTGCGCATCAGCATCCGCTGGCAGAATCCGTGAATGGTCGAGATGGTGATCTCGTCGAATGCGTTGAGCGCCACCCCAACCCGCTGCCCGAATGCCTTCAACGATCCTTTTTCACGCCCCTGCTTGATCAGATAACTCAATGCCTTGTCGCGTTCGGGCCACCAGTGACCATCGGCCTGCGCACGCTCGAACCCGTCGCGGGCCGCTCGCAGTCGCAGACGGATCCGTTCCCGCATTTCCGCGGTGGCCGCCTCGGTGAAGGTCACGACCAGCACCTCGCGGGCCTGCACCGGCGCCTCGTCCGGGCCATGGGCGGTCCATTCGGGTTCGGTAATCAGGCGCAAGAACAGGTCCGTGATGCAGTAGGTCTTGCCGGTCCCTGCGCTGGCTTCCAGCAGGGTCAGGCGGTCGGCCAGAGAGCCGGTTGGATCGAATCTGGACGTTTGGTTCGGCACCGTCGCTGTTTCCAACTCGGTCGTCACGTTCATGGTGCCACCTCCGCATCCGCCCCTTGCTGCATACTGTTCAGCAGAGGTTGCCAGACACGCAGGGCAAGAGCTTCCGGCCGAAGATCGGGGGGCGTGTTCGGAACCGGTAAATCCACTCCGCGCTGCCACGGCACGACATCGCCCAGAACCCAGGACCAGTACGCGTCCTGTTCCTTGGGAAACCGATCACCCTGTTTGCTGACAAATGCCTTGATCGCCTTTTCTCGCGCCGGCGCATCGTCCTGCACGTCGGACGGTTTCGGTTTGGCCAACACGTACTGATAGCTCGAATCCGGCATCAACAAAAGCGGTTGGCACCATCCGATCCGATACAGTTCGAGCAGGCGCCCCAGTTCCGCCCGGGCTCGCTCTGCAAGTGAAACCACTTCTCCATCAACGCCTTGAAAGGAATAGGTTGGAAGCAACTGCGATTCCTTGTCCTTGTTCAGACTCCCCACCAACCAACTGATTCCGGAAAAACCCGGGACCGTCGCACAGGCCAACAGATGCTTGATCCAGGCAGACAAGAGGTATTTCGGCTTCACCTTCGAGAAGGACACCTCGACCTGTCCCCTGGTGCGCAAACCGTCCAGCGAACCCGTGATCCGGACGGGCGGATGTCCCACGCGATCATCCACCGCGCCCGGCATCCGCCGCCCCAGATCGATCGCTTTCGCCCGCTCCCAAACCGTCCGCGCCTCAAACCCGATCCGGTCCATCTTCGACTTTCCCAAAACGCCCGGCGGCAAGCGTCCCTCGAGGGTCAGACGCTCACACGCCGTCTCGATGGTATCCCCCCGCAGCAAGGCCGTAAGCAACGCATCACCCAGGCCCCAATCTTCGAGCTTATCCAATTCGACGGGCTCGCGGTCCTCGATGATATCGTCGGGCTTGTCCAGGTTGATCTTGAGCCGCTTGCGGATCAGGTGCTTCACCGGATGCTTGAAGAATGCGGCCAGATCGCTGACCGTCACCACCCACTCGTCGGGCGGGGGAAGGACATGGTCGTCGAAGAACTGCCATGGGCGTTCCTTCGGCCCCCCAAGTGCCCTTGCCGCTTGGCAGCTTCGTCGGTCGAAACTGCGGGGGCGCCGATCGCCCGTTCGAAACGCCTCGGGACTGAACGCCTGCAACGGATGGACCTGGATCAGCTTCTTCCTGGCCACGTCGAAGGGCTGCTTTTCCGAGGCGCGATACCCGGCCGTCACGTCCAGCAATTCCCCGACCGGCACGGCCGGGGGCAATTCCACGTTGTCCCGGATGCCGCGTCCGTTCCAGGTCACGATCACCGCGTCGCGAGCCGAAATCAGGCTCTCCAAAAACAGGTACCGGTCATCCTCGCGGGCATCGCGGTCGCCCCGTTGCGGGTGGCGGCTGATGAGGTCGAATCCGGGGCGGCGTTGCTGCCGCGGGAAGGCCCCGTCGTCCATGCCCAGCAGGCACACGACCCGGAAGGGGATGGACCGCATGGGCACCATCGCGCTGAAATTGATGCCGCCCTTCAGCAAACCCGCGGTGGAACCCTGGGCCGCCAGACGCTCGTCGAGCAGCAGTCGCACGGTATCGAGGTCGATGTGCCGGGTCAGGGTGATTGCATCGGCCTCGGCTTCGAGTTCCCCGAAGACCTCGCGCACCTTGCGAATCTGCCAGAAGCCACTTTCGGGCACCCGCACGAACGTGTCGAGGATCTCGCCCACCAGTTCCCGCCACCCGGCGAGCGTCCGACCCCCGGCGACCTTTGTGACCAACCGGCGCGTCTGAAAGATGGTTTCGCACAGTCGCAGGAATTTGCCGAGCGTCCGGGCCGTGCCCCCCTCGATCTCGTCGTAGGGCAGAACACCCGCGAAGAAACGTCTTCCGTCGCCGGGCATGGCCGCACCGAGCAGCAACCGATCAAGCCCGAAGCGCCAGGTGTTTTGTCGATCCCGCGGCTGTCCCTCTTCTTCGCGGTGGTCTTCATCCAGGCCCCAGCGGGCTCGGGCCTCGCCCATCCAACGGACGATCAGCGCGATTTCGTCCGCATCCAGATCGAAACGCCTCTGCACGGGTTCGAGCGCCAGGAGATCCATGACCTCCGAGGCCGGCAAACGTCCTGCAACCAGCCCCAGCACCCTGGACACCGTCTCGGCGACCGGGTTCAGCCCGCGTGCATTCCGGTCCGCGATCGCAAAGCGCATCTCGGGAAAGCCGGCCCGCGAATCCGCATTTCCCGCGTTCTGTGAGGCGTCGCCATCCGTGAACACAGCATCGATCAGCGGTGCAAAGGCATCGATGTCCGGACACAGCACGGCCACGTCACGGGGTTGCAGGTCCGGGTGGTCGCGGAACAAGCGAAGGATCTCGTCGCGCAGCACCTCGACCTGACGCAGGGCGCCGTGACAGGCATGAAACTGCAGCGAGTGATCGGGGGGCACACCCTCCGGGGCGGGGGAACGCAGGTGCAGCAGGTCCGCCTGCAGTCGCGTGAGCAAGGTGGGACGTGCCGCGGATTCGACCGGATCCTCGCACAGGTCTTCGTGATCATTGGCTGCCTGGCAGTCCAGCAGGTCGTTGGCCAGGATCTCGTTGAAATCGCGGCCCAGCTTGCCCATGGACTCGAACAGAGGGCAGTTGTACAGATGCAGGTCTTCGGACGTATGGTCCGGGTTGGCCGCCGCATGACGGTTCTTTTCTGCACGTGTGAGCGCGTCGCCGAAGTAGCCTTCGACCGGGGACAGAGCCATCAGCATCACATCCAGGCGCGAAGACATGGCGGACAGCACATCCAGAAAGACCCGTGGCAGGCTGGAAATCCCGAACACGGTTAAACGTTGCGGCAGACCGGCCACCGCGAGGCGCGGATCAATCAGGGCGACCCTGGCCTCCTGCAAACGGGAGATCGGGTGCGCCGAGCCCAGGCACTTCTGGACGGCCGACCACAGAAGCGGCTGCCACAGATTATCCGCGTCCACCCCCGGCAAGGTCTCGGGGTGACTCGCCGCGTCGGCAAGCGACCACTCCCGCACCCAACCGGGCCGGTATTTCGCGTATTCGTCGAACAGGTTCGCGATGCGTTGCGCAAGCGTGTATTCCTTGCGGTTGATCGTGTCCGACACACCGGCCTTTGAGGCGACCGCGGCGCCTCCGGAAGAGGGCGTCGCGTCCTCGTCGGCGGTCAGGTATCCGGCCAGGGCCTTGAAGCGAGGGTCCGCAAGATGCCCCGGCAGCTCCTGCAGAATGGCCCATGCCAGGGGGTCCGGGTCCCACAAGTCCACCAGGGGTGCCCGAGGATCGAACGCCACCCCATCGACGGCGGCCAGCGCCGCGGTCATGGCCTTGCGGATCTCCTTGGCCGGAAAGGCGAACCGGATGTTGGCACTGATGCCCATCGCCTGCGACAGCTTCATCGAAAGCCACGTTTCCAGACCGCGGCTGGGGATGATCACAAGTTCGCTGGCAGCGGCGTCTGCCAGGGGACTGGATTCCAGGCGACGGGCCAGTTCGTTGGCCAGGGTCTCCAGTCGATTGCTCGTCACGATCTTCAACATGTTGGCTCCTGCGCGGGGGCATGCCGCCATCGACCCCATGGGCGACGCGATCAGGCCCTCTTCGATCCATGGCAGGCTATGCTACCATCAGTCGGAGTCGTATCGAAAGGGTCGAAGGACCCGAGCCAACGGACACCCAGGAGGTTCATCTATGGCAAGGACCACGGGGCATAAATCAAAAGAACAAGGCGATCCAGCGGTTGACAACCAGAAGTTGAACGATCACATCCAGCAAAAGGCCAAGAAGGTCACGGACCAGGATGTGGAAGACCTCCTCAAGCGACAGCACGAGGTCGAGGACAAGCTCAAGGGCGTTCCCGGAAAGCTGAAGAAGATGGTCAATCAGGTGAAGCTGCTGTTCGAGATGGTGAAAGACTACTGGAAGGGCGACTACAGCACGCTGCCATGGTTTTCGATTGCGGTGGCCGTGGTGGCGCTGGTGTACTTCCTGTCGCCGGTCGATCTGATTCCGGACTTCCTCCCGATCGTGGGCTATGTCGACGATGCCGCGATGATTGGACTGGCCATCATGGCCATTCAGGAGGATCTGCGCAAGTACTGCGAGTTCAAGAAGTACGACATGAACCAGTACTTCTGATGGGTCTGGCGGTTCATGGGACAGGAACAAGTTGGCGTCCCCCCTTGTCGCCCCGGCGCACCCGATATAGCATCAACTGATACCAAGGAGGTCCCGATGCTCGAAAAGCAGGAAAAGACCAAGGCCGTCAGTGTCCTGAACCAGCAAATCACCACGCCGGGCACCGCCAACCGGACCAATCCCCTGCTCGGGATGGACTACGCGGCGGGGTCCCAGGCCCTGTCCACGAACAAGGGCGACCCCAAGAAGAAGAAACCCAAGGATAAGGATAAGGAATCCGAGGCCCCCGAGGTCGACCCCAAGACCATCGAGGACATCGCCACCCGGGTCCGCCAGTGCTTCTACGATCAGGACTACTTCGTCGAGGTGTGGTCCGTTTACGACCCCAACCGGGTGAAGGTGTCGTCCAAGCAGGAACTGCAACTGACCGAGTGGGTCCAGTTCCACCGGGGCGGCCAGACCAGCGACATCATCGACCAGTTCTACCAGTTCCTGGCGTACTACCCGGTCACGTTCAAGGCGGACGCGAACCTCGACCTCGGCAAGGGCATTGTGCAGACCAAGGAGATTGTGGAACTGCAGATGTGGCTGGACGAGCAGGCCAAGAACAAGGGCTCGGACGTGTACGACATCTTCCGCGAGTACAACGCGGCGAAACTGACCCCGCGCCAGCAGTCGTTCGTGAAGAAGGTCGTGGATGCCGGGTTCCCAGAGGTCCTTTTCTTCCAGTGGCTCAAGTACCAGATGATTTAGCTTGCGTTCCTGATCTGCCTCACCTCGTCAACATCCTGCTGGTGGCCTGCCGGCTTCTGCGTCGGATCGGGGGTTCAGGCGGTGAGCCAGCCCTCGCCCTGGTCGATCAGACACACACGATCCTTGCGCGCCAGGGCCTTCATGCCCGCCGTGAACCCGGACTTCGAAAACAGTACGAAACGCCGCTCCCACCCCGGTAATGCCGCGTCGCCTGCCTGCGCGGCCGCGCCTACAAGTTGCCGGTACACGTCCTCGCCCACGGGCCGTTCGCTCCACTTGCACTCGCCGAACCAGGCGACGCGCGCCTCGTCGTCCAGGGCCAGCACATCGATCTCGGCAAGACGGGACCACCACCTTCCCACGCGGCCGGAACCGATGCGACCTTGCTGCATCGCCACGCGGACCAGATCTCGGCACACGACCTCGAACGTCCCGGACACGTACGCTTCGAAGTCCCCACGGATTCGCTCGACCACGCGATCCACTTCGCCCATCTCGATGCGACTGCGATGCGGCAGCACGTAGCGGAACCAGAAGGCCACGAAGGGATCGCACAGCCCGTACAGGCCGAGCTTGCTCTTCTCGGGCTGGCGTTCAGTGATTGGGACCTCGCGCCGGACCAACCGCAGATCGCGCAGAATGTCCAGATAGCGCGCAACAAGCGTCTTCTCGAAACCGGTTTCGTTGACGATCTCGCTGACTCTTCGCTTGCCCAGTGCCAGCGCCCTCAGGATGGCAAAATAGTTGCGCGGCTCGCGCAGTTCCTCACGCAGCAGGAATTCCACCTCTTGAAAGAGCATACTGCCCGGCTGCAGGATCAGGTCACGCGCATTATCCAGCGCCCCGCGGGACGGATCCAGGCGCTCCAGATACGCCGGAGTACTGCCGAACACCGCGTGACAGCGAACCCGCTCGTTGAAGTCCATCCCCGGCAGAAAGCCCGCCGCGTCCGGAAACGCGATCTCCCCCACCTCGAGCGCCCCAGTCCGCCGCCCATACAGCGGAGCCTTGTAGAACAGCATCTCCTTTTCCATCATCCCGATGCTCGACCCCATCAGGATCAGAAACAGTTTGGTGTCGTGGAGGTGCTCGTCGATCCCCTTCTGGAAGATCGAGCCGATCCCCGCGTTTGACGACACCAGATAGGGAAACTCGTCGATCACCAGGACCAATCGGCCGACGTCGCGCGAGGCGAGATACGCAAAGCACTGGTGCCAGTCCCTGAAGCCCGCCTCCGCCAGGATGCTATCCCCGAGGTGCTCCCCGACCGTCCGTCCCAATGCCCGCAACTGCTCGCCTTCGGACACCGTCTCGGCCAGATGGTAGATCCCAACCTTGTCGCGAAGGAACTCCCGCACCAAGCGCGTTTTCCCGATCCGGCGTCGCCCGAAGATCGGAACGAACTGGAAGCTTGGCAACCGGTAGAGCCGTTCCAGGGCCGCCAGTTCCAGCTTGCGATCCACGAACTCCATGCCGCCCCCCGGGGTGCTAGAATCGCCATTAGTCTAATCGTGATTATACTTCGTCGCCGCGAGGTGTGCAAGGGGTTGCTGGCGCACCCGCCCCGTCAGCCATCCGCTCGTGTCTTGGCCTGCTGCATGGCGATTTCGTTGACGCGCGACAGGGCCGCTGCGCCGGATGCCCCGTCGATCGCCTTGACCGCGATGTCCCGCACCTTGTCCATCGCTTCCTTGAGTTCGGCCTGGTACTCGCCGATCCGGCTGGCCTGTTCCTTGATCGTGGTCTCCAGGGTCTGGATGCGCTGCTTGAGCAGCTTCGCTTCACTGTCCAGCGTGAGGGTTCGCAGGTCCGCCTCGTGCCGGGCCTTTTCCTCGGTTGCCACGATGGCATCGCCCCTGGCCTTCTGCACCGCCTTGTCCATTTCGGTCTGGAAGCCCGCGACCCGGGCGCGCAGGTCCGACAGTTCGGTCTCGTGCGTCGTCACCGCGGCCTCCCGCTCGGCCAGTACCTTCTCCCGTCTGGCGTGCTCCGCCGTTCGGGCCTCATCCTCGACCGCGCGGGACGACTTGCGTTCCGCGTCCTCGCGGGCCCGCCGCGTCTTCAGGGCGTAGTCCTGTTCCTCCTGCTCGCGCTGCCACTCCCGCTGTGCCTTGGCCTTCCCGGCTTCGAACGCCTCGTGCCAGGCCTGCTTCTCCTTCTCCCATGCCGCGCGCGCCTCGGACTTCTCGGCATCGAACGCACGCGCGTGTTCCTCGTGGTCGCGCACCAGGGTGGCCAGGGAGTCCGCCACGATCTCGATGTCGTGCATCTCGGCAATCCGGTGTTCCAGGGCCTTCGTCGCCTCCCGGAGTTGCGTGAATTTCTTGGCCTCGCCCACGATGCTTTCCGCCAGTCGGTCCAGCGTCGAGTCGAGCGAGACCTTGAGGTTGGCCATGCCCTTGATTGCGGACTCCACGGTGTGTGCCGCCGCCCCTTCCACGACCTCCTTCTCGCGTCGATCCTGTGCGGCCTTGCGGGCCGGCGTCAGACCGCCCTCCCGTTCCTGCAGGCGCCTGGCCACATCGTCGAAGGTGTCTGCCGGTTGCCTCTCCTCGGCCAAGGAAAGCTCGGGTGTGGATCCTGCCGGGAGCACGTCGAGTTCAGCGGTCCTGGTGCCCCTGGTCGTCTTCTTCACGGGCATGGCACTCCTCCTGCGGTGATGCGCAACAAGGACTGGAGGATAGCATTGTTGCGGGAGGTGAACAAACGTGTTCGGAGGGACAGTCGCTCGACGCCATCAGAACTGTGCGAGTTCCTCCGGATTGGTCCCGACTCGGTCAGCAATGGCCTCGATCGTCCTGCGTTGCGGGCGCTTGACCTCGCCACGTGCGATCCGGGCGACTGCCTTCTCGAGCGGTCCGAGGTCACTCAACTTCAACCCCCGCTGTCTGCGCAGGCGCCGGATGGCGGCTCCGAGGCCGTTCGCCTCGTGTCGACGCTGGCGCTCCCACACCAGGTTGATGAGGTTCGCCCCGGACGCCACGTGGTGCGGCACGTACGTGCCCTCCTCGAACGACAGGACCTGGCCGGGCACCGCCTTGCCCTCGCTCGTCTCGGTGAACAGGTCGTTGCACCCGATCTGGATTACCGTGTCCGGTCTCAAACCGCAACGTCAATGCCAGGGCCGCTGCATGGCGTGCACGGTCACATGACATCCCGTTCCCGGGAGACCTGGCACGCCATCCGCATGAGGCGGAACACCTGGCCACACAGTTCCACGGCGTCTTCGACCAGCAACTCCTTGCGCCATTGATTGTGCACGATGGTCAGCGTCAGGTGGTTCGGGGCGCCACCAAAGAACAGGCATCCGCGGCCGAGCGCGCCGCGGATGTTCCAAGCCAGCGAATCGCGTCCGTTGTTGCCGTGGTAGAGCTGTCGGTACAACTGAAGAGGAGGCGACTCGCTGGCCCATTCCCTCAACCGGTTCAGGAAGGGCTCGCACAGCATCATCATAAAGCAGACGTAGAGCAGGTAGACCGTGCTGGAGGTCTTCTGCATGCGGGCCAGTTGCTCGCCAGACACGCCCGCGACGGTGCCTTGCAGGGCCGACGGCTCCAGTTGCTGCAGGCGACTGGCAACCTCGTAGCATGCGAACGCAGTCTCGTAGGATCCGTTGGGAATCCGGTATGGCATCTTATGCAGGGCCTGCCGAAGGTCATCATCGGAGACTTCCTTCATCAGACGAATCAACAGGTTCGTGGGCAGCAGCTTGCTCATTGGGAGACCTCCCGGCCTTCCGCTGAAGGTAGCACCAATCGGCCTTCGGGAAGAACGAAGAAGCAACCTAACATCTTGACAAGATTGGTTATTGTGCTATAATAGTGTCTAGCATCAGGAGTGGTCCGGACGGTGTTCCGGGCCCGGCAACCTGGCTGGAGACGCTAAGGTGCCACGGTTGGAAGTCCGCTTCCGACCGGATGTGCGGGGACAATTCCCCGAATCCAAGTCTCCGATGGGACGGTCTGTCATCCGCGTGCCGTCCCCATCCTCCTGATGCGTTTCTTCCGCGGAAGAGGAGGAACGCATCATGCACCAGACCCAATGGATCCGCACACCGGACCGGAATCCGACACTGGGCAGGATTGTCCGCGCCTGCAGGAACCGCAGGGACGAGCTGTACCGGGACCACCACTGGGTGCCGTTCCCGCAGGTGTCCTGCGGCTTCGAGTTCCAGGTGTCGGAATGGCCGGGAAGCAATGCTGCGGGGACGCATCCCGACTGTCTGCACGTCTCGCATCGCCGGGTGTGGGCGAGCCTCGGGGCCAAGGCCAGGCGCGAGATCCTGGTCGGCCCGCTGCCGGTCGGGGCACTGCTCATGCTGTGGGAGCGCAGCCCGCTGTTCCAGACCGATTGCACGTGCGGGGGCAAGGCGCTGGGTTTCGCCTTCAACGTCCTGCCACCTTCGTTGTCCAACTCCGGCGGCATCGTGTACGCCATCTGCCCGGAGTGCGACCGACTGGCGCGATGGGAAGGCCCGGCAGAGCGCTTCGAAGTCGACGTCTTTCCGCACCTGCGCAAGGCGGACATCGAGGCGGTCCGCGGCCCGTGGCGCAAGGATCGAGGCATGCACCGGATGAAGCGGCCCGAGGGCGAGACGCACGCGTCTTTCGAACCCCTCCGCGACCTACTTGAACGCCTGGGCGAGCACGATCTGCCGACACGATACCTGGACCGGGGCAGCGCCGTGGACTGCTCGAAGAGCGACTTCCACGCCGAACAGGCCCGGCTCCTGGCCGCGACCCTCCGGCACCGCGAAGAACTGCTGGCCCTCGACCCCTACCTCCCGATCCCCCAGACGGCCTGCTGCTTCGTGTTCGGCCAGCGTCGCGCCCCGTTTCCGATCGGGGCGGCCTTCCTTCTGTGGGACGGCCACCCGGACCTCACGGCACCCTGCCCGTGCGGCGGCCGCATGCTGGGTACCGCCTTCGGGGGACTACTCTCGGTCGGTGGCGTGTTTTTGCGTTGCCCGACCTGTGCTCGGGGCGGGTTTCGCTTCACCGGAGGGTTGAGCAGTGTCCGGAAAGCCATCATACCGTTTCTGGCAGACACGCCGTATCCCGTGACTGGCATGTGTTTCGGCAGCGCCTTCGGCAGCCCGGTCGTTCCCTTGTGGGAGGCCCTGCGAGCGCTCGGAGAGACGGACCTCCCGGACGAAGCCTGGGCCATGGGCGAGAGCGGCGCATCCACCGTGGGCCTGACGTGCAAGGGCAGCGGGGGAAGGTCCCTGCCAGCCTTCGTGTCGGAGGAATAGGCGATCGGCCGAAGGCTTAGTGATGCTGCGGTGCGCCTCGCTGACATGAAGTTCCGCATGAGATCAATGGACAAGTCCCGGCAGTATCGACGTTCAGGAAGTGTCCACCACCTGGCACGTGTTTCACGAAGCCCGTTCCACGCTATTCGACCCGGAGCATCCAGGGCCGGACAGGCGGCTCCGACCTCCCGATTGAGGCGTCACCACGATCTGGTTGCGGATGCGCTCCTTCAGGGCCGGCACGTGCGAAATCACGCCGATCAGCTTGCCCTCCTGCCGCAGGCTTGCGAGGGTCTCCAATGCAGTGTCGAGGGTCTCCTCGTCCAACGTGCCGAACCCTTCGTCAAGGAAGAGCGAATCCACCCGGACCTTCCTGCTGGCCATCTGGGACAAGCCCAGCGCCAGTGACAAGCTGACGATGAAGCTTTCACCCCCCGAAAGATTCCGCGTGGATCGGATCTCACCCGCCTGATCGTTGTCCATGACATCCAGCTCCAGCGGGTTCTGCTCGTTACGAACAAGGAGATAGCGTTCACTCATTTGCTTCAGTTGTTGATTCGCATAGCCAATCATCAAGTCGAAGGTGAGCCCCTGGACGAAGTTGCGATAGACCTTGCCGTCCGCGGATCCAACCAGGCGGTCCAGATTGTCCCACCGTTGACGTTCCTTTCTCTGCGCCTCGATGACGATCAGACTCTTCTGCAGTCCCTCCTTGGCGATCGCGTTTCTGTTCAACTCGCCCTTCTTGTCGGTGATCTCGTCCTGCAGCGCCTTCAGCGAGTCCTTGTGGTGGGTCAGCAGCGGTTCCGCTTCCTCCAAGGACAAATCGGTGATCTTCTTGTCGACCTCCTTGGCCAGACGCTCTTCGCGATCCCTTCGAAGGGCCTGAAGGTTCGTTTCGGCATCCTCCAGTTCCTTGGCCCTTGCGGCCAGCCCGTCCCTGGCGTCAGGGGGCAGTCTGGCCTCTTGAAACCCTGCCTCGTCCGCGAAACCGTAACGCACCAGAGCACCGGAAAACTCGATGCCCGTCTTCTTCAGCAAGGGTTCTCGATCGTCGATGAGTTTTTGCAGGGACTCGACGCGCTGCTTGGCTTGGTTGAAACTCTCGCGCTTCTTTTCGTGCTCGTCCCTGGCCTGCTTCTCGGCGTTCTCAGCCGCAGAGACGGCCTCGTTCAGGCGGCGCTCCTCGACATCGAGATTCTTGTCGCCGAACAGTTTTTTCCGCTGGTCGCCAATCTCCGCCACTTCCTTCCGGCGATTCTCCATCTGCTCGCGTCGTTCGCCGAGAGTCTTGGCCTGGGTTTCGATCACGGCTTCCAGCGTCTTGATCTCGCTCTCGAGTTGCTCGATCTTCCTCTGCAGCACGGACTTCGCGTTGACCTGGGACTGCCATGCATCCCGCCGCTGCTTGAGCGAGTCGCGCAGGGGCGAGACATCGCCTTCGGGGATCTGAGCAATGCCCAGCGCACGGAGCTTGGCTGCGACCTCCTGTCGACGTTTGCCAAGCTCTTGACGGAGTTTTTCAAGGTCCTGCCGGATGTCGCCAAGGGCCTTCTCAGAAGACCTCTTGGTATCGGCCGCCGTGCTCTCCGCCTTCTCGAGTTGCACGAGCTTGTCGCGGGCACCAGCCTCCGCTTCCGCCAGCTTCTTGATGGCGTCTTCCTGATCCTCGGCCTTCTTGATCCGATCGGACAGCAATTCGATCTTCTGTTCGATCGCATCGGGGACCGGAACATTGCCTTCGGCGAACGGATGATGGGTCGCTCCGCACAGAGGACATGGTTTGCCATCTTGCAGTTGCTTTCGCCGGTCCTCCAACTCGGCAATCTGCATCAGCAAGGCCTTCTCACGCAGCAGCCCCTCCTTCTCGGCGCGGTATTCCCGCAGCGGTCGATCCTGGAGCAACTGGTTCAAGGCATCCTTGGCGCGCTGAAGCTCGCTCTTTGCTTTGTCGAGCAGATTCTTCTGAACGTCGCAGGCTTTCTGAGAGTCATCGAGTGACTTCGTCGCCCCTTCCAGAGCCTTCACCGCCTTGTCTTGAGCAGCCCCCTTCCGAACAACCTCATCCTGCTTATCGCGCACAGCGTTCAGTTGCTCTTCGACGCCGGCCAGACCGCTCACCAGCCATTCATCCGGAGCATGCTCCCCAAGATAGGTATCCACGCCCTTCAGCATCTCCAGGGCATTGGCCTTTTCGGTCTCCTGCTTCAGTTTCTTCTGTCTCTGCTGGTCGATCCCGGCCTCGTCCTTCCTGCAACGATCTTCATCCTCGGAAAGAGCCTTCGTCAGCTCGCCAAGCCTCTGATCCAGGCCACGAACTGTCTGAAGGGTCGGACTCGCGCGTTTCAGTTCTTCCTTGACGTCGAGCGTTCTGCGTTCAGCCATCTTCAAACGCGCGGCGTGATCGTTGGCTGCGAACTCCAGGGCGGGCAGACGCTCTTGCGCCTCTTTCCGTGCCGTCTGATCGGCCTCCTGCTGTCTGCGAAGGGTAGACAGCCCTGCGTAGATGCCATCCAAAAGGGCGGCTTTTTGGGCCCGCTCGAGTCGGGCGCGATCCGGTTTGAAGGCGTCGATTTCACTTTGCAGGACGCCAGCCTTTTCGGACAGTCCGGCGATCTCCTTCTTGAGGCCATCGATGTCTTTCAACCACGCAACGCACTTTTGCGTCTGTTCGACCTTGGCACTGAGGTCGCTCTCTTGTTGCTGCTTGTCCGCCAGCGCTTGCTGCTTCTCGGCCTCCTGTTCCGGCGACAGAATCACGATCCCTTTCGTCACTTCCTCGAGGGTCCTCAACTTCTCGTGTTCATCACGTGTTCGTTCGTGGACACGCTTGGAGATCTTGCTGTAGATCTCCGTGCCCGTGATCTGCTCGAGAATCGGGGCTCGACCATCCGGTGACGCCTTAAGAAACGCCGTGAAGTTCCCCTGCGCCAGCAACATCGAACGGGTGAAACGCTCGAAATCCATTCCGGTAGCCGCCTCGATCTGGTCGGCAACACCTCTCATGCTGGAGTCCAGAACCTGGCCCGTATCGGCATTCGAGATTTCGTGTTTCTGTTGCTGAAGCTCCCCTTCCTTCCTCTTTCGTGCCCGGTGCTGGCTCCAGTGACAACGGAATCGCCCCTGCTGCGTCTCGAACGTCACTTCGGCAAAGCATTCCGAGGTCTGGCGGGACATGATCTCGTTATCACCCTTGGTGACCGAGGCCAGACGCGGCGTCTTTCCGTAAAGAGCGAGACAGATGGCATCGAGGATGGTGGTCTTCCCCGCGCCGGTGGGCCCGACGATCGCGAAGATGCCGTCCGAGGCGAAGGCCGGGTGTGTCAGGTCGATCATCCATTCGCCGACCAGCGAGTTCAGATTCTTGAAGCGAACCTGCAGTATCTTCATGGTCCCCCCTCCCTATTCCGCCCGGTCGTCGTCCTGAAGAGATGCCACTGCTTCCTGGTAGGCACGGCGCAACTCCGAACGCTGCTCTTCAGGTATTTCATGAACCGCGAGGCATCGCTCGAACACCTCGTGCTCGCTCATTTCGGCGATTTCTTCGGCGTCGTGAGCCTGCCCCAACACACGCTCAATGACGCGGCAATCCTTCACCCGCAGGATTTCCATCGGACTGTCCGCGCTGAGTGCCTCCAGACGCTCCCGCAGGTCGCCGATGATTTCGTCGCCTTCGTAGATGACCTCGAGCCACGCCCGGGAACCTGATCGCAACAGACTGCCAATGCCGCTCGAGATGTCCTCCCAGTCCCCTTTGACGCGTTCCAGCTTCTGGAACAGTGGCACATCGATGCCTTCCACAGAGGCTGCCGTGCCGCAAAACTCCACCTCGCACACGATCTTCTGCTGGCGGGCCTCTCCGAATCCCATGGGCAGCGGAGAGCCGCTGTAGCGAATGGTTTCGGAATCGCCAACCTTCTGCGGCAGGTGAAGGTGTCCAAGCGCCACGTAGTCCAAGCACGGCGGGAAGATCGTGGCGGTCACGTGCGCCAGGGAACCGACGTACAGTTGGCGCACGCCGTCGCCGTCGATGGTCTGTCCGCCCGCGGTATACAGGTGCCCCATGCCGACGATGGGGATGCCTGCCCCGAGGTCCCGACGCTGCTGCTCGGCCAGGGCAGCAATCTTCGCGTAGTGATCGCGAATGCCGTTCACCAACTTCCGTTCCTTGTCCTCGATGCTCTCGCCGGCCTCGACCATGCGGATGTCCTTGTCGCGAAGGTAGGGCACTGCGCAGACAATCAGTTCCGGCACGTCCTGCCTGTTACGGAGCACCAGCACCTCGTCTTCCGGGGCTTCGGAAACGCACCCGATCACGTGGACGTTGAGGGCTCGGAGCAGCTCCTTTGGAGCGTCCAGGAAGGAGGACGAGTCGTGGTTGCCGGCCACGATAACCACGTGTCGACAAGATGACGTGGCCACCCGGCACAAGAAGCGGTAGTAGAGTTCCTGCGCCCGGTTGCTCGGCGTGGTGGTGTCAAAGACGTCACCCGACACCAGCAGGGCAGAGACCCCGTCCTGCTCGATTCTCCCTGCCAGCCAGTCCAGAAACGCCTCGTGCTCCTCGTAGCGCTTTTTGTTGAAGAGCATCCGGCCGATGTGCCAGTCCGACGTATGCAGTATTCTCATTTCGTCACCCCACGAGTCGCGATTCCTTGACCGTTGCTGCTCTTCCTCATCCCTGCCCTCCTGCCATGTCTTCTTGATAGTGCATCAGGACGACAAAAGATGTCGCGAACCTCCACTTCATGCAATCGAAGAAGCATTTGCCGCACCATGTCCCGGCTGACCTCGCGGCATGCCCGCGCTACAGCCCCCCGTCGCCTTCCCGTTCTCCAGGTCGCCCACGAAGCGCAGTCCGGTGCCACAGGTCATCGCCAGGTCCTTCTGCGGGGTGGGCGAGGGCAGCGAAATGAGCCTCGATGAATGCCGCCCTCACGTCGTCCCGTCGCCCGGGCATCCTCTCCACGGCTCGCCTGGAAGCAGCGGCAGGATCTCCTCCTGGACCCACTTGACCGCATCCTCGATGCGCCAGTCGACGTCGGGGGCGATCAGTGGCAATACGTCGGACAGGAACGTCCCGTCGGACAGTTTCTCGTGCAGGTTCATCTCGAGTTCGGCGCGGCTGACACTTCGGCCATCATGTTCCAGATAGCGCGCAAAGCACTCGAACTCGCGGCCTGGGTCCACCCTCGTTCTGCTATTGGCAATGAACAGGTCGAAGAGATCGCGTCCCTTCTTGCGTTGATAGAGGGCTCGCAGCTTTGTGCCCAGCAGTTCGTCGATCTGGTACGTCTTCACGGTCGTTGCGCCGGCAAACCACCTCGACTGCACAGCGAACTGGCGCTCCTCAATGCCGAAGACCGAGAAATGCTCGCGAGAGTTGATCTCGACCTTGAGGCGCATCGGAACGGCAAGCGGCCCCTCGGACATCATCCGATAGATGAGCACGATACGGCCTTCCTTGACGGTACGTCGAGGGGCACCGAGCCAAGGGTCGCAGGCATCACGGATCGCGTCGAGCACACCTCCGATTGGACCCTCGTTGACCTGCACGAGGTCGATGTCTTCAGAGTAGCGAGCCGGCGGACGAAGATGCAGCTTGTAAAGGGCCGTGCCTCCTCGGAACGCAAGCAGCCGTGCGACCCTCGGCTCGGAGAAGATGTCGACGACCGCACGAGAGAGCACAAGGTCCTGCTCGACTTGGGCATCGCTGGCCCACGGCGCCTGGGCCCGCCATTCGGTGATGAAGTCGAAGGGGATCACGATTCTGCCTCCACCTCTTCGTTGACCATCAGACGCCAGCGGGGATCACGCAAGGCACCGGCTACCGGCTTCCGTGATCGAAGCGGCACATACTCCTTGGCGCGCAGAGACACATGTTCGGCCAACGCGTCGGCCAGGTTCTGGATACCGGCACGCTCCAACAGATGCCCGAGCCGCTGGGTCCAGGGCAGCGGCGAATGCTCGGCCTCCGCCAGAAGTCTCGACGCCTTCATGCTCTCGGCCAACTCGGCCAGGATGGTTGCGACATTGGACAAGCCCCCCGCATGACTCGGATAGCCGACCAGATCGAACGCAGTGGCTTCCGGCGTCGAGACACGCAGCACGCCACGCAGGGTGTTGCGCTGCACCGTGGGAATCTCGTTGACGTTGGCGCGCGCCACGAACTCGACGCGCACCCGACCACAATGGATCCCGGGTCGGTTCCCTGCGACGACCACCTGAAACACCATCGGCGCCTGATGCGCCGCGCCGTGCAGGCTCGCCGCGCTGAGGAGGCCCGCGTAGTACACCAACCCGAGGTGTTCCATGAGTTGCGGCACGAACTGGTCGGCCGGAAGGCAGCCGAGAGCCCTGTACTCGGGCGGGACAATCATATGAAACCCGCGAAGCGGCGTGGCGAGGCGCCCCTTCTCGCGCTGACGACGGATCGCCGCCCGGGCCGATATAGGCGATATCAGAAGGGCCGTGACCAGATCCTCAATCGTGAAGTGATAGCGGCCTTGTGCGGCCAAGCGTTCCATGTAGCTGGCGATGTCCACCCGCAGATTCTCCGGAACCACATGACAAAGGTAACTCGATCCGTTACTTTGGTCAACCAGTTCCGGAAGGTCGCCCGATTCCAATTCGCCTACAGGCATTGCAGCCCGTCACGGACTTCTCGGCCATCCGGCCCCAGGTTCTCAATACCCCTTTTCTTACCCCCATTTTGAGGGTGCTACCCCTTTCTTTCGCCATCGGGCGCCTGGACCCCTTGCCAGACACTCGACCACACCCCGAGACATCAACGCCGCTGCAGCATCTCAACGATCCGTGCGGCGTTCCTGCGTGCGAACTCGATCGATTGCATCTCGCGCAAGCGGTCGAAGGCCTCTCGGCTGTCGGGGCTACGGTTGTCCATCCACCTGCGCGACGTCTTGTCCCGTTCATCCCGCATCGCACGGCATGCCTCGCTTTCCAGCACTCCTTGAAGGAACTTCCGCGCCGCACGGCCACGCTTCGGAAGATAGGTGGGCAGACCGCGGATCAGATCCACACCGGCGTTGTGATCCTCGGCCTCGATCGCGCCACTTGGCCCCCTTCCCTTCAGTCCCAGGACAACTCGAACGGCGAACGGCCGGTTCATGGTTGCGAAGAGCAGTTCGGTCACCGCTTGCTCGATATGCCTCAGTTCGTACTCGGCAAACGCAACCACCAGGCTCTCGGAAGGATGAATGTCTCGAATCATGCGGGCGAACTTTGCCGCATCGTCCCAGTTACCCATGTTCAGGTACGCCGAACTGCGATGGGCATGGGCCCATTCGACCAGTCTGCACTCGTGTTCCAGCCGGTCGCACACGACCAGTGCATCGTCGTACCGCCTCGCCCGGATCAGCGTCAGGGCCAGATTGTTCATCCCACGGATGTACGGACGCGTGTCCAGGTCGCTCCAGTAACGGTTCTTCGGAATTCGCTTGGGAAACAGCCGGCGACCGACCTCCATGGTCTTCTTGAACGCTCCGATGGCCTCGTCCAGGCAGTTGCGTTCGAGGGCAATCAACCCCAGGTAGTTGTGCCCCTCGGCGTAGTTCACGAAGCATTCGGTCAGGAGACAGAAGGCCGCTTGTGCCTCATCCAGTTGTCCGTCGTGGAAGAGTTCGGTCGCCATCCCCTCGACATCCATCGGGACCTCATCCCTGCGCAGACGGAATCTCCATGAAAATGCGTTATCCGATTTCACGTCGGATTCCTGCGAACCGGTGGTCTTCAAGCGCCATTCCACCAGACGAACCAGGAATTCGAGCCGATGCTGATTCGCACCCAGGAGTTCGTCTGCGGAGGCCAGTTCCTGTGGGTCTGTCAGCGCGATCTGGCGAGTGAATGCCCTCAGGTCCTTGTCGAACGTCGCGTGTTGGCGAAGGGTCGGATCTTCCCGCTCCGGAAGAAACTCGATCTCGCGTTGGATTGCTTCCAGAAGCGTCGGCCACAAGAAACGGACCCTCGGGAACCGTTCTTCCAGCAGACACCGCAGCCATTGCCCCCCCTCGTCGGTCAGGACTTCCCGAGCCTCGGCCCGCGAATACAGGGTAAACAGCACCTGCTGCCCGACCTTGCCAGTTTCCGGGTCCCTGCCACCATGAACGATTGCCAGTTGATTGCCATGCCGTCGAACGAATGCCATCGGGCACCTCCGGTTTCAAGAGCTGCACGATAGCAGTTGGAAAAATGTTGTGCAAGTATTATCTTCTTGCACAACCCTCATAAGGACCCGTCGGGCGCGCCATCTCGTGACTTCGAGGCGTAAATCCAATGGTCGCCGGGCAAGTAAGCCGACAGGGATGCCTTGCACTACTTCACGAGATTCTTCAGTGCCGCACCGTGCTGTGAATTCACCTCGCCAAGTGCCGTTTGGAATTCCCGCCTCGCCTCATCCCGGACGGGTGGCACCGCGCCCACCCGCACGACCACCACGTGCCCCCGTGCCCGCGTGAGTCCGACGTACATCACCTGGTCGGCATGCTCGGGCGACAGGTCGTCCACGTCGACCAGGACCACGACCGCGCGTTCGAGGCCCTTGAAGCGGTGCACGGTCTGGACCACCACCAACTGGGCGACCGCGGGGTCGCGCGTCACCGGGAAGATGCCGATGCGGTCGCCCCGGTCCAGGCCGCTGTGCGACAAACTGTGCCCGGCCAGGATCGCGATGTCGCCGGGGGGCACGCCCTCCTCGCAGATCAGGCGATGCAGCAGGCGGGACAAGGCGGGCACGAGGTCGGACGGCCCGGAAATCGTGACGGTCTCGACCGGGCGCCCCTCGGGCCCGGCCGCCCGCACGGGTTCGCCGCCAAAGTGCGTCATCGCCGCGCGGTGGATGCACTGGGTGTTGCGCAGGTTCTTCGTCAGCGACACCTCGATGCCCGTGGCCGGGAATCCGTCGGGGCGCGGGTAGACCTGCTGATTGGCATCCAGGAAGAGGTACAGGATGCCATCCGACGGGTCGGCGAGGCTCAGTTGCAGGGGCTCCCACCACGCGGGCCAGAAGTCCTGCGCCTCGTCGACCACGATGGCGTCGAAGCGCCGCTCGGGAAGGCGGTCCAGCGCGTCCAGCAGCAGGCGCGGGTGTGTTTCGCGGAAGTAGCGGGCCATCTCGGCGGGGTCCTGAAGGTTCTCCTCGACCGGGAGGCCCGCCTCGCACGCCAAGTCGTGGCACAGCGTGTTGAACGTCGCCACGGTCACGCCCGGGGTACCCGTAAGGCTGCGCGCCAGGAACGCCGCCAGGGGCCGGTTGAAGCACGTCAGCAGCACCCGGAACCCCTGACGGCCCAGGCGGCGAGCCTTTTCCGCGGCCAACACCGTCTTGCCCGTGCCCGCCGCCCCCCGCACCACGACCCGCGGGTGGCGCGACAGCATGTCCAGCACATCGACCTGCTGCTCGGTCAGTTCCAGGATCCGGCGCTCCTCGATGGCCAGGTCCGCGCCCAGCGGGCATCGCAGGGTGAACGTACGGCCCAGCGTGTCGGCCAGCAGTTCGATGCCATCCGCGCCCAGGCCGACCGCAGCCCCGGGCATGGCCCCATAGTGCCGGAACAACTCGGGGATGCGGCGGCGCATCCGCACGAGGTCGTCGTGGCCCAGAACGATCTCGCGGGGGAGGTCCAGGGTCAGCGCCCCATCCACCGAGCAATCCGGGAACACAACCCCATGGCCCGCGCGCACGAAGCGGTCCTGCCAGCCAGGGAACTCGCGGCACTTGTCCAGCAGCAGGTAGTGGTTGTCGCGGGCCTGCTGCCCGGGGTCGCGAATCGGGTGCACGTGGCCCGAGCGGTCCGTGCTGGTCCATCCCTCCGGACCCCGTGCGATGCGGCCGCCCTTCACCTCCAGCACCAGCAGCCCCAGGTCGGGGTGTGCCACCAGGAAGTCCGCCTCCCCGTCCCGGGCACGTCCGCGCGACCGGGACTGCCAGGTGACGCTGTAGAAGACGTGGAAGGCGTCATCGAGGGTGTCCAGCGCCTCGTACGTGCGCACCTCCGCACAACGGCGCGGGTCGTCCAGGACCGAGCCGGGAAGCGGACACGGGTGCATACGGGCCATTGGGACGCCTCCGAGGGTTCGGGGGGATTGTACTATGGGTTGGGGCGGTGGCCATGAGGACATCCCCCCCATCACCCCACCCCAAAGCACCGAAACCCCGACCAGAAGAACGGGTGCGCAAACCCCGCCATGCCCCGCACGCGCCGGGCGGCCAGGGCCAACGCGCGGTGCGGTTCATCACCCGCGAGCCAGGCGTCATAGAATGCGGCTACCAGATGCGCAGCCGCCTCATCATGCGCGGGCCTCGTGGACGCGACCAAGGCCCCGGCCCCGGCTCCCAGGACGGATCTGACAAACCCTACGAATTCGTCGCCTCGCGATTCGGCGTTGCCCGTGTCACAGCCGGCCAAGACGACCAGGGGATGGCGACGCAAGGGCCAGTCGAGGATGTCGACGGCTCGAATGCCGCCGCTGTGCAGGGCCAAGCGCGAGGACATTCCGTGGTCGGTGGCGAACGTGGCGTGTCCGGCAAAGTGGATGAGGTCCGCGCGGGCCACGGCCCGCAGTCCGGTCGGGTCCGCCGCGTCCATGACCCGCACGTGCCAACCCCGCTGGCGCAGGCGCTCCTCGAGGCCGCGATGCTCACGGTCCGCATGGGGCAGTCCGTTGGTGGCGGGGGCGCCGCTGCCCTGCCCTTCGTCGCCTCCCTGCAAGAGCAGGGCCTCACGCCTGCGACGCGGTTTGGGCGCGGTTCGCCGCAGAACCGGCGCCCCGACCCGGAAGCGGAGGTCCGCCATCTCCCATAACAGCCGACCTTCCGGGTCGAGCAGGATCTCGAACGGTACGGCGTTGAGCATGGCCCCGGGGGCCAGTACCAGGGTCTCGTTGTGCGGGAGGTCCTGGGCCACGGGGGCCAGCAGTACATCCCACAAGTCCCGCAACGCTCCCTGCAGCCAGCGCGCGGCCGTGGCCGACCCGGTGCCGAATCGCAGGCGCATGAAGTCCGTGATCTGGCCCAGGAGGTCGGCATGCCCGGCGGTCCAGACCGACTCGATGGCGCGCACCCGGCCCCCGGACATCACGAACAGCGTGAGCGCCCCGCCAGTCGGGTCGTCGAGGAAGTACTCGATGCCCATTCCCCCGGCCGGCACCCCGGCGAACAGGTCCTGGACCCGCACCCGTACTTCGCGCCGCAACCCCGCGGCACGGGTGAGTTCGCGATACACGCTTTCAACGTCGGCCCGGTCCTGGACCGACCGTGGCGAACTGGCCCGTCGTTCGCCGGACAGGCGAGTGTTGGGGGTCGTGGCCTGCCGCCGGCCCTGTTCGCGACCGCGGTCCGCGACCAGACGCAGGAATTCCCGGCTCTTGACCCGCACCGCGGCCAGCAGGCCTTCGGTCGGTCCGCCGAACCGCAGGGCCTGGCGCACGTAGGTGGCGCCGATCGCCCGCCACCGCGCCAGGAAGTCCAGGCGGTCCTGCTCGCCCTCGGCCACCAGGAGGGCACGGCCCTGGACCTCCATGGCTTTGCACGCGTACCGCAGCGATACGGGGTCTTCGCGGGTCAGTTCCGCGAGCTCGGCCCAGGCCTCGGCCGCCTCGTCGAACGAGCCGAGTTCCATGGCAGCCCGCACGACCTGCTTGAGGTGACGCATCTGCTCGTGGTCGTCGTCGCAGAGGGCGGCCACCTTGGCCCATTGCTGGTGGACCTGCAGGCGAATGGCCGGATGCTTGGGGTCCACGGCCTTTGCCCAGGCAATGGCATCGTGGAACAGGTCCTCGTCGTCGGACAGCAGCGCGATGTCGGTGAGTTGGATGCTGGCATACGCCGCGCTCATGCCGTCGTGCAGGGCAAGAAACTCTTCGCGCAGATCGAGGAACGTGTGGCGCAGGCGCCGCAGCATGGACTCATCGGTGGTTTCATCGGTCGTGAAACGGTCCCAGACGGCCCGCAAATCCCCTTCGGCCTCGAGCAGTCGCAGCATGGCAAGCGCGGTGCGAGCCGCCGAGATGTTGCCGGCCTCTTCGCGCGCTCGCGCCGCCAGGGCCGCAGCCCCTTCCGGGTCATCCGCATCGACGCGGCAACCGGATAGAAAAGCCCAGGTCAAGGCCCTCTGGTGGGGCATGAGGCCCGCGCTGAAACGGTCGATCGCTTCGCGGGCCAGGCGTTCGGCCGCAGCCCAGTGTCCCCTCTGCACCAGAAGGCGGGCATGCAGATAGCGTACCTGCCAACGGGCCTCGTGTGCCTCGGGGGCCGGACCCAGGGCGTCCATGGCCTCGATCGATGGCAGAACCGCCTCGGCCGCCGCCATGGCCCCCCGGATCATGAACAGCAACGCCCGATTTCCCGCGGCCTGCAGACTCACGTGCGTGGCCACGAGGTGGCCGCGGGCCAGCAGATGGTCGCAGATGATTTCGGCGCGCTCGTAGTCCCCGGACAGCATCAGCAAGGCCGAGGTCATGAGGTCGAAGATGTCGCGCAGTTCGAGGTCCGTGGTCAGGCGGCGCGCTTGCTCGATCAGGGGCAGGATCGCATCACCCTGGCGCCCCACGGCCGCGACGGCCACGTCCCCGAGGTCATCGGCCTGGTCGTCGGCGTCGAGCGCCAGTTGGTTCCAACTGGCCTCGAGCACCGCACGGGCCTCGTTCACCCGTCCTTCGAGCGCGTGCTCGGTCGCCGCAGCCACGGCCCGCTCGCGCTGGGACCGGCGCCTAGAAGCGGATGGTTTGCTCAAGGCCGTTCCTCGCAACGCGCAGACGAATGCCCGGTGCATGGGCCACGTCGAACGGCCCCGCAGCCAGGGTCCCGTGCGCGGCCGTGTCGCGCTCGCACAGCAGGGTGGCCTGATCCTGGTCATCGATCACGTCGAGCCGCAGCGACACCCCGGTGACGGGACGGGCGTCCGAATCCGTGGCCTCGGCGATCACCCGCAGTCCGTCGGGGGCGAACGCCAACAGGATTCGCACGCGGACGTCACCGAGCGGCAGGGTGAATTCACGGGAGCGCTCGTCGACCACCACGTCCTCAGGCACGTCGGGCGCAGTCACGGCGCGCAGGGCCGCCTTGGCCAGGGTCACCGGAAGCACGAAGGCCGATAGCGTTTCTGCCAGACCCGCGACCGCCCCTGCGGCGAGGGGCGCGGGAGTGGGCGGCACCACCAGGTCGCGCAGTTGTGCCAGGGCCACGTCGAGTCGTTCGAGCGGCGTCCGCCACCAGGCCGCAGCCGCGAACTGGGCCTCGGGCTCGGGGGCGCGCAGCACCACCGGGAGCGGGGTCATCACGGCCTGTCGCACGCGATCGATCCACTCGATGTAGTCCGGGGCAGCCTCGATGTCCGGGGTTCCGGCGCCTGCCACGGCACCCCCGGCCACGAGCGCGCGGGCCTGCGACAGCACCCCGTCGGGCAGGCGCCCGATCCGCGTCTGTCCGGTCAGCACCGAACACTCCGCATGAAACGCCAACCCGCATCGCAAGGCCACCGGACCGCACAGGGGACCGGGGGGCACCCACAGGTCCTGGGGTCCGCACAGCGGGGTGTCGTCCGCGGGCACCAGGTGCAGTCCCTGTGGGGTTGCGGCAAGCACCAGCACGCTGACGAGCGCATCGTCCAAGGCCGCGTATCCGTAGAGATCCCCGGGTTGCGGCTTGGCGGGCAAGGCGGCCAGCGCATCCTCGATGGCCTTGTGGTGCGACAGGGCGCGATCGACCTCCGATTGCCGGTGTGCAAATCTGTCTTTCATCCCGTCCCTGGCTCCCGTTGTGGCCGTCCCGTTCGCAGCGACGGCCGATACGTTCGAGATAACGACGATTTCTTCGGGGCGTCCGGATTCGATGCGCGTGCAAGTTCCCGAAGGCGCGTCAGAAGGTCCTGAACGGTGCTGCGGGCCAATCCCGTGCGTTGTGTCAGGTCCGTTACCGACGGCGTCCCATCGTGGTCATCGCGGGCCCACGCCCGGATCTCGTCGAGCAACCGGTGCAGGCCGGCGCGCGTCCGGGTTTGCATGTCGGCCGCGTCGATGGTTTGGCAGAGGTGATCGCTCAGCAGGCTGGCAGCGAGCTCCGAGTCCTCTGAAGTCGGCGGATCGTTCGGGGCCACGGCCACGACGTATTCGAGCGAGTCCTCGTCCGATCCCTTCTGCGGCACCACGGTCTGCCCGTCTTGAAGCGGGTCCAACTGCTGTCGTTGCTGGCGCGCCAAGCGCTTCAACTCGTTGGCCAGGGTGCCCACCGAGACCGCGGTCACCCGGGCATCCGCAAGCACCATCAACGCCCCCGCCAGGGCCTCCTGGGTCTTGCCCCGAACCCGATCCAGGTCACCCGCCAATTCCGAGCAAGCCACCGTGAACGCCCGGCAGTCCATCAGTTCCTGACGTGACAGGCGATCCTCGCCCACCGGCGCGGCCCCGAAATGCACCACCGTCGCGTTGTCCAGGCACCCACTGTCCCCGAAAACCAGGGAGACCCGCTGGTCACGGGCCAGCAACTGGATCGCAGCCTTGAGGTTCTGGAAGGTGCCCCAGCCGATCGGGTCGTGATCGCGCTGCCGCTCGGTGAGGAAGTTCGCCAGGTTTCGCCGCACCGTCCACTTGATGCGCAGCGGGTCCCAGGCCACGTCGGGGCGTTCGCCATAGGCCCGAAGCGAGGTGAGCCGATCCAGGATCGCGAACTGGTAGGCCTCGAAGGCCAGCGTCAACAGGGCGTCCGCGTTCCACGACGCATGGTCGCCGTATCCCAGCAGGGACGGTGGTTGCTCGATGAGCGCTCGCGAGCGCATGAGCCACTGCAGCATCGTGCGGACTTCCGTGAGCAAAGGAATCCTTAAGGGGTCGCCCGGCTTCACGGTGCGGATATGACGAACCAGTAGGGTCTCGATCATCGCGTTCTCGCCGCAACCCTCGGGCTGCCTGTCACCGGTGCATCGAACAGTGTGCCGATGATAGCACAGGCTATCCAGGGCGCTGTGCGCAAAAATTCACCGCATCCGAATCCGGACAGAGCTACCGACCGACCGTTATGTGGGAAGCATCCGCCGGACAAAGGCGCTTCGGGCAACCGGACGGACAGGGCCTCACACAAGGAGGAAACCATGGCGGGCAAGCAGATCTCGAAGAAAACACAGGGCCAGTTCACGGAATCCGGGTTCTGGAGCGTGATGCGCAAAGTCGGAAGGAAGGTCGCGGAGCCGGCGCTGAAGGCCTACTACGCCATGATGAAGCCGACCTGCCCGGCCTGGGCGCGGGCCGTGCTGATCGGGGCCCTGGCCTATCTCATCCTTCCGATCGACGCGATTCCCGATGTGATTCCCGTGGTGGGATTCACCGACGACCTCGGGGTCCTCCTGGCGGCCCTGGGCACCGTGGCCTCGGAGATCGACGAGGAGGTGGAGGCGCAGGCCGCGGCCAAGGCCGAGGCGTGGTTTGGGTAGGGTTTGCGGTTCGGACACATCTTGCATAGGGGGAGGACATGAAACCGGTGAAGACGGGAAACGGACTAGGACGTGCGCTCGAGGTGCTGAACCAGGTTGATGACGAGGAGGTGGCCGATAGTCTGTCGGACCTGCGCGAGGCCCTGCAAGAGGTCGAGCAGGCCACGGCACGGACGCCCACCCTGGCGGTGCTGGGGGGGTTCTCGACCGGCAAGTCCGCGCTGCTGAACGCGCTGCTCAACGAGTACGTGCTGCCCACGGACCCGCTGCCAACAACCGCGCGGTGCTGTCACATCCAGTACGGCACGCGACGCAATCTGGTGCTGAACCGGACCTCGGGCTCGCGGGAATTGCGCGACATCGAGGACTACCGCCGCTACGGGGACAAGAGCACGCGCGACCCCGCGGAACTCGGGTTGGCGGACGTGGACGGGATCGACGTGTTCCTGCCGTACGAGCCGCTGCGCACGCTGTCGTTCCTGGACACCCCGGGCCTGGGCGAGGCGGACCCGGACGCGGAACAGACGAGTCAGGCGCTCGGCGACGCGGACGCGATCCTGTGGTGCACGTCGGCCCTGCAGGCCTGGAAGGGCGACGAGGTGCGCATCTGGTCGAACCGGATCCCGGCGGATCTGAAGGCCGCGTCCATCCTGGTAGTGACGCGCACGGATCAACTGAATCGGGATGAGGACCGCGCCAAGCTGCGCAAGCGCATCGAGAACGAAACCAAGGGTCTGTTCGCCCGCATCGTCATGGTGGGCCTGGGCGAAAGCGAGCGCATCCTGAAGAAGGGAGCGCAGCTCGACGATGCCGCGCTCGCCCGGGCCGGGCTGAACGAGCTGCAGACCGCCATTCGGGAGGTGGTGCTGGCCCGCGCCGAGACCCTGCGACAGGCCTGGGCCCTGCGGCAGGGGCGGGTGTTTTTCGAGGCGTGTATCGCCGATGCAAAGGGGCGACGTGCCGGCCTGGACACTATCGAGACTCAGGTGAAGCGCTTCCAGGACGAGGTGCGACGGGCGTGGAAGGACAGCACACGCGTCCTGAAGGATGCCTCGAAGAAGGCTGTGAAGGGATACGAGGCATTGATGGATTCCGCGGTGGACAAGGCCCGGACGATCTGCACCGAGCAGACGTTTGTGCGCCCCGTGCAGGTGGTCGAGGAAGGCTGGTTCACCAACGACTACAAGATCGACTATGAGGAGAATTCATACTGGAACATGGAGTTCGACGAGATCCAAACCGTACACCAGGCGCTGTGGGATGAAACCAACGCAATCGACAAGGCCCTGTCCGAAGCCATCACGGCCGCGTTCGATGCATTCGCCGAGCGCGTGGGAAATCTGATTGACGAGACCGGTCTGTCAAGAATGAACGACGCCTCGGGCGATGACGCCCAGTTCTGGGGGCGGATGTCGGTCGTCAATAGTGCCCGTCAGCTTGAAGCCAGGTTTAGCGACTTCGACGCTTTCTTCAGCGCCGAGCTCCAATGCTGGACATGGCGGGCGTTGGGCTCCATCGAAGGGGGTGGTCTATACGGCTTGTGGGCGCTACGGATGCTGCAGCGTGAGGACAAGAAGTACCAGAAGCGACCCAGCCCGAATACGGTGGCAGGCCGAGAATGGCAGTCTGGTGTCAACCAGTGGTTCAGCTTCCGCACAGTGGTCGACCGGCTGCCAGAATACACGGATAGGCTGCTTGAGGTGGCGGAAGGCCAGTTGAATGCTCAGTTCGAGAACCTCGATGACCGTCTCAAGCCCCACATCGACCCCGTGGACACCGAACTCGACGTCCTGACCCGCGCGCTCGCCAAGGTTGGCGAGTCGCCCCTGGCCATCACCCAAGGAGGTACCCGATGAGCACGCTAGGAAGCATCCGTGAACAACTGGCGTCCTGGATCGCCCGCACGGCCGACACCGTGGCCCCGGTGTCCCCGGACTTCGCGGCCTCGGCCACCGCGGATCTGGACCGCGCCCTGACCGACCCGCGCATCCGCATGGTCGTGTGCGGCGAGTGGAACACGGGCAAGAGCAGCCTGATCAACGCGCTGGTCGGCGTGCCGGACCTGCTGCCCGTGGACGTGTCTCCGTGCACTTCCTACATCACGCACCTCGAGCATGCCGCAACTCCGACGTACCAGGTGTTGCGCGACGGCGCCGCCGCAGAGGTGTCGCGCGACGCCTTCCTGGGACTGACGGCCGCGAAGGAAGGCGACGCCACCATCGAGTGCATCCGGCTGGGCCATCCCGGGATCTGGCCAGACGAGGCCGTGCTGCTGACCGACACCCCAGGCCTCGAGGACCTGGACCACACGCGATCGGACATTACGCTGAAGCACCTGCCTCAGGCCGACGTGATCGTTCTGCTGGTGGACGCGGTCACCGGGGTCAAGGGCACCGAACGCGCGTTCGTGAAGAACCACCTGACGCGCCGCGAGGTGGCCCGCGTGGTGTGCGTGCTGAACAAGGTCGACAACCTGAACGAGGCCAAGGACCTCGACCGCAAGCTGACCGCCTGCCGCCAGGACCTCGTCGAGGTCCTGCCCGACGCCGACTGGATCCCGGTGTGCAGCCGCGTCATGGACCCGGCGCAACCCCCGCACAAATGGCTCACCGACACGGGCATCGACCGACTCAAGGCGGGGATCCTGCGCATCGCGCGGCGTGAGCGGGGGGCGTTGCTGATGCACCGGTTCCTGATGCCGGCCCGGCATCTGCTGGACAACGTGGCCCTGCGGGCGTCGACGGAAGACGCGAACCTCACGCGGACCCTGGCCGAGGCCGAGGCGCAGCTTGCCGACTTCCGGGCCAAGGCGGCCGAGGCCATCAAGGCCAATGAGCGGGTCTATCAGGACTTCCGGTCCCACCTCGATACGGACATCCGCGCGTGGCTGTCGACCGTGCCCGACCGGATGCAGGAGCGGGTCGACGAGATCAAGCGGGAACTATCGGCCATGACCGAGATCGCGCAGATTCGCCCGTATCTGGACGGGCACGTGCTCGACCGTCGGGTTGCGCAGGCGCTGCGGCAGCTCGCCGACGAATTCGAGACGCACCTGTCCGAAGCGGCTGCGCGCCTGGGCCGGGACATCCTGGGCCCGCACCTGCTAGCCCCGGTGCCGGTCCAGATCCCGGGCGAAACGGGGCTGCCCGACGTGCAGACCGTGTTCCGCTATGTGCCCGATGCGGTCATCCAACTGGTCGACAAGATCGGCACGACCATCCTGCTCAATCCTATGGTGCCCGGGACCGGTCCGCTGGGGTTTTTGGCCGCGCTGCTAACGAAGCTCGGCCTGGGCAAGCTGCTCAAGGGGATTCCGCTGCTCGGGCAACTGCTCAACCCGGCATTGTGGGTCCGGGATCACCTGCTCAACGAGGTGTCCAGCCTGCTCGACGGGGTACCGTCGCGCGTGGTGCCCATGCTGTCCGAGGCAGCGCAGGACGCGGCCGAACGGGTCGTGGTCGAGATGCAGACCTTCGTGGAACGACGCAGCCAGGCCGCGGAGGCCGGGATCGACGAGGCACGCCGGAGGCTGGCCGACACCGCCGCGGACGTGCAGGCGCGGCGCAAGGTGTTGACCGCGGTGAGCCGGGCGCTGCCCGCCATCGGACGGTCGCTCGAAGACAGCATGCAGCATGGACAGGAGGGGTGACGATGAATGATCGGACGTTTGCGGGCTTTCGTGATGCATTGACGCACCTGGGCGAGGAACTGCAGAGTCGCACGCAAGACGGCATACGGGTGACCGAGGTTCTCGAGAACCTGCGGCGCAACCGGTTCGACGTGGCCGTCATTGGACAGATCAAAGCCGGCAAGAGCACTTTCCTCAACGCGCTGATCCAACGTCCAACCCTGCTACCCACGGACGTCAACCCGTGGACCGCTGTGATTGCCCGGATGCACTTCGGGGACCCGGATGGACGCCAAGACGGTGCGCGCTTCCAGTTCTTCACCCGCGAAGAATGGGAGCAGGTCACCGAAGGAGCGGGGCGGATGGGGCGCGCCCGAGCAAGGATCAGCAGCATCATCCATCATTTTACGGGCGCGGAACCCAATGACGATGCGGACGACGACTTCAAGAAACAGCAACAAGAAGTGGTCAGACGCGCTCGCAAACGACTGGGGCGGGAACTCGACAACTGGCTCGGGCGTTCGATGGAATTGCCCACGGTCCAGCGGTCCGAGTTGGAACCCTTCTTGTGCTGCGGGGACGAGGATGGCAACGGCAATCCGGAAATGGGGCGCTATTCGGACATCACCCGGGAGGGGGAACTGTGGTTCGGCCAGAAGCCGTTCGACGAATACCTGACACTGGTGGACACCCCAGGAACAAACGACCCCTTCGGAATGCGCAGCCGCCTGACCGAAGACTACATCGCCAATGCGCAGGCATTCGTGGTCATCATGAACGCCACCCAGGCCATGACCAGTTCCGACATGGCGACCCTGGATGCCCTGATCAAGAACCTGTCCAAGCATCGGGTGATCGTGTTCGTCAACCAGATCGATCGTCTGAACGACCCGGAACGGGACACGCCCCGAGTCGTCATGCGCGTTCGTCAGACGCTCGAAAAGACCTTTCCAAACGTCTCGATTCCCGTGATTCCCGGTTGCGCATACTGGATGGAACAGGCGTTGGCGATGCAGGACCCCAGAGCCTTCATGAATCGCGAGGGCTGGAAGCTGCTGCCCTATGCGGTCAGCACGGGCATGTTGTCCCAGGCCGATGCCGACCGCTTCCGCGACTTCGGGATCGAAAGCATGGCCGAACTGGAGCATCTTGTCACTGGCGTGTCCGGAATGGACAAGGTCCGTGCGGCCATCGCAGGGACGTTGCTGCGTGAGAAGGGAGTTGGTGTGCTGTCGGACGCGAAGAGCAGCCTGCTGCGCTTTGCCGAGAGAATGGCCGCTGAGGCAGGACAGCAGGCCGCTGCAAGCGAGCAGATGATTCGGCAGTTCGAAACGGATCTAGAGACGCTGGCTCAAAAGGAGCAGGAACTTGCCGACGAGAAAGCCGACTTCGAGGAGAACAAGGCGGACCTGCGCGCATCCACGGCGATGATCGACCAACTCGACGAGACTATCGCGGAGTTCAGCCAGGACACGAGGCTTCGGATGGAGTCGATGGTGTCGCGGTTTGCGGCTAGCCAGGAAGGGCACTTCCGCACCGTAGGCATCAAGCTCTTCGGACCGCGGGTCTGGGCCACCAGTCTCGACGATCTCCGTTCGGAACTGGCTCTGGCCTTCCGCGACCGTTATCAGGGTCTGCTGACGCGACTAGAGCGCGACAAGGCGAGCATCCTGCGCACCATCCGTGCCAGTAGGATGGGGGACCAGACCCGGGATGCCATCAACGAGGCGTTGTCCGAAGCTTTCCCGGTCATCGATCCAGAGCCGAGCCTCCCGGAACTGAACCGCACGGTGAGCGTAGACCTTGGGGGCTGGCTCGAGCGTCTTCTTTCCGGCCGCGAGGACGACGCGGAAAAGGCCGCGGCTCTGCGCCAGGAGATCGAGGAGGCGTTCACTGAGCCGATCGATGACCTGGTCGAGCGCATCAACAATGTGTGCTGCGCGCAGGTGGCGCAATACAAGACCCGCCTCGGACGGAGTGTGGACGATGCCATTGAGCGTCTGCAGCAGGGGTTCGATCGGCAACTGCAACAGCATCAGTCCCTGCTACAGCAGGAAGCCCCCGAAACGAAGGCGCAGCGTATCGCTGAGATGAAAGAACAGATCGAGGTACTTCAGCGAGAGCAGGCGGACCTGCTCGACCTCGCCGCCCGAATCCAGGCGCTTCCTGTGCGACAGGACCCTGATCCGGGAATCGGGGATACAGGGACAGTCACTTATCCCCCCTCAACAGAGATCCAGTGACAAAGCCTGATGGGCGAGAGATGGGGTGACTGTCCACACGTATCATCTTGACGTCACGACATCAAGACATCACAATGTCCACGAGGAGGTTCACCATGGATGTCGCCCCCAAGCGCTCGACCATCTACTTCGACCCGGACCTGCACCGTGCGTTGCGGGTCAAGGCCGCCCACCTGCAGCGCACCGTGTCGGACCTCGTGAACGAGGCGGTGCGGCAGGCGCTCATGGAGGATCAGGAGGACCTGGCCGCCTTCGAGAACCGGCTTCGTGAGCCGGTGTCGACCTACGAGGAACTGCTCGCGGACCTCAAGGCCCATGGGAAAATATAGCCTGCAGTTCAAGAAGTCGGTCGCCCGCGACCTGCGTGCCATTCCCAAGGCAGACGTGGCGCGAATCCTGCGTCGGATCGAGCAACTCGCCGACGAGCCGCGGCCCCCGGGGGTCGAGAAGCTGTCCTCCCAGGAACGGTACCGGGTGCGGCAAGGCAACTACCGGATTGTGTATGAAATCGTGGACGATCGGCTGGTGGTCGTGGTGGTGCGCGTCGGGCATCGGCGCGAGGTGTATCGCGGCGCGTAGGCTCACTGTCCCCGGGATCCAGGAACCGTCACCCCATCTCACACATCGCCAACCAGGCGATAGCTCGTGCCTCGGCCGCGTCCCGGATTGCGAACGATGATGCCCTGCTCGACCAGATCAGCCAGATCACGCTGCGCCGTGGCCGGACTCACCCCCACCAGATGCGCCACCTTCCGCGTGGTCAGGCCCCCCTCGAAGCCGCCAGGTCCCGCGTCCAGCACCCGTCGCAGTACCTTGACCTGCCGCTCGTTGAGCACCTTCCCGGCGTGCCGCTGCCAGAAGCGGGCAACGGCAAGCACCGCGTCCAGATTCCCCTCGGCCCGCTCGATGGCCCGGACCAGGATTCCCAGAAACCATTCGAGCCAGCGGGTCAGGTCCCCCGTGCCCTTCTGCGCCGCCTCGAGCACCCGGTAATAGGACGCCCGTTCCTTCTCGATCTGGGCAGACAGGCTGTAGGGGCGCCCGGCCACACCATCGTCCTGCGCCAGGGCCATTTCGCCGATGGCCCGCGCCAGGCGCCCGTTGCCGTCCACGAACGGGTGGATGGTCACGAACCGGAAGTGGGCTAGACCCGCACGCAGCAACCCGTCCATCCCGCCGCGGGATCTTGCGAACCACGCCAGGAAGTCGGCCATCTCGGCCTCGACGCGTTCGCCCGGGGGGGCCTCGTAGTGCACGGTTTCCCGTCCTACGGCACCCGAAACCACGCGCATCGGCAACCCCGGTGGGCGGTAGTGCCCCGCGGCCACGTCGCGCAGCCGCGGCCCCTCGTCCGGGAAGAGTTGCGCGTGCCAAGATCGGATGCGGTCCGCGGTGAGAGGCTCGTCGATACGGTTGGTCGCTTCCCAGAGCACGTCCACCAGACCTTCGACGTGGCGCGGGATGGTGCCCCGGGACGAAACCGGTAAGCCCAGCCGGCGCAGCACGGACGAGCGGACCGCCTGAGGGTCCAGCACTTCGCCTTCGATGGCCGCCGTGGTGATCGTCTCTTCGGTGAGGACCCCGATGTTCCGCTCACCAAAGACGTCGATCCCCAGACCGGCCAATCTCCCGCCGAGACGACCCTGAGCTCGCCGAGTTAGCGACAGGGAGGGAAGGATGCGGTCGATGTCCCAGGACAGTTCGGGCCATGTCGGCAGTTCCCAGACGTAGCGGGTATTCATCCCCTCCTCCGACACGTTGATCGGGTGATACGCACCGACGATCGGGGGACAGACACCGAATCGTCCTGGTGCACATCACAACCTGAGGTGATTATAACAGACAATCACATCAATTCATGATGCGTTTGTTCGGTTCCCTCCCCCGCCCCGATCTCCCACCAATCACCTCAGGTAGTGCTGACCGCCCAGCCAACCGCCTGCCACACCGACATTCGCCTTCACCAGGCCCTGGTCGAATCGATACAATGCTCCGTCCATGAGCGCCGAGGTCCCGTCCGCCGAGATCCACATGTCGGCGATGGATCGAGCATCCGAAAGCGGACTGGGACTACGACGGGTGGGCGCGGCCACATCGACGAACTGCTTCGACTGCGGATCATACAACTGGTAGGTGGTGTAGCAGGCGTCTGCGCAACTGTGCTTTACGCCGACACGCCAGAACGCTGTGCCCGGCACGGGTTCCGCAGTGCCGCAGAATTCGCGATCCTCGCACGCGTCAGCCGCAACCCCTAAAACACGCAGGTCCGGCGATTTTGGGGCAGAAAACACCGCCGGCGTTCTTGACTTGCGAACGGCCAGCGCCCGCAGCAACTTGTTGCCGGCAGTGGTGAACCGGATCACCTTGCAGGCCTTTGCTGCACGCTTGCCCGCCGATGGATCGATCGCGGCGAGTGCACCCTCGACATGGCGGAAGAACGGCGACCTGCCGCCAAGCACGAGGTCAATGCGGCCATCGTATTCGCTGGCAAGGGCTGATAGCCCTTCGAGCGGTTTGCCGTCCTTCTTCTGATGAGCGATGCCGACTTGGATGCCCGGTGGGAGGTGGACGGCAACCTGCACGGGTTCCATTCCTGGCGAACCGAGATCCAGGGCCCAGAGTTCACCGGTCATGCCCACCCTGCCGAACCAGATCACGTCCAAGCGAGCGTCAGGCCAAGCCCATGCCGCAGGCTGTTTGACAATGACCATCGAGCGACTGCCGTCCGCGCGCATGGCAACCACGCCTTCATCACCGGCAAAAATGGCAACCGGCAGGCCGCCACCGATCTGTTGAAGCAGAACGACTCGGAGAGGATCCGGCTCGACCACTGGCTCTCCCAAGGCAGGAATCACAGCGAACATGAACCCAAGCACCAGTGCACACCATCGGGATCCAACCATTGTGACCTCCACGTATTCGGCCATTGGCCTCGACGAGGCGCTCCCCTCGAGCCAACGGCAATTCAGCGTCCACAACCGACAGTATGCAATCAATCACGACCCAACGTCGCATCAATCGGTTGTCCCAGGAAGTCGCCCAGGGGCATGCCCCCGGGACCGACCACGATGGCCGTGGCCGCGGGATGGCGGGCCAGGAATGCCTTCATACCGTGCATCGGATCCTTGGTCGGGCCGCTCTTGACCTCGATCGCCCACAACCGCCCCTCGCGGCTCAGCACGTAGTCGACCTCGGCGCCCCGTTCCCGCCAGTAGTAGACCTCGATGCCGGTGTCGGTCCCCGTGTTCACGATGTGCGCACCGACCGCGACCTCGACCAGGCGGCCCCAGCGTTCATGGGCGGACCTCCAGGCGCTCAAAGGCAGACGCGACGTGGCCGTCATCAACGCCGTATTCAATGGCAGCCACTTGGGTGACGAGGCCCGCAGCGGCGTGGAAAGCCCGTGCCACTTGGGCAGACCCGCCAGCAGATGCGCCGCCTCCAGCAGGCGCTGGTAGTTGGCGAGCGT
>CAYRIB010000002.1:0-10286 GCA_964424165.1 uncultured Myxococcales bacterium | reverse complement strand
CCCGCCAGGCTTTCCGCAAGACCCTTCTGCACCAGGAGCGCGGCGGACCCCAGCACCACGACACGCACGTCCGTCCCTTCGCGGGTATCCTCGTCCCAGAGCGCCTTGACCACCTCGGACCAGCGTTCCACCTTCTGGAGTTCGTCCAGGACCAGCACCGATGCGCCGGACCGTCGTGCGATCCGACGGGCCTCCTCCCAATGGACGGCCACCCACTCGGGTCCCGGGGGCGACGGAAGGTCCGCCGAGGCATAGTGTCCGGGCAGTGTCAGGTCCTCGATCACCTGCAGAACGAGCGTGGTCTTGCCCACCTGCCGCGGGCCGGTCAGTGCCTGAAGAAACCGACGTGGACCCGCGAGCCGTCGTCGAAGCTCTGCAAAGAGTTCACGTTTGAAAACCGGGAGTTCCATCACACCCCCACCATTTGCTCAATACACTGAGTATTTTTGCTCAACGGGCGTCGGATTGCAACCTGGCGCCGTCAAGCTCCCCCGGCGCGAGCGCCTTGGTGCCCCTGGCTACTGGATCGGTTACTTGGTCGCTCACTGGATCGCTTTCATGGGTTTGCTCGCGGATGGGTTCCAGATCAGGTGACTGTCCCTCGATCTCGATCACCCGCGTCGGGAAAAGAGCCACCTGCCCTTTCGTTGCCGCGGCTGTTCGACCAGTCCGATCGCCAGAGACTCGCGCAGACTGCTCGCCACGTTGTCGAGCTTGGTGTCCCGGGGGAAGCCGCTGCTTCGAACGATGCCCACTAGCACGTTGTAGGCGAACTTGGGCGAAAGCTGCAGGCCCTCGGCAATGTCCATGAACACGGCGGTCTCGGCCTCGTTGAGCGAACCGTCGGCCAGGGCCACGTCGGCCAGGGCCGACAGCAGAAAGCGCTTGTGGTCCTCGGTGCCTTCCTGATTGATGGTGGCCAGACAACCCGGCAGTTCCTTGCGGATCCGACGCGCGTCCACGATCACCCAACGTTCCGGGTCGTCTACGAAGAGGTTCAAGGCCGCCACGAGCTTCTTGACCTCCTCCTCGCCCACGACCCCGTCAGCGGCCAGGATCCTGGCACCCCCCATGGCCACTGCCTGCATGACCGCCTGGTCGAGCGCCGTGCTCGGTCGCCGAGCCGTGAGTTCCATCAGGGCGTCGGTCTGGTCCTCGAGTTCCTCGTCGGTCAACTGGGTCCCGTTCGCCGGGAAGCCACAGCGCGCGGCCTTGGCCGAACCTGCGAAGAGCTGCAACGCCTTGAGGCGGATCGGAAGCAGCGGGTGACTCGAGAAATTCTCTTGCATCATGTCGTGGTTGTTCTTGACACTCTCGATCTGCGACAACAGGGCGTCGATGTCCAGGTTGAGGTTGCGCTCGCTGAGCCCGAAGTGGGCCTTGAGCAGACCCCGGGCCGACGCACCGAGGTCCCGCGACGCCAGGAGGCCCGCACGGTCGGCACTGATCTCGGACTTCTTCTGCCAGCGCAAGAACAGGTTCTCACCGAACTGGGGCAGGACCGTCTTGTCGGGCCGATTCTCGTCGTCGAGGGACAGGGCGTTGAGACGGTTGTGCTCGAAGACGAGATGCCCCAGTTCGTGCCCCATGAACGAACGGAGCTCCGCGTCGTCCAGGCGTTCCAGGGCCTCTGGGTGAAGGCCGACCATGGACACGGTCTCGTCCCCCCGGGGTTCCCAGATGGCACACGCGTTGATGCCCGGCAGGGGAAGGAGATAGAGCTCGGGGACCATGTCGGCCATGGCCAGATTGGCACAGGTTTCCTCGAACAGGCGGTAGATTCGGGGCGACAGGTTCTGCGACAAGCGGATGCCGTGCGTCATCAGGATTTCGCGCGTCCCGCTGTCCTGGCGCCGCAGGACCTCTTCGCTGGCCACCAGGAAGTCGCTGACCTTGTACAGATCGAACAACTCCTGCACGTCATTGGCATCCCCCCGGTACCGGACCTCGTCCCATGCGATCGACATGCTTGCCTCCTCCCAGCCGACATTGGCCTGGCACCTGATGTAATCCTTTCTAACGCGCCGCTTGCGACGCTCGTCCGGATTCCCGTGACGCTCCCCAGATCCGAGCTGAACTGGCCATCGAACTGGGCATGCTCTCTGCTAGACTATACATTGGGAGTGGGCGCGTGGAGGCGGCCATGGCAGCCAAGGACACCGAGACGCTCGATCGCCTGATGCGCGACCTGCTTGCCGGGCACGACCCGATCGAGACGCCCCGGAAACTGGCCGCGTTCGGTGACGCCGCGGTCCGGGCCGCGCTCGACCCCGGCCCCTGGGGCCCGTCACCCGAAGGCCGGGATCCGCGCGACCTTTCGGACGACCTGACACGGGTCCTCCAACTCGTGGCCGCCCGCGACCCGAAGCCCCTCATTGACGCCCTGGCGGTGCGCAAGGATTCGGCGGAAACAATCCTGTTCGCGCTGGCGTCGTCGCGGGAGCCCATCGCGGTAGATGCACTGGTGTCGGCCTCGAGCAGCCGGTCTGCCGCGACACGAAGACGCGGCGTTTCGGGGCTCGGCGCGACCGGGGACCCTCGGGCGCTGATGCCGCTCCTTGGCGCCCTCGAGGACCGGGACGCGAGCGTGCGCATGGCAGCGGTCGACTCCCTGTCCCGCTTCCACCATCCGCCCAAGATGCGCGCCGCCATCGACCGTTTTCTAACACGCGAGAACCTGGGCCTGGGCGAGCACCTTTACGGTGGGCGTATCGCCGCAACGCTCGCAGGTCCGGAAGGATTCGATGCCATCGCTCGGGAGTCGCGCAGGGACCTGGCACTGTCCCATGAGGACTCGACCTCCTGCCACGCACGCAACGCGCGTGTTCTCGCGGACCGGATTGGCCGCCTTGGCGACCGGTTCATCGTCTGGTGGAGTCGCGCCGCACCACCACATCCGGTGGCGCTCCGTTACATCGAAGCGGCCCTGCCAGGCCCGATGGACCCGGACCACCGTGCCCTCGTGCTCGAGACGGGCTGCATCCGCATTGCCGGGCCTGCCGGCGGTCCGGACTGGACCTTCCCCGGCAGCGTGGAGGGCGGTGCCCCGTGGACGCACCTTGTCGAGCAGTCACGACTGCGGGTGCCTGCCGGCCTTGCGCTGGTCCCGGTCGCCTTTCGCGAAGGTGATGCGGAGACGCTAGGATACCGACCGGACGGACAGGTCGTCCGATGGCATCCCGCCGGCGATCCCGTGGCGATGGATTGCCCGGATGTTCATCATCTCATCGCGCAGATTCTCGAGGGCCTCGAGGTTCGTGTTTCGACGACTTGATCGATCGCCTGGTATGATTTAACATCATACTTGGAGGTGCTCAATGGGACGCGCAAAAATCGCAATCACGCTCGATCAGGTGCTACTCGGTGAAGTCGATCGTCTGGTCGACACCCACTTCTTTCCCAGCCGTAGTTCCGCCATCCAGGAAGCCGTCAAAGAGAAGCTCGAGCGCCTCGCTCGCAATCGGTTGGCTCGTGAATGTGCCAAGCTTGACCCCGTTGTCGAGAAGGCGATGGCCGAGGAAGGCCTTGCGGAGGATTTCGGCCAATGGCCAGAATACTGAGAGGCGATATCCGATGGGCCGACCTCGACCCTACTCGTGGGCGTGAACAGTCGGGCCAACGCCCCGTTCTGGTCCTGAGCCAGGATGTCTTCAACGAACGGTCGGGTAACGTGATCGCTGTTGCCTTGACCAGCCAACCACAAAGGGCTGGCTTTCCCTTGACCCTGGAACTCCAATCCTCCAACCTACCCAAGCGGTCCTGGGTCAAGATCAGCCAGATACGCACCCTCTCCGCCAAACGCATCGGCAACAGAATTGCCGTCGCTTCTCCGGAAGAACTCGCTTCGGTCATCGAGGGCTTGGACGAGATCATTGGTTCCTGAAACCACAAGCAGCACCGGCTGTGATCTGCTCCCGGATCTTGGACCATCTGAGATGCGAGTGACATGATAGTGTCACTCAGATTCCAGGAGGCTGGCAATGAAGTTTGGGTCCCGCATCGTCACAAGGTCCCTGGGGTCTTTGCTGATGGCACTCGTGTTCATCCACACGGCAGGGTCCTGCCAGTCGTCGGATGCGGACCAGGACGCCATGGTGGACCTGACCACCGATACCTGTTCGGTGCTCTTCGGCCTGCCCAACGACAAGACAGGCCTGACCGCACAACAGTGCCGCCCCGCGTGCGAGTGTCCCGGGCACGACTTCGCGCCCCCGGTGTATTCGGAGGCGGATCAGGCGGACCTTCTGGCCATGGTCAACCTCACGCCCTTTTCGGAAGTGATTACGGACCCGTACGCGGATCCGGACGGCCACCCGGCAGCACCCGCTGGCTCGGTCTGCGGCCTTGTGCGCCAAATCGACACGCCTGGGGGGTATCGCCTGCACACCTACCCGTCGATCGAAGCTGCGCTCGCGGCCGGGGCCTATGTAACGCACCACGACGGATGCGGGGTGTGTTCGTCGCTCATGAACCTCGTGGTGTACATGCGCCACCCGGACCTCACGGACCCGGTGCGGCAATGCGGCCTGGCGAACTTCGGGCATGCGGACAAGAACATCGCCTGTTTGCAGGGCCTGGGCTTCGACCTCCCCTGCGCACAGGTCTGGTACTACAACACGAAACACACCCAAACCGAATGTCTGCAGCCTTGCATGGCCGCCCTGGACGCGCCCTACCACCTGCCGGACGGCACGCTGAACGACTGCTTGCGATGCGACGAAGAGAAGTCCGGGCCGGTGTTCAAGGCCGTGGCCGGCCGCACAAGGCGTAACACGGGCCTGCCGTCATCCATGTGCCGGCCCTGCGACGAGGTGCTGCCCGTGGTGCACGACTATGGGGAGTAAGATCGGGTGACGGTTTCTGGGTCCTGACGTGGAGAGCAATCAACATGAAGGATGATTTCCCGAGCCTGCGTGACCTGATCCGACAACGCTACTCGTGCCGGACCTATGAGCCGCGGCCGATCGCACCGGACGCACAGACCGCCGTTCAGGCCTTCCTCGACACGCTCGGCCCTGGCCCGCTGGGCACCCCGGGCCGCTTCCGCCTGATCGCGGCCACCGACCATGACCACGCCGCGTTGAAGGGCCTGGGGACTTACGGATTCATCCGCAATGCGCCGGGATTCCTGGTCGGTGCAGTGCCGGAGGGGCCGCACGCCCTCGAGGATTTCGGCTACCTCATGGAACGCGCGATCCTGCACGCAACCGGCCTGGGCTTGGGTACCTGCTGGCTGGGCGGCACCTTCTCGAAGAGTCGTTTCGCCCAGACGATCGGGCTGCAGCCGCATGAGCTCTTGCCCGCGGTAACAGCCATCGGACACGGACAGGAAGGCAGCCGCCGCCACGACCTCGTGCGTTGGAGCGCGGGGGCGAGCCATCGACGGCCGCCCGACATGTTGTTCTTTGACGGCGCCTTCGACCATCC
Source organism: uncultured Myxococcales bacterium (assembly GCA_964424165.1). Taxonomy (GTDB): domain Bacteria; phylum Myxococcota_A; class UBA9042; order DTJE01; family DTJE01; genus CAYRIB01. The sequence goes on along the minus strand of CAYRIB010000002.1, from coordinate 4,859 downwards.
GCTGTCCCTCGACGCGGCGGGGCCTTTTGCGGACGTGCTCGATGCCGTGCGCTGGGCCCCATCCGCATCCAACCGGCAGCCCTGGCGTTTACTGCGTCTCGGTGAGGACTGGCACTTCTTCCTCGAACGCTCCCGGGGCTATGGCAAGGGCAGTCTGATCTTCACCATGTTGCGCCTGGCAGACCTGCAGCGGGTCGACATGGGCATCGCCATGTGTCACTTCGAGCTGGTGGCCCGTGAGCTCGACATGACGGGTCACTGGGGCGTCCGCGCCCCTGCCAACGCTCCAGGCGGCCGTGCATACATCGCTACCTGGAGTCCGTCGCAGCGCCATCCGTGAAACCCGGCGTCATCAGCACCCCGACCCCCACTGTTCCAGTTCCTGGGCACAGTACTCGTCGCACGTCATGCCTTCGGGCAACTGCCCCTTCTCGGGGTCGCAGATGATCTGCAAACTGAGTTGGGTGTGGATCTGGCAGTCCTCGGGGGACTCGGCACCCGCCGCCAGGCAGTTGCAGTACACGTCCACCCACTGCTCACAGATGGAAGACGATTCCGCGACGCCGAAGTTCATCGTGACCGTGACGTCCGATGGTTCCCCGGAGCCGTGAACCACGATCACCTTGGCATTGGTCCACTTCTTGCCCGCGTCATCGAGGGTTACCGAACTCCCGTCTTCACTACCCACGCGTCCCTCGTCGGCCCCCTCCCCGAAGTTTTCGCCGAACACGGTGAAGGCCGCGGAACCGTCCTTGGCCTCGGCCTTGAAGCGCGCAGAGAAGCCCTCGTCCCATCCCGTCCCCGAGGGCAAGGCGTCGCCGCTCACGAAGTCCACGAGGATGGCTCGCGCTGACAACGGCGGGACCGCGCTGAACGTGACCGTGCACTCGGCACCGTCCCCCTCGACCTTGCAGTCGTTCTTGCCCAGGGTATGCGCGTTGGGGAACAGAGCCGGGGAGAAGGTATTGCCTTTGCCGGCTTCCTCGGGATACGGCTCGCTCGGCCACACGAGCCCCATCTCGGTCCTGACGTAGCCCCTCTCGGCCGCGTAGAGGTGATAGAACTCCGAGAATGTCGAGGGAATTCCGACGTCGGCCGTGTCCAAGGCCTTTCCGTACGGCGCAAGAGCGGCCAACTGGTCCGCGGGCGTTCCCGTGACGGCCGTGGCCAGGGCCGAGAGATAACGGGCCACTCCGGAGAGCCCGTTCATCCGAAGCCAGAACACGTAGAAATCCTGGTTCTGATAGGCCACAGAGGTATCCTGTGCGTCGAAGCGTCCATGGGGGTCTTCGAGCGTGGCCGGATATTCGGACGGGCGAGGCGTGGGTTCGCCCGTGTCGAACTGATAGCCAATGGCCGTGGCCAGCCCCTCGTTGAAACCCGTGTGGCTGTCGTAGCAGTAGGTGACCCCGGAGACCACCTGGTTGAAACAGGCGGACGGAATTTGGTAGCTGTGGAACACGGCGTGAAAGAGTTCATGCGCCAGGATCGACAGTCCGCTTCCGATTGGGTCCCCCTTGGTCCGGCGGATGTCCGAAACCGCGAGGTTGATGCGGCCGAAGCGCCTCGCCGCATCGGCGGCCGTGGTGTCGTGGGCCGGGTCGTAGACGCTGTCCGACGCGATCAGGTGCAGGTGCCAGCGCTCCATCCCCAGCCAGGAGTCCCGGAAAAGAAAAGGCTCCAGGAGCCCGGCGTCGGCATAGGTCCGGGATGCCTGTCGGGCCCAGCGCAGCACGTCCCTCGCCTCGGCAAGCGTGAGCTTCTGCTCGTCGAAGTCGATCGTCCATTCCACCGTGGGCCACCCCGAACTCGTGGCCGCCGCCCAGATCCGGTCCACCGGAACGTCGCTGCTGTCCAGGCGTGTCACGGTTGGGTTGAAGGCCGCGCAGAACGTGAAGATCGGGGGAAGCCCAAGGATCTCGACCTCGAAGAGCCCCTTGTCGGCATCGTAATGGCCGTCGATCGGCACGATGACCATGGGCAAAACGGCAAGCACCATGAGCCCGGGATGGTCCTCGGCCTCGGCCGGCGGCGTCATCGGAATGCTCAGACGGATGGGACCAGCCGCTGACGCCCGGACATCCGACCGGTTGGATGCCGCATCGTACCAAGGGGAGATGGCCTGCCAGCCGTCCGGAACGGAAGGATCGCTCTGTGCGGGGCGCAGCCCGACCTCGACCCCTGCGGGGACCGATCCGGTTGGGGCCTCGATCGAGGGCCCCGGGGTGAGGGTGACGGGGCTGCCGCTGCCCAGCGGGCCGTGGACCGCATATTCCGTCAGGTCGATCCCCGATGCCCCGTCCCCCGGCTTTCCGTCGGACGAGGAGTCCCCCGCCCCACCGCCCGAACAACCGGCGAATGCCAACAAGGCAATCCCCATGAGCAGACGTCCTTCAAGATTGCGCATCGATCATCCTCCATCAACGCATCCGCGCAACAACCACTGGGGCGCATCGAAAGGATGCGTCCGCATCGAGGGCTGTCGCGTCAAATTGAATACCAATGGTCAAAAGCTAACAGGGATGAAGAACACCGTCAACCCGAGGGTCAACGCCAAGAGGCAAAGCGGCGCACAAACCACAGCATCGCGGGCATCAGAAGAATCAACGTCCATCCGGGGACGGGGGCCTGCGACGCGGCGCGGCACGAACCCGACCCGGACGCCTCCGCCTCGGGCTTGGCCGCCCACGGATCGTCGGCCGCGGCGCACATCCCCGCCTCACCGTCGACCGTGTACGGGTCCAGCGGGTTGTAGAAATCGTACTCCTGGCCGTCCACCGTAACCTCGCAGGTCGGCCCGGTGCCGCACCAGCGGTTGAAGTCGAAGAGTTGGGTCGGGTCGTCGAGGCGTGTCACCAAGAGATCCCGGTAATACAAGGCCTCCTGGTCCGAGATCTCGTCCGGTTGACCGCCGAGGATCAGGAAGGCCGCCCCGGTCCCGGGCTCCTGCTGCAGGAGGCGGCCGATCCCCTCCCGGTCGATGACGACTGCGTTCATCTCGTCCACGCCAATCCCAAGGATGCGCGGCGGGTCAGAGGTGACCCGCTCGTCGCCAATCTGCCGGGCCATGAAGGCGGCCAGCCGCCCGAAGCGATCGCGGTTCGCGAAGTGCGTGTCGGTGATGGTGCCCGCCAGGGGTGGGAAGTGGAAGAAGTCGCTGGTGAAGCTGATCTCCGGCTCGTAGGGGTCGTATGTGGCGTCGCTGCTTTCCACGCTCGCTTCGTCGGCAGCGTTCGCCGCGATCGAGTCGTACACGAACTCGCCCAGGATCGCCAGGCCCGCGCTGGTCCCGCCCACGACCCCGCCCCGCTCGTACACGCGGGCCACGGCGTCGATCAGTTCCCCTTTCCATCGCACGTAGTCCTCCTGGTTCCCGCCCGCGAAGAAGACCGCCTCGGCCCGATCGACCATGGCTGCCGCAATCTTCAAGTCGCGGCTGCTCGCCGGGCTCGGGATCAGCAGGGTCTGCACCGAATTGAAGGCCGCCAGTCCCAGGATGTACTCGTCGTAACCGTTCTCGCCCGTGGCGCGCAGGACCACGACGTCGCCTCCCATGTCGCCGCCGCCTGTGATCGTCCGATGCATCCAGACGAACGCGGCGTCGACATCGGTGCCCCCGCCCATGAGGACGAGCCCCGGGCCTTGGGGCGTCACCGTGCTGTCTTCCGGGTTGCCAACCCGCTCGTACACGGTGATCTCGGCACTCGCAGGAAGCGGCAACAGAAGTGCAAATGCCAGGGTCGCCGTGGGACAAATCGAACGCATGGGAGGACCTCCGTCAAAGCCGGGCAACAACGCCGCATTCAGAACATGAACGGTCGTACTTTATCCCACTGTCCAGTCCGTCGCAATGCCGCGATCGCAGAAGGGTCATTCGTAACGGCCATCGCATCGAATGGTGACGACGTCGGGGCTAACGCGGTGTTGGGCGGTCTCGGGGCGGTTGGGGTACGCAGCGACTGTTGACGCAGTTCATGGGCCATCCTTCGCCGACACAGTCCTTGACGGTGCGGCATCGGGTCAGGCAGGCCCCGGCTTCGCAACGGTAGGGAATGCATTCCATTTCTTGGCCGTTGGGGTCACGAGCCGTCTTGTGGTCGACACAAACTCGATTAGGAAGCGCGTTCTGCCTTGCTGGCGCTGCGGCCTCGGGCTGCTGCCGCACCTCCCAGCGCCACTGCCACGGCGGGGTCGGTTCCGGGTCGGCCCACAGCCCCCGGCGCGCCTCACGGGCCTCGCGTTCGCGGCGTCCGATCGCGTCGCACCAGGATTCGCGATCGCAGTGCTTGTCATAGCGCCATGCCAAGCCCGCCATGACCAGGCGTTCGTTGATGCTTTCGTAGCCTGCCCCCGCGTTCACAATGGCCACCGAGCGTCCATACTGGTCGATTTCTACCACGTCCAGTTGTGCCTCGGTACCCTGGGTTGCGTCCGTGGTGAAGGCACGGGACTGCTGCGCGAACGGTTGGTCCTTTTCAGGTGCATCCACGCCGTAGAGGCGCACGACAAGTTCCCGGGCATCCGCGGTGCGAACGCGTATACTGTCGCCGTCCATGACTTCGAGGACCTGCGCCCCCTTGCCCACGGCCTCCACGGGCGCCTGTGGGACCGGGCGCCGGGCCACCCACACGGCAGCTACCACCGCAAGCAACAGCAAGCCGATCCACAGAGCACGCCGCATCCATCACCTCCCGGCAGTCGGCCCATTGAGGCTGAAACATGCGTCACTATATCATGCCAGTCTGCGCCGGCGCCCCTCCTTCGCTACCATCGCAGAAGGGTTTTGTTGCGCCACAGTCGATCCCCCAGCCCTGACCGGTTCTAGCGGCAGGAGAGAAGGGTACCTGTAGGGCGCGGTC
>CAYRIB010000001.1:79293-117421 GCA_964424165.1 uncultured Myxococcales bacterium | reverse complement strand
CGATACGGATGGTCGCATTCGACCCTTGCCAACTGGACACCTGTTCAGGTATGCTTTCAACAGCACCGTGACCGAGGCATCGCATGGTTCCGCAACCCCTCACCCCCCGACAGCGCGAGGTCCTGGCATTCGTGGATCGCCATTGCCGGGAACAGGGTATGCCCCCGACGGTTCGCGAGATCGGGCGGGCTCTCGGCATCGCCTCCCCCAACGCGGTCTCCGAACACCTCGATGCATTGGTTCGCAAGGGAGCCCTGATCCGCTCGCCCCACCGATCCCGCGGCATCATCCCGGTCGAGGGCGCAGCGAACGACCGCGACATCCCGATCCTCGGCCGAATCGCAGCAGGGCGGCCCGTGTTCGCACAAGAAAACCTTGATGGCTATCTGGAATTGAACGCCTCGTTCTTCGGCCAATCGACCGCCGACACCTTCGGACTGCGCGTGGTCGGCGACAGCATGATTGGCGACGGCATCCTGCCAGGGGATTTACTGGTGGTGCGTCGGCAGGGCAGCGCGGACCCCGGACAGATCGTGGTGGCCCTGGTCGAGGATGAGGCCACGGTCAAGCACTATCACCCGGAAACGGACCATGTCCGGCTCGTGGCCTCGAACCCCGCTCATGCCCCGATCCGGGTCGACCCAACGCAACAATCGTTCGCCCTGCTCGGAATCGTGGTCGGGGTCTGTCGTCGGATTTGACGCGGGTTCTAGATCGTCCACTCGCCACGGCCCGGGAGGTCCATCACCTCACGAATGGCTTCGGGCACTCCGGTGGTCGTCGAGAGCTTTCCACCCCCCACGCCTGCAAGCAGGGCCTCGATCGGCTTTCCACGCACCGCGGATCGGCGGTACATCCACCATTGCAGGAAGGAAATGGGGTGGAAGTAGTTGAACACGCCCTTGTTCCAGGACGCCCCGATGTGTTTCGCCACATCTTCGTTGAGCCAGATGTACGGGAGGTAGCGCATGACCTCCTGCTTGAACACCCAGTCGTTCTCGCGCCGCGCCAGCCGATCCCGCCAATCCTGACGCGACAGGATCGTCGACACCCAGTCGACCTGATCCGACCATTCGGATACGTGCCGCACGATCAGACGACGCAGTTGCGCCTGGGCTTCTTCGTCATCCGGCGACGGGCTGGCCAAGAAGTCCTGGATCGCCTCCTGGGTCAGGACCTTGTTCGAGTGCACGGGCATGTTCTTGATCACCGGGCGATCCCCGAACAACGACAGCAACGACCATGAACGGACGCGCATGTCGCGGGATTCCGCTTCGTCGGGGCCCATTTCGAGGAAGTCGCCGTACAGTCCGAGTTCCATGTGCTCGGCAAAACCGTCGTCCGCGAACACCTCGATATGCACGAGACCGGCCCGATTGTCTTCGTCGCCGAACTCGCCCGAGTAACCGATGGCATCCTTCGGGTACACGCGGATCAGGCCCGCCTCGTCGCCCTCGGGGGAAAACAGGCCCACGTAGCCCTTCATCAATGCCCGGTACTGATCCGGTTCCTCTTTGATCGACAGACTCGACAAGGTGGGGCCCGACGGGTCCGGCGGCGGTTCGCCCTTGCCCGCGGAATGGCTCTTCAACAACTGGAACAGGGGCAGATCCGGGGGACGCTCCATGTCCACGCCATCGAGGTGCATGTAAAGGGAATACGCGGTGAGCACGTTCTCCGGGAGCTTGGGCTCCGCATCCGCGGCCTCGGCCTCGGTCTGCTCCACTTTGGGCTGGTCGATCTCGGCCTGATATCGCGGCGGCAGCACGATACGATGGCGCAGCAGCACGAAATTATTACTGCCGTAAGCGGGGAAGTCTTCTTCCCGGACGAAATGCGCGGCCACCAGTTCCCCTTCGAGCAACGGGCGAATCAGGGTGCCCCGGCGCACCGGCACATGAATGCCGTTGTGCCAGGTCTGGTTGACGCCCATGGGGAAGTACCCGCCCCCTTCGCGCTTCTCGCCGGTGCGGGCCACGTAGCGGCACATGCGGCGGGCGGAAGTTTCGGTCTTCCACGCACTCGCCACCGCGCTCAGGGCCGATTCCTCGCGCGTCCACACGGCCGGGGGATAGAGTTGCCGGTCCGTGCCTTCGATCTCCCCGGCCAGGCCCTCGGGGATCACGGGGAACGACGCACTCTGCTCGCGCAGACCGGCCAGGATGCGTTCCCAGTCGAGCCCGGGCCCGGGGTCCCACTTCTCGGCCTGCACGTGCCAGTGACACATGATGCCCTTGAACTCGACCGGGGGTGGATTGTCCATCATGCAGTCGAGTATCCGGCCTTCCTCGTTGACCGGGAACACGGGCTGCAACCCGATGCGCTCGACCAGGACCCGCAAGATGGCGATCAGCGACTTGTATTGTGCATCCGTATAGTTCCACGACTTGAACAAGGACCCGTTGATCGTCATCTCCTCGGACGGCGTGCGCCCTTCGCGCACCGCATTCGGGTTGGTCAGCAGGTTGTCCGCGATATTGTTCAAGTCGATGCCGATGGCGAGCTTGTTCATGACCGTGGCGTGGATCGCCTCGTCCGCAACGTCCGCGGCCTGAAAGGTCTTGCCATCCGAGTCGATCAGGAAGTGGGTCGAATAGCCACGCCGCATCAGGACGTTGAAGCAACTCGCCGCACTCGGGCTGCCGTCATGATGGATCACCACGGCTCGGATCGCCTTGCGCAGCGCCTTCATGGGGTCGCCACTCTCCGGGTCCACCTTGTCCCACCCCAGGCCACCGAGCTCCGCAACCGGGCCCATCCCCGGCATGCGGCGCCGCGACACGATCCCGCGGGTTTCGCCATCGTCGTTCGTGACCATCCGCGCAGTGAAGGTCGGAGCCACGCTTTGATAGAACGACATGCCGCCCGGGTCGAGGAACGTGGTGATGTCGATGTCGTCGCCGACCGGCCACTCCTGGTTCGCGATGATGATGCGGTTTCCCATCGTTGCTCACTTCGGCTTGGGGATCGGGGGCAGCTTGACCCCCGGCAACTTGACCGCGGGAGGCTTGACCCCGGGCACCTTGGGCACGGCTGGAGGCTTCACGGCCGGCGGCTTGACCCCCGGGAGCTTGGGCGCCGCGGGCGGCTTGAACTTGCCTTTGACTTTGCCCGCGGCCTTCTTCCCGGCGCCCTTGATCATGCCCACGATCATCTTGCCCATCATGTAGACGAAGAAGATGGCCGCGAGCACTGCCAGCACCAGGGCGACCCAGAACACGATCGGCCCCCATGTGTGGCCGAGCTTGCCGATCACCCAGGCTCGTGCCTTGCCAAGCGGTCCCGCAAAGAACAGAACGCGCTTGCCGGTCACGAATCCGTAACCGTTGGCAATCAGGCCCAGGTCGGACACCGTGGCCGCAATCGCATACAGGGCCTCGGGATCGAGCGATTCGTCCGGGGTCACCATGATCTGGGAGGCGAGTTCCAGCGACAGGGCCTTGGACGAAGCCTTGAGCTGGCTCGTGGCCGTGGCCGCCCGGAACGTGCCGCCGGTCTTGAGTGCCAGGGCCTGCAAACGGGCACGACCCACCTCGTCGCTGCCGGGAATCGCGATCGAGGACACCCGCACTCCCGCGGCGCGCAGGGCATACACCATCCGCACCAGATAGTCCCGGACCGCCTCTTCCCGCACGCGCAGGGCATCCGCGACCTTGGGGATCGCGCAGGCCAGCACCTCGCGGGTGCATCCCTTGGACCCGCCCTCGTGGTCCATGCCGGGGATCGACTCCCAGGCAGCGAGTTCATCCTTCGGTTGCTCGGTGGCCTGGCCCTTCTGGGTGCATTGTTTGGCCTGCTTGCGGCAGGCCGGGGCCACGTGATCGCTCATCAGGTCAGCCACGCGCATGTAGCCGTCGCGGCCGTCCGACAGCACGATCACCTCACGCAGATCCGAGGGACTGCTGTTGACCTCGAGGATGCGCAGGGCCGCCTCGATGGCCCCGGCAGCGAAGAACTCCTCGCCCCGCAGGATGTCCGTCTCGTCCATGCGGGTGTGCCCGCGCTCCCGCGCCCCGGTGGTCACCTCGGCCGAATCGGGGATCCCGAAAAGCCTCGGGAACAGTCCCTGGCCTGGTGGAATGGCCTTGGCCGCTTCCTTCACCAAATCCGGCGCAGGGAACAGCCGTCCGCAGGCCACGCTCTGGTCCTTCGGATCCCCTCCCTCCACGACCTCGCGGCGCAGACGGAACAGGCAATTCTGATAGTCGTTGAGGTCCCGCAGTTCCGCTCGCGCCCCGTCCGGGCTCCACAGCGTCATGATCCGATCGTTATAGAAAAGGACGCCGACCCGGGCATCCTTGCGCAACCCCTCGAGCACCGTGGCCATGGCCTCGCCGAGCAGGGTGCGCACCTCGGGCCCCACATCGGTGTGCAGGGCCACCACAAACACCACCGCTTGTTTCAAGTCCGCCTTGGCCAGTCCCGACATGCGGCCATCGAACCCCTTGTCGGCCAGGCCCGACGAGAACTTCGCGATCGGCGTCACGCCCTGGGTCCGGACCGGGCCCTTGCCTTCGGTCAGGAACAGGGCCACGTTGTGTTCCATGAGATTGAGCGGTTGCCCCCCCTCGCCGAGCAGGGTCATGAAGACCCGCCATTTCGAAGGGTTGATCGCATCGACGCGGTCGATCTTGACCTGCGGAAACTCGGGAGCCGGACCGTCCGCGGCCTGCGCCAGCAGAGGCACCAGACACAGCAGCAGGCCGATGAGGGGGCACAGACGGGGTTTCACCATGCTCAACACCCGAACCTGAAGCGCCTTACGTCGAAGCCGCCCAGATAGAGATACCGCCCTTCGAACGCCAGAAAGAACTCGTGACGACCCGCGCGCAGACGACCATCCGGGGGAATGGCGGGGATGTCCACCCGGGGAAACACCAGTCCGGTGGGTTCGGGCACGGGCATCGGCGTCGATTCTTCACCGTTGGCCACGTGCACCACACTGGCCCTCTTCGGGTCCAGGGTCCAGGGCCACACGACCCGGATGAAGTCCCCGGGTACCAGGGCCTCGGTGTCCCCGAGCACGCGGACCGCAGGCACCATTTCCATTCCCGGCATGGCCACACCGGCCAAACCAAGGCCCATGGCACCCGTCAAGAACTGGCGTCTGGTCGTCTTGCCCTGCATGCCCGAAGATGCCTCCCGCAAGAGCGCTTCTAGCGGTTCCAGTCGTTCGTCAAACGCGTGATCTCGGCGCGCGTCTGCAAGGGGATGTCCGTCCACTGAATGAGAAGATAGCACATGAGCCAGATCAGGGCCCAGTCGAACGCCAGGTTGGGTGGGAACCATTCCAGGAAAACGCCCCCGACGAACGCCAGGACCACGGAAAACCACACGAGGTTGAGGACGATTGCGAGATACCACGAGAACCGTCGATGGTGGTGTCCGATGTATGGATGCAGCGACAGCCCCATGTACCCAAGGAAGAGAACCAACGCCACGCTCATCCATCGCACGAGGCCCGAATGCAGGAACAGGTGCGAGTTGACGAGCGACACGATCAGCAACGCGGATGCCGGCCGGGGAAAGCCGATCCAGAAGCCGGGGACGTCGAGCTTGCGCACGTTGAAGCGGGCAAACCGGATCGCTCCGGACAGGATCGGAGTCGAGGCCATCACGATCGCCACTACCATGGCCAGCGCGGACCCCGGCTCAATGCCCGGGAGGGTAACGGCCCGGGAAAAGGTCAGGTACAGCAGAAACGACGGCGCCACCGAATAGGCAATCAGATCCGCCACGTTGTCGAACTCGGCGCCGAACTGGTTCATCTGGTTCAGCGCACGGGCCACAAAACCGTCGAACGCATCGAAGAAATAGGCTGCAAGCACCGCAAACCCCGACCAGAACACATACGTCGGCACATCCTCTGGTCTGCAACCCATCCCTTCCATGGCGATCAGCACTGAGGCCACCCCGCCCCCGATGTTGCCGACCGTCATCAGGTCTTTCGCCTTGAAGAACATCGCATCCTCCGCCAATCGCGACAAGGCTACCCGATCCCGGGGTCCGCTGTCCATCCCCACGCCGCGCAGCGAGCGGCTAGGTCGGGTGACCGCGACTACAAACCCGTGGCGTCCCGGAACGGCAGGGCCTGGCACGCCCCCTCCACGTAGAAACGCCCCTCGTGCACGAAGCCCGTGGTGCCGGTGGGGACTTGCATCCATTGGCAGTGGTTGGCCCCGTCGGTGTATCCCGTGCTCCCCTCGGGACAGGGCTCGGCCGTGTAGAAATAGCCGCCGTAGACGAATGCCTCGGCGGTCGGGCCCGGATCCAGGACGAAACAGTTCGCCCCGTCCCATGTGCCTGCGATCGGACAAGGGATCGAACAGTTGGCCAGACCGGCCAGACTATTGCACACGGGCTCCAGATAGAAGCGCCCCTCGGCGGTGATACCGAGGCTGTTGCTGTTGTTGATCACGAACCCGGACCGCCCGGAGGGCACGTCCCCGATGTGACAACCCTTGCCGTCCACGTAGGGATGTTCCGGTTCGCAGTCCGTGTCGTCGAAGATCCCGGCGATCCAGGAGCGTCGATAGTAGAAGCCGCCGTCGATCAAGTAGGCCTTCATCTTGTCGGGCGCGGCCCCGACCAGACAACCGTACCCCGTGTGGATACCCATGCCCTGGCACGGATTCGGACACCAGGGGGAAAGCGTGTTCTCGACGCAGCCCACGTCCCCATCCTCGCACCGGTCGTAGACGCGCACGTAGTCCACGTGCATGGCCTGCGGCGTGAAGTCCGAGGGGTCCGGGTCCAGGTCCCCCCACAGGTTCTCCCACCAGTTGTCGTTGTTCGACACGTTGATGGTCAAAAACAGGATCCAGTAGAAGGGGTTCCATGGCAACTTGAGCGCGTAGGTCTTGCCGTCGGCCTCGACCTCCTGCCCGTTGCGCGTGATTCCCACCAGCCACTTGTCCACGTAGAACCGGGCCTCGTGTTCGTCCCACTCCAGTGCCCAGATATGGTAGTCCTCATGCCAGGTATCCTTGCGCCCGTCCTGCGGGTAGAAGTCCTTCTTGGCCCACCAATGGTGATGGTCCGAGTAGTGCGATTGGTCGGCGGGATCGCCCCCGTGATACGCGGATTTCACCTTGTCGGTCTGGTCCGGCCACTGCTCCATCAGATCGAACTCGCCGTCGTAGGGCCAGCCATAGTCCCAGGTCTGGTGCATCATCCACAACGTGGGGATCGAGCCCGGCCCCGTGGACAGCTTCGCGCGCACCTCGAATCGTCCGTAAAGGCGGTTCATGCCCGGCAGCAGGTGGTTGGTGCGCGAGTCCACGCCCGCGGCACGGAACGGGCAGACGCGGGTCTGGTTTTCGAAGTCCCCGTCCATGAACTTCACGCCGCAGTCGAACGGACCGGCGGGGTCCGCATGGGCCGAGAGTACGAGTTCACCCCCGCGCACGGTCACTTCCTCGGGGTCGAACGCGGTGCCCAGATCCGGGGGCGAACTGTTCTCGGACCCCCAGAAGCAGTAGAAGTTGTAGACGTTCCAGTTGCACTTGTTGAGGTGGGCCAAGTTGTCATTGGCGCTCGGCGGACAGACCTCGGCCCCCCAGTTGCCGTAGCGAACGCAGGTCGGGGCACGCGTGTAGCAGTCCGGGTCCTCCCAGGTTTGCGGCCCGTTGAACTCATCTTGCCACACCACTTTCCAGCGGGGAGGCGCTGCCGGGTCGAGCGCGGGCACCAGTCCGGACGTGGCGTTCTTGGCCCGCTCGTCCACATCGAGAGGCGCGGACACCTCCTTGGCGGCCACCGAAACGTCACTGATCGCCACCACCTCCCACGACATCGCATCCGCAGGCACCGATGTGGCGTCGTCGGTGAACGTGTCCGGGTCGCCAAAGGCCTGCTCAGGCGCGTCCAGCCCCTCAAGGTCCGAAGCCTCGGGCACCGCATCCAGGTCCAGGACATCCGATGGAATCAGGGCATCGACAACGTCTTGTGACTCGACCGCATCTGCCACCGGTTCGGCCGCATCATCCCCTCCGCAGGCCGCCCCACTGATCCCGGCCAACCCCATCATCACGAGCCAGAAACCAAGCGCACGGTTCATTCGGATTGCCTCGCGTTGACTTCCCTATAGGTTAGCAGATTCAGGCAGCTTCGTGCGACCCACGCAGGCAGTGGGCCATGATCGTATCGATGCGCACCGGGATCAGGTCGCCGGGTCGAAGGTCGCCGGGCCCGCTGGTGGCGAAATTGACCACCCAGTTGGTGCGCGTCCTCCCGGTCCATTCGCCCCCGCGATCCCCTTTGCGGGCCCAGGCGCTCATTCCCTCGACCAGGACTTCTTCGGTTCGCCCCAAGAACCGCTGCATGCGCTCGCGCGTGATGGCATCCTGCAGCATCTGCAACGTCTTCAGGCGCGCGGCCTTGTCGGAGGCCGAACAGGTATCGGGCTCGCGTGCGGCCGGGGTGCCCGGACGCGGAGAGTACTTGAACGAGAACATGGCATCGAACTGCGCGGCCTCGACCACCTCAAGGGTGGCTCGAAAATCGTCTTCGGTTTCGCCGGGATAGCCCACGATCACGTCCGTGGACAGCGCGATGTCGGGACACCGTTGCCGCAGGGCCGCCACCTTTTCCAGATACTCGGCCGCGGTGTAACGGCGGCGCATCGCAGCGAGGATCCGGTCCGACCCCGACTGCACGGGAAGATGCAAGGCCTCGGCGAGCCGTGGCAGGCGCCCGAACGCGGCAATCATGGCCGCATCCGCATCGGCCGGGTGCGAAGTCACGAACCGCAGGCGTGCCAATCCCGGAATGGCATCCACCGCCTCCAGAAGCGCAACGAACCCTCCGCTGCCCGGGCTGTCGTGCCCGTACGAGTTGACGTTCTGGCCGAGCAGGGTGATCTCGCGCACCCCGGCCTGCACCAGACGCGAGGCCTCTTCGATCACCAGGGCCGGGGGCTTGGACACCTCCCGCCCACGCACCCGAGGCACGATGCAGTAAGAACAGACGTTGTCGCAGCCTTTCATGATGGTCAGAAAGGCACAGGGCCCTCGGGCCGCGCGCGAATCGACCGGCATGAAGGCATACCCCGCGCGGTCCATGCGCGTGGTCTTGGCCACGCGTTCCCCCCGCTGCACGGCAGCAATCAGGTCGGGAAGGTCCCCGATGTTGTCCGGGCCGAACACCAGATCCGCATAGGGCATGCGTCGCAGAAGGTCCTGCCCGTGCTGCTGTGCCATGCATCCGCAAACCCCGAAGCGCAGGCGGGGATTGGCCGTTTTCAGAGGCAGCAAACGCGTCAGCGTGCCAAAGACCTTCTGTTCGGGTTGGGCCCGGACGCTGCAGGTGTTGACCAGGATCAGGTCCGCCTGAGCGGGGTCCTCGGTCGCGGCGTAGCCGACCGAGGCCAGGGCCTCGATGATGCGCTCGGTGTCGAACACGTTCATCTGGCACCCGTAAGTGATGACGTGAACCCGAAGGCTTTGGAGGTCCTTGTCCATGATTGGCGTGGATACCACCGGACCCGGGATGCCGTCAAGCAAGGCGTGTCAGCCGACCGCATGGTTGACTAAACTGCCCCATTCTCCTATAAGCCTTCAAGCGTTCTGCGGTTTTCGACAGGAGCGGAAGCAATCATGTTTGAAGTCCTGACCAAAGGGTTCCGTTCGGCACGCGCCCGCTTGCAGGGCCAGGCCGTCCTCTCCGAGGCCGTGATCGATTCGGCCTTGAAGGACATCCGGGTGTCGTTGCTCGAGGCGGACGTGGCCCTCCACGTGGTCAACGCGTTCCTGACCCACGTCAAAGAGAAGGCCGTTGGCGAAGTCGTACGGGTCAAGGTGAGCCACAAGGGCGAGAGCATGGCCATCTCGCCGGCCGATCACTTTGTGAAACTCTGTCACGACGAACTGATTGCGCTGATGGGTTCCGGGGAACAGGGACTCAACCTCGAAACCCGGCACGGTCCGGCCACCATCATGATGGTCGGTCTGCACGGTACCGGAAAGACGACGAGCGCGGCCAAGCTGGCCTCGCTGCTCATCGAACAGAAGCGACGTCCGATGCTGGTCGCGGCGGACGTGTATCGTCCGGCCGCCATCGCGCAATTGCAGACCCTCGGGGATCGCCTCGGCGTCCCGGTGTACACCCGCGAAGGCGTGGCCCCGCCCCAGTTGTGCCAGGATGCCGTCCTGGCCGCGGTCGAGCAGAAGCGCGACGTGATCATCTTCGACACCGCCGGACGTCTGGCGATCGACGAACCGCTGATGCAGGAACTGTCGCAGATCAAGGCGGCCGTGAAGCCGCAAAACATCCTGCTGGTCGTCGACGCGATGATCGGTCAGGACTCGGTGCGCATGGCCTCCGAGTTCGATCGCCGCCTCGACCTGTCGGGCCTCGTGCTGACCAAGATGGACGGCGACGCCCGTGGTGGCGCGGCCTTGTCGATCAAGGCCGTGACCGGCAAGGACATCCTGTTCGTGGGCATGGGCGAAGACCTTGGCAAGATGGAGCCCTTCCGGCCCGACGGGATCGCCACCCGGATCCTGGGCTTCGGCGACGTGGTCGGGCTCGTCAAGGACTTCGAGAAGGTCACCGACGAAAAGCAGGCCGAAGAGGATGCGCTGAAGATCCTCAAGGGCGAGTTCAATCTCTACCAGTTCCTCGACCAGATCCGTGCCATCCAGAAGATGGGTTCGTTGCGGGACACACTCGAGAAACTGCCCTTCTTCCACGAGATGGTGCCCGAAGGCGCCGCGGTCGACGAAAAGGTTCTGTCGCGCATCGAGGCCATGATCAATTCAATGACCCCGGACGAGCGGATGCACCCCGAACGCATCGATGACCGTCGGGCGTCCCGCATCGCGAAGGGGTCCGGGCGCAAGTTGCCCGAGGTCAAGGACCTGCTGACGCGCTTCATGACCATGAAGGAAATGATGAAACGGGTGGGCAAGCAGCCCTCTTTGCTGTCGCGCCTGCCGGGCTTCCGTGAAGCGTTGCAACTCGCCCAGTCACGCGGCGAGGACGTGTCGGACATGATGCCGCCCGAAAAGGGCCCGGCATTCGGCCCGGGCTATGGTGTCCGTCGGCTGTCCCAGGCTGAAAAGGACCGCCGGCGGCGCAAGGAGAAGTTGGCCAAGAGCCAGCGCCAGAAGGCGAGGAAACATCGATGAACAAGACTGCCGCTGGGGTCACGATGCTGCTGATGTGCCTGCTCGCCCCCACGGCCGCAGACGCCCGCAATCCTTCTTCGGTGAAGCTCGAAGACACCCTTCGCGTGCTCAAGACCCGGCAAGACCCGACCCCAGCGGACTTCGCGACCGTGGGTTCCGGGGTCGACGCCGTGCTCGTGGACCTGATGGGCAACCTCAAGGTGGATGCCGAGATCCGTTGCCGCGCAGCCCGTGCGCTCGGGTTCTATCCAGGCCAACCCACGCGTGCGGTGCTGATGAATGCGGTATTCTCGAACGATGTCGAAGTATCGGTGCGCAGCGCCGCAATGCTCGGGCTGGCTCGAGCCTTTCGCGACGAAGTGGTCGAGGACCTCAAGGCCTTCCTGAACGGAGGCTCGCCACAATTGCGCTGCGGGGCCGCGGCCGCGCTCGGCGAGGTGGGCGGGGATCGCATCCGGGTGTTCTTGATGGATGCCATCGAACACGAGCCTATTCTCGAGGTCCGGGTGGCCATGGAAAAGGCTTTGAAGCGGATGACGCCATGAGGACGTTGCAAGGGATCATCACGGCCCTGATCACTCCGATGCGCGACGGGGCCGTGGACCTGCAGGCCCTGCGTTGCATCGTGAATCACCAGGTGACCGCCGGTATCCACGGGCTTGTGGCTGCAGGCACCACGGGCGAGGCAGCCACCCTGACCCCGGACGACTACGCGGCCGTGATCCGGACCACGGTCGAGACCGCCGCAGGCCGGATCCCGGTTCTTGCGGGCACGGGCACCAACGACACCCGCAGCACCATCGAACGCACCCGTCTGGCAGCCACGCTGGGGGTCGATGCGGCCCTGGTGGTCACCCCCTACTACAACAAGCCTCAGCAGGAAGGGCTAATCGCCCACTACTCGGCCGCAGCCCAGCAGGGCGGCCTACCGATCGTGGCGTACAACGTTCCGGGACGCACGGGCGTGAATCTTTTGCCTGCCACGGCGATTCGACTCTCCCGCATTTCGGGCGTGGTCGGCATCAAAGAAGCCTCCGGATCCGTCGCGGCCGTGCGCGAAATCCGCAGCAACAGCAGGCCCGACTTCGCGGTCTTGTCGGGCGACGACGGTCTCGCATTGGCGTCGTTCGCGATGGGCGCCTGCGGCGTGGTATCCGTGGCCAGCAACGTGGTTCCCGAGTTCATGGTGGCCATGTGGGACGCCTGGACGGCCGGTCGCCACCAGGATGCCATGCTGCGCGATCAGCGTCTCGCCCCCCTGTATTCCGCCTTGTTCGTGGAAACCAGTCCCGCGCCAGTCAAGGCCGCGGCCAGTCTGCTCGGGATGTGCACCGCCGAGGTCCGTCTGCCGCTGGTTGCCGCTTCGGCCATGACCGTGGATGCCGTGCGGCAGGCGCTCGACCTTCTGCATTGAGGCTGTTTTGCACCGATGGGTCCGGACGGGAAATCCTAGAAGCGGAACTGTGCGCCGGTGAGGAAGTTGAAGATGAAGGCACCCCCGTCCGCGTTGAAGACCGCGCCGAGTCCAAGGGGCTGGAACAGCAGTTCGACATTCTTGTGCACCAGATAGCTCAGGCCGCCGCCCACACGCAGAAGTCCGGATGCCGTTCCTGCCTTGGGGTCCAAAACCGGGCCAAGGTCGAGCAAGGGATAGGCGTACAGCGGGGTTCCGTGCATCAGCCGGATCTTGTAACGTGCGCCCATCGGTAGGGCCAGACTCACCATCCCCCCTTTACCCGCATTGAGCATGAACCCGAAGTGCAATGCCACATCCCCGGGACCTGCCTTGAAGGTGTATTCCACCGGCATTTCCATGCTGAAGGCCGCGAACGTCCCGGCCCCATCATAGGTAATCGTCGAAAAACCCATCAATATCCCGGTCGAAAGCGGGGTGTCGGTCAGTTTGCGGCTCTGGGCCTGGGCCAGGGATGTTGTCGCCACCATCGCCACCATCATCATCGACCAATGCCATGCACGCATCATCATCCTCCCGTCGAAAGTCTTTCAGGATCAACGTGCAGATCTTAGCAGGGTCGGATGGTTCGTCAACCTACTCGTTCAAGGACAGCTTCTCGAGCCGCTGCAGGAGTCGACGGTCGTCGTGCCCCAACCGGATCGCTTCCTCGGCATGATAGCGCGCCTCGGACGTCCTTCCGACCTCGATCAGGGCCGCGCCCAGCCGGAAATGCGCCAGGCCGGATCGCGGATTCAGGCAGAGCGAACGTTCGAAATTGGCCACGGCCGAGGTCCAGCGCCTTTCCTTGGCAAGTTGGAGCCCCAGGTTCTCGCGGCACTTGGGGGCCTCGGGCGCATTGAGGCTGCACGCCGTCCACAATGACATCTCGCTGCCAAAGTCCGGGACCCGCGCACGCGTCGCAACCCCGGTCCCGAGCAATACAACAGCGAGCATCGCCATCAGCACGATGCGCCCCTTCCTGGATCCACTGAACGATGCCACGCCCGCGGTTACCGCCAGCGACACGCCGATCAGGGCCACGTAGGTCCGATGCTCGAGAATGAACAACTTCATCGGCGCAAACCCGAGCACCAGGCAAACGCCAAGTCCGAACCATGCCAATCCGAGGGCCACGATCCGGGCCCGCCGATACGCGAAAAGGAGGGCTGCAGCAAACCCGAGCGAAAACAGCGCGGCGAGCAGGAAGTCGTTGCCGCCCACGTCGACCAGGGCCTGACGAAACGGCGTAGGCGCCAATCCCCAAGGCAGGGCAGCGTGCTGCACGTAGTAGCCGAACACGGCCACGGCCAGACGGATACGGTCGTACCATGCCAGGTCACTGTAGTCCCCGGTATCTGCGATCGCCCCGAAGATGCCCTGGCGCACCATCAGATACACCGCGGCCACGCACCCCATGATCACGAGCACGGGCCATCGATGGCGTACCAGCCTCCATCTTGTGGGCGCCACCATGACATCCATGGCCACCAGCATCAGGGGCAGTACGATCCCGGTCTCCTTGGTCCACAAGGCCATCGCGAACAGAAGACTCAACCCGGTCCACGAGACCACACGGCGCCACCCATCCCAATTCGAGCCCACGCGCCACAGCAGCAGCGCGCTGATCATCGGCGTGGCCAGCAGCAGGTCGTTGCGCCCCAGCAACAACGACACGGCCTGGGCCTGCATCGGATGCCATGCGAACATCAGGGCGCCCAGGCCGGCCGCCAGCCGATTTCCGATCAGCAGATACAACAGCACAAACAGCAGGGCCGTGTTCACTGCGTGGATCACCAGGTTCGTCCGATGGAAGCCGCGTGGATCCAGGCCCGACATCGCGTAATCCATGACGAACGAGGCGATCAGCACCGGTCGGTAATACCCGACGCGCTCGCTGTCCACCACCGGCGTCGAGAAATTGGCAATCGCATCGTCGAACTCATCGATCGCAGACACGTTGTTCACGATCAGGACATGGTCGTCCCACACCCAGTCCGCATCCAGCGAAGGCAGATAGGGCAGGATCGCAGCGGCCGCGCAAGAAAGAGCGATGAGGATTGGGGCGAACTTGGAACGCTGAGGATGCGGCGCGGGAAGAACCGATCCGGTCATGATTCGCCCGCGGCAGCGTTCTTCTTGCGGAGCTTGGCCATCAGGCCCTCGTAGCCCACCTTGCCCCAGATGTCGTGAAACTGCTTGCGGTAGTTCTGGACCATGCTCACGTCGTCGATGACCACGTCGAAGGCCCACCAGGACTCCTTCACCCGGTGAAACCGATAGTCCACGCGCGCCTCGGAACGTCCCGAGCGAACGATCGACTGTACGATGGCGGTGTTGTCCTTATCCGATACCTGGGATCCCTTGTATTCGATCCGCACCTCTTTTTCCGGGTTGAAGCGCTTGACGTAGGTGCGCTGGATCATCTTCTTGAACTCGGCGACAAAAGCGTCCTGGTCCTTCTTGTTCATCCCGTCCCACCGGTCGGACAAGGTCCGGCGGCTGAGTTCGCGATAGTCGACGAACGTCTCCATCACGTCGCGAATCCCCTTCTGCATGGCCGCCTTCTGGGGATACTTGGCCACCACGGCCTGGATCTCCTTGTACTTGGACTCCACGCAATCCTTGGGGTCATCTGCGGCAAACGCCCGCCCGGCCCACACACCCGACACCATCATGATCACGATTCCCAACAGGAAACGCTGCATCGTTCACCTCCATTTCCACGGGTCCCCCCCTCGACCAGAAACAGGGCCCGTTCGATGATCACTGTACCGGGATCAACACGGTGCCGCAAGCGCGCTCGAGGGATGCCACCGCGAGGTTGAAGTCGTGGATGGCCTTGAGGTAGTCCAGACTGCTCTGGAAGAACGGCAAAACCGCGCTCAGCACGTCGTTCAGTTCCCCCATCCCGTTGTCGTAGACGTCGATCTTGGCGATGATCCAGCCCCGCGCCGCCTCCATCGCATCCTTGTTGGCCGCCACCAGGGTTCGGGCATCGGTCATCTCCGCGAACAGCTTGCCCACCTCCAGACGCACGCCACGCTCGGCCTCACGCAGTTCCGCCGCCAGTTTTCCCGCGTTGGCCTCGGCCTCCCGCATCTCGCCGATCTTCTTGCCGATCTCGAACTCGTAACGCAGACCAAGTGCCCCGCCCGCGCTGTAGCCATTGTAAGGATCGTTCGCAAACGGGCTGCCCTGGCGATCCGTCACGTTCGAATAGCCGAACTTGAACATGCCTGCCAGGAAGAGTTCCGGGTAGAACGCTGAGCGCCGCATGGCCGCCTCGGCCTCCCGGGCCTTGACACCCGTGCGCAGGGCCACGAGTTCCGGACGATTCGCCAGGGCCGACGCCACCAGGCTGTCCCGGGTCTGGTCCTCGGGAAGGTTCACGGATTCCAAGGGGCTGGTCGAAAAATCGACCTCCGCTTCGGGTTGTTCCCCGATCGTCAGCCGGATGGCCGCGCGAGCCAGCGACAGACCGCGCGCTGCTTCCAATTCCCGGGTCAGGACCTGGGCCTCGTAGACCCGAAGTTTCATGCGATCGACCGGGTCGAACGAGGGGTCGTCCGAATCAGCCATGTCGTTCATCCGCTGCTTGGCTTTGTCCAGGTACTCCCGGCCTTCACGGATCACATCGCTCAGTTCCCGGGCCAGGGCCAGGGCAAGAAACCCCTTCTTGACACGATAGGTCGCCTCTGCACGTGCGATCTCGACCTGGGCACGTCCCACGTCCACCCCGAAACGTGCCGCCTCCTTGAGATGCCCGATCTTTCCGAAGGTGTACAACGGCAAGACCCCCGACAAGTCCGTATATGAAAATACGCCCCATTCGCTCAGGTCGGTACGCCCTTCCAGGGCATTGCCACGCTGACCGGCCATCGGCGAGAGGAGGGTCTTCAACTCGATGTGCGGCCAGGCCACCCAGTCGGCCTGGCGCAACTTGGCCTCGAACACGTCCAGGCCCCGTTTCGCCGCCTCGACCAAACCGCTGCGCTCATTGGCCGCATCGATGGCCTGAACCAGAGTCATGGGTGACTCGGCCGCCTGGGCCATGCCCACGCCCAGCATCCATCCAGCGCTCAGAACCCAAAACGTCACCCGCATCGTTTTGCCGCTCATGTCAGGACACTCCGACCTTCAGGGGGATCAGATTGCGCAGCAAGGTGAATGCCCGGTAGGCCGCCAGGAAGCCGCCCTCGAACCCCAGCGCCCCGCACGATGCCTCGCCCAAGAACAGGATGTTCCGATAGGCGGTTCGGCAGGGCCAGGACAGAAGGTCCAAGCTCCGCGGCACGACCGCATCGTAGATCGGCAGCATGCCTGCCGGATCCAGCACCGGTTGCCCGGTCTTCGGATCACTCGCAATGGCGGCCGTGGACAGCACCTTCATGTGATCGTCCACGAATGGCAGCAGCACCCGCAAAGCCCCCAGCACCTCCTGTGAAAAGGCCTCGACGCTCCCGGGTCCATCCGCATAGCGTGCGTACGGCAACAGACCCGACACGGCCACGGTCACCCGTTCCGGGTCGAGGTTGTCCGCGGGCTCCATGGCCGGATCCACCGACACCATCAGCGCATTGGAACCTTCCATGGGCGCGGACGGGTCCCGGATCAGGAACGCTGTCTGAGCCATGCCTTCGGGGACCAGTTGCCGGCGGGCACCGATGTTGATGGTCACCATGGCATGCGACGGCAGCACCCTCGCCACCTTGGCACGAAAACGCGTCTTGGCCTGCCGTTCGGGCACCAAATCCAGCAGCGTCCCCAAATCCGTTCCAGCAGCCAGGAGCCCGACCCCGATCTCCTCGTCGCGCGAACGGATCTCGACCTCGCGCACCCGTCCTCCGCGCACGACCAGCATGTCCACTTGATCGCTGATGCGCACATCCCCGGAATTGCTGCGAATCCTCTCGAGCAGCAGCGACTTCAGGGCATCGACACCCCATTCCACGTGGAACAGCCCCCGCATCAGGTGGTTGACCAGACGCACGCTCGGCAAGGGAAAGCGCCAAGGGGCCGACAGCCCCGACAAGAACGACATGGGCGCTGCGAACATGGCCCGCATCCGGGGGTCTGCGGCAAGCGGTGCCAAGGCATCCTCGTCGCCCGACCGCGCCAGATGCTGCAGCGCCTTGGCGTGACGCCGGTAGCCGAAGTACTCGCGAATCGTTCCAGGTGGCAACACCGGATTCTCCTTGAGCAGGGGCTCGAGGGCCTGCTCTGCATCCGCAATGCTCGACAGAAACGTCTGCAGGGTTGCACCGCCCGTCGGAAACTCGCGGCCGATCTCGGCGTCGAGCACCTCCTTGACGTGCGTGAACTCGATACGGGCGTCGGGCAACACAATGCTGGCCGTGGGCAGCATCGGTCGGGGCAGGTTTCGCATCTCGGGGGCCAGGGCCAGTTCCCGGAACACCTCGCGCACGGGCGTCGAGTCCTGGAAGCCGAACATCAACTGCGGACGGCGCAGGAAGTGGAAGCCCTCGACCTCGTAGACGTTGTCCTTGCCCCCATGCCCGAGCACCAGCACTCGATAGCCTTTCTTGGCCGCCAGGGCCCCGAAAATCAGGGCCGGCAGGTCCGTTCCCACGATCACCACGTCGTATGAACTTTTGGGCATGTTCAGCCTCCGCCTTGCGGTTGCGGGACGATGTCGCCCCGCAGCCAGCGTTGCAGGGTCTCGGGATAGAGCCAATGCTCTGCGGCGAGTATACGCTCGGACAGGGTTTCTTCGGAATCCCCGGACAACACCTCGACCCTGGCGAAAGCCAGGATCGGGCCGGAATCCATCCCTTCGTCAACCAGATGCACGGTGCATCCGCTGACCGTCGCGCCGTCCTCGATGGCCTGTGCCTGGGCGCGCGGTCCCGGGTATCGGGGAAGCAGCGACGGATGGATGTTCACCACACGCCCTGGAAAGCACGCAAGAAAGGTTGGCGTCAAGAGCCGGTCGAAGCCGGCCAGGGCCACGGTGGTCACCCCGAAGTCCCGCAGGAGCGCAACCAACCGCATCTCCCACCGGGCGCGAACCTCGCCGGGCCGGATCGGGAGTGCCTGGTGAACGACCCCCAGGGCGCGTGCCCGAGTTAGCCCAGGGGCCTCGTCCCGGTTGCTGATGACCACCCGGATCTGCGCGTTCAACCGTCCCTGCTGACTCGCCCGGATCAGGGCCTCCATATTGCTTCCCCGGCCCGAGATCAGGATGCCGAGCGGTTCGGGGGCGATCGAGCCGTCTATGCCCATTCGACCTCCCCGGCACCGGCCAGGCATTCACCGAGCACGAAGGCCCGCTCGCCTTCCGAGGTCAGGGTCGCCACCGCATCCATCGCATCCTCGGGCCGGGTCGCGATCACAAACCCGACGCCACCGTTGAATACCGCGCGCATCTCGCGCTTGGAAACGCCCCGTTCACGCAGGAAATCAAACGCCGGATGCTGGGGGATAGCGTTTTCCACGACCCGCGCGTGCACACCTGGGCCGGTCAAACGCCCGAGCCGACCCACCAATCCCCCCCCGGTCACGTGGACCATGCCCGTAGGCCGCATCACCGTCAGCAGTCGAAGCACCGACCGGACGTAGATCCGGGTCGGAGTCAGCAGAAGTCGCGCCAGGTCCCCCCCGAATTCAGGATGGGGAACGGTCAGGTCGATTCCGCTATCGTGCAGCACACGACGGACCAGGGAAAAGCCGTTGGCATGCAGTCCGTTCGAGGCCAGGCCGATCAGGACGTCGCCGGCCGCAACCCGGTCCCCCCGGATCAAGTCATCCTGTTCGGCCACACCCACCACCACTCCAGCCAGGTCCATGGCCCCTGGGACATACACGCCCGGCATCTCGGCGGTCTCGCCACCGACCAAACAACACCCGGCCTGTTGGCAACCGTCCACGATGCCACGCACCAGCGTGAGCCCCGGCTCCGCCATCAGACGGGCCGTAGCCAGATAGTCCAGGAAGAACAGGGGACGCCCCCCCACGGTCACGCAGTCATTGGCACACATGGCCACGAGGTCGATTCCGATGGTTTCGAATTGTCCCACCGCAGAGGCCAGCAGTACCTTGGTGCCCACGCCGTCCATGCTCGACACGAGCACCGGTCGCCGCAATCCCGCGAAATCCGCGGCATAGGCAGCCGCTGACAGGCCGGGGCCGATCAGGACTTGTGGTAACTGGTCGCGCGAGACGATTTCGCGGATGCCGGCGGTGAACCGGTCCTGGGCCGCAACGTCCACCCCCGCATCCTGATAGGTCAGGCTCTTCATCGGCGCGCAGGATAGTCAATCCCGCCGGGCCCGTCAAACCGTCAGAACGGAACGTCGTCGTCCTTGATCACGGGCATGCCTTCGGGCTCGCGCATCGGCGGTTCGCCCGTGCCCGGCTCGTCCCCGGCGCCGCGACCGCCCCCGATGAACACCACGTTCTGCGCCACGATCTCGGTCACGGACCGCTTCTGCCCCTGCTTGTCATCGAAGGTCCGGGTCTGGAGCCGGCCTTCGACCAGGGCGGTGCGTCCCTTGCGCAGGAATTCCTTGCAGTTTTCGCCCTGCTTGCCCCACACCACGATGCGGTGCCACTCGGTGCGTTCCTGCTTGTTGCCCTGCTTGTCGGTCCACACCTCGTTGGTGGCGAGACTGAAGTTTGCAACTGCCTGCCCGCTGCCCGTGTAGGCGATCTCGGGATCGGACCCCAGGTTTCCCAGGATCAGGACCTTGTTCATCGACGCCATCGTGTCACTCCTTGTCAAGAACTTGCCGTCATCTCCGCGACCGTCCGCGGATCGAACAAACTATCGGGTGCGGATCGGTTCCTGTTTCAACCAGCCCGGGTATCGCCCGTGCAGAGGCCCGGAAGGCATGCGGCATGCATGCGCCGCGTGGCCTCGTCAACGGCCGCCTCGGGCAGCACCACCGTCACCGAGGTCGGGGTCATCACCATGCCACGCAATTCGTCGAGCGACGCCAGCACATCGAGCATGGGACGCCGAACAGCCTCGTCCCCGAACACATCCCCGATCACGGTAACCACCCCCAACCCGATGAGCACTTCCGCCCCAGACAGGGCCGCTCCGCATTGCAGATGACCTTCCAGGGCCACGTTGACCGCGTCCGAAAACAGCAAAAGCCCCCGTCCCTCGGGGTCCACACAGGCGTAGTCGGGCACCAGTTCGTTGCCATGCAGCCACGACCAAGCCGCCTTGGAAGAGGACGGCAACCCCGCCACCCGAAGGCCCACCAGGCCCTTGCGCCCCACGACCCCGGTCACGGTCCGGGCAGCGCACGGCATGTCCTTGCGGATCACGGTTCCTTCCGCTTCGGGATGAAAGGTCGACCGCGTGAACAGCGCGATGTTCGAGCGCCTGGCGAATTCCACCGCGTCCGCGTTCAGGACCTTGGCGCCGTGCCGCGAGAGTTCGAGCATCTCGTCGTACGTGACTTCGGACAGGCGAATCGCGTCGAGCACCACCTTCGGGTCCGCGGAATACACGGCCTCGATATCCGAGTAGATCTCGCACCGCTCGGCATTCAGGGCTGCGGCAAGGGCCACGGCCGTGGTGTCACTGCCCCCCCGTCCAAGGGTGGTGATCTCGCGCTTGTAGCTCGTGCCTTGGTAACCGGCCACGATCACGACCTTGCCGGCTTCGAGTTCGTCGAGCACACGAAACGGCCGGACCTCGACGATGCGGGCCCGGCTGTGACTGGCGTTCGTCAGGATGCCGCACTGAGACCCCGTGAACGAGATCGCGTCCACCCCCCGGGCATGAATCGCCATGCTGAGCAGGGCCATGGTGATGCGCTCGCCCACCGACAGCAGCATGTCGAGCTCCCGGCGGGTGGGGTTGCGGTCGATCTCGGTCGCCATCTTCAGGAGACCGTCGGTAGTCTTACCCATGGCTGACACGACCACGACCATGTCGTGGCCCTCGCTGCGCGTCTGAACCACCCGATCCGCCACGCGCTGGATGTGCTCGATGTCCGCGACCGAGCTTCCGCCATATTTCTGGACGATGATTGCCATCCGGCTCCCATTCGGACGAACGGCCGGATTATAACCCTGGCGTCGCGAATTTCACACGGCCAAGTGCCCGAGGTTAGAATGCCGTTTGGGAACCCACCCGCGGGGACGCGATGCCGGCGAATCTGACCTTGCAGTATCTTCAGGCCGAAGAACGTTACAAGGCCGCCACGAACGACGAGGAACGAGAAGCCGCCCTTGAACTGATGATCGCACAACTCCCCAAGCACAAGCACACCGAGAAAATGTACGCGGATCTGAAGTCGAGGCTGTCGAAGCTGCGCAAGGGCGAGGGAAAGAAGTCCGCACCGGCACGCCACGAGTCCGAGTACGTGATCCGCCGCGAGGGGGCGGGACAGTTCGTGCTGATCGGCCCCCCGAACACGGGCAAGTCCGCGATCATGGCCGCGCTGACCAAGGCGGACGTGGTCGTGACCGACTATCCTTTCGCCACCCGCAAGCCCGCTCCCGGCATGATGCGGTACGAAGACGTGCCCATCCAGCTCGTGGACACGCCAAGCCTGTCGCCAGACGTCGAGGACCCGTTCGTGATGCCCCTGATCAAGCAGGCGGATGCGGCCGTGATCGTGGTTGACCTGTCGAGCCCGAATTTCCTCGATCAGCCCGCACAAACCCTTGGTCTTCTTCGCGACGCCGGGGTGATGGTGGTGCCCGGTACGGTCACATCCGTACCCCGTTCCGGGTTTCCGCGCCCCATGCCGGGTTTCGTGGTCTGCACGCATGCGGATCGCGAGGACCCGGAGGTGGCCCTCGAACTGCTGCGCGAGGTGCTGCCAGACCCCCTGTTCCTGCTCGCACTCGACGTGGCAAACCAGACCTCGCTTGGCGCCTTCTGCCGAAGGTGCTTCGATCTGCTCGGCGTGATCCGGGTCTACGCCAAGGCACCGGGCCGCGAGGCCGACCGGGATCGGCCCTTTCTATTACCCGCAGGCAGCGGTGTGCTCGATTTCGCCGAACAGGTGCACCGGGACTTTCGCGAACGATTTTCCTACGCCCGACTATGGCGCACGGGCGTGGACGGTCAACGCGCATCCCGGGACGAACCCCTGCAGGATGGGGACGTCGTGGAACTGCATACCCTCTAGTGCCAAGGCAGGTGGTTGATGAGACGGGTCGTCACGCGTTCACCATCGTTCCCCGCAACTTCCCCCGACACTCCGATCGTCCCTGTGCCGGGTCTTTTGTGGCAGGTTTTGTGCGGCGACACCGGGCACTGGCGTTGCGGAATCTATTCCCCTCAATGGGTTGGCCTGGATCAGGTGCACGAGTGCGAGCAACACGATTGTCCCGAACTTTTCGTGTTGCTGTCCGGCCGAGTCACCCTGGTGATTGCTGGGCCCGATGGTCTGGCACCACTCCCGCTCGAAGCAGGGCGCCCCGTCATGATTCGCTCGCCGCACTCGGGCTTCTGCCCGGACGGACCTGGCACCGGAACGGCCCTGGTCATCGAGCGGGATGCGTTCGAAACCGAATACCGGCCCCCCGCCGACTGGAAGGAGTGACATGAGCACGAATCTGGTTGACTACCTGGCACGCCGCGGCAGCGAAACGGCCCGCCTTGCGGACCTGCTGCGCGACAAGGGCTTGGAAGGCACGTGGTTGAAGTACCTTTCGGACGCATCCGACCTCGTGCTTGACACGTTCTTCGCGGATCTGGCTCGCTGCCGGATCGACTGGATTCAACAGCACCGCAAGGCACTGTCGACGTTCAAGGGCTCGTGTGCGATCGAGGACCCCCTGGAACCGGTCGTGCCCGGGACCCTCACCCCTGGGGATACGCCTGATGCGGTTGCGGGCAAGAACTCCCTGATGTCGGGCGAGTGGGCCAGCGTGATTTTCTCGGGCGGGGCAGCCACGCGTTTTTTTGCCGAAGCCGCCAACCACCCGGACCTCAAGGGCATGCGCGCCGGGGGCCGCCCCCCCCCGCCCAAGGGTCTCTTCCCGGTCACGCCGGTCGCGGGGCGTACCTTCCTCGAGAGATTCTTCGCACAGGCGTTGTGGACCGGGATCGTGGCTCGACGCATGCCGTGCATGGTCCTGATGACCAGCCCCATGACCGACGGCCCTCTGCGCGCCTGGCTCTCGCAATCGAGATTGTGGGGCTTCCCCAAGGACGTCGTCCACTTTGTGATGCAGGCCGAAAACCCGCGCATCGATGGCGATGGGGACCTGATTGCCACGCCCGACGGACATCTGATGTTCTCCGGGGACGGGCACGGTGGCATCTTCCGCGCGCTCATGCAACCGCAACAAGACGGGGCATCCCTGCTCGTCCGGCTCGCGGACCGAGGGATCCGGCACCTGATCCTGCACAACGTGGACAATGCGGCCGCAAATGCCTTCGACCCCGCCCGACTGGGATTCCATGCGCGTCGCCAGCATGCCATGACCCTGACCGTGGTACCTCGACGCCACGTGCGCGAGAAGGTCGGACTCGTGGTGCACAACCGCCGGACCGACCGGGTCGATGTGGTCGAGTACTCGGTGTGCCCGCGCTCGCTGGCCGAGGCCACGGACCCGGCGACAGGGCAACCGCTGTTTCATCTGGCGCACATCAACACGAATCTCGTGGCCGTTTCCGCGGTGCGCGCGGACCTCCCGCCCACGCTGTACACCGACAAGAAGGTCCTGGTCGGCGACCGATTCGTAGCGAGCAGCACGTTCGAGATGCTCAATCAGCACCTGACGCGCCTGATCGAGCCGGCGCGGGTGGGCGTGCTTCTGGCCGACCGGGACGCCTTCTTCCTGCCGACCAAGAGCGTGTCCGGCGAGGATTCACTGGAAACCACCATGGCCGCGCTGGGTGCGCAGGGGCGCGACATGCTGCAGGGTCTCGGCGCGACCGTGGCGCCATCCGCGCGGATCGAATGCGACCCGTGTCTGGGAAACCGTGTGCAAGACTGGTCGAGCGCCGGCATCGGTGCGGACTGGGTGGTGGGCGACGAAGCCCGGCTGCTGTGCGGCGTGCGGCATGGCATCGACGGATGTCCGCCCCATCAATCCGGGTTTCGCATGGACCCCGGCTCGAGCTTTCTCGTTCAGGCCGAATCACCCTATGGAAACGTCGCCTTCGACAAGGCCACGCGCGCCATCCAAGAGGATGCGGCATCCGCCGGGCGGCTGCGGGTGGGACGGGACGTGGTCATTGCGGCCGGGACGCGCGTCGAGGTCACACTCGAAGGAAACGCGACCCTGACCATCCCGGACCACACCCTGGTCAGCGGCACGATCATGAAGAGGGTGGCGTCCGGCGAACATGCCCGGATCGAGTGATCCCGGACCCGATGATCGGGGCCCGCCACAGGGTCTTCGTTGGCACCTGGATGGCCCAGCAACCAATGCCTCATTCAGAATGCCCACTTCTTGGGCATCAGTGTTTCCTAGTGTTCTTTAGGGGTTCTCTGCGGGTTGCACACCAGATACCAGTCGTCGCATTGTTGCCTCTAGCCCGCACTGGCGATTAACTCAGCGGGAGAGTACTACCTTCACACGGTAGGAGTCACTGGTTCAAATCCAGTATCGCCCACCGCATACAACCCCTCTCAATCCCTTCCGGATATTGTGACGTCACGTACGTGGGCGCGTTGAACATACAGGAAAGCCCGGTGCGCAACTGACTACGACAAACCCGACGGCGTTTCTTCGACCTCGGCCAGCTTCCTGTTGTAGGCCAGCAGGACGTCCGAGGCCGCGAGCACACCCACGATCCGATCCGGCTGCAGGTCGTCCACAACCATCACCTCGTCAGCCGCCAAGGAACTCATGATGCGGTGGGCCTTCGCAATGTCGTCGCCGAGGCAGACCGTCATGGGAACATGGGCAATCGTTCGCACGCATGTCTTGCGGGATGCCGCCGGATCCGTCTCGATGGCATGCAGCAACTCGGGAAGGTGGAGGCCACCGACAAGGCAGCCCCGCCGATCCACGATCGGGAACACTCGCTGACGCGTGCCTGAAGTGGCTTGTACCACGTCCGAGAGCGTGGCGTCCGGAGTGACCGTGACGAAGCGGCGATCCCGCTTGTAGATCTCGGCAACCCGGGTGCTTCCCATGATTGCCATTGCATATTCGCCGAAGTGCGCGGGCGAATGAACTTTGGAGCGAACCTGACTTCTGAAGATCGTCCAGCGCCGGCCGACAAGGTATGCCAGTGCACAGACCCAGACCGACGGGACCAGGAGTTGGTAGTTGCCGGTCATCTCGCTGACCATGACCACGGTCGAGATCGGGGTCTTGGCCGCAGCCGCAAAAAATCCTGCCATGCCAACGATGGCGAACGAGGCCGGGTGTGTGACCATCTCGGGGAAGAAGCCGTGCAAGACTTCGCCGACCGCGGCACCAAGCGTGCCGCCAATCACCATTGACGGGCCAAACACGCCGGCGCTGCCTCCCGAGCCGATCGTCAAAGAGGTCGTCAGGACTTTGCCGCCCGCAATGAGCAACAGCAGGCCGACTCCGATACCCGGAACCCCGCCGATGACGTCCTGGAGCACGCCGTAACCGGTCGACAGGACATCCAACGCCCGCACATCGTCGCTCATCCAGAAGAGGGCGAGTCCAAGCGCGCCCGTCATCGCGCCGCCGATGGCGGGCTTGAGCCAGCGCGGAAGCTGGATGCGTTCAAACAAGGCCTCGGTCCCGTAGAAGACCTGGATGTAGACAAGAGCCGCTGCGGCCACGATCAGGGCGAGGACGAGGTACGGCAACAATTCTAGCGGGTTCGAGAACCCGAACTGCTGGGTCGATGTGAACATGTGCCCATAGCCGTACTTCGCGGCGAACACGGCATAGGCGATGATGGTCGTCACGGCCGCGGGAAGGATGACTTCCGACTCGACCTCGGGGTCCGAATACAGGACCTCGGCCGCGAACAGGGCGCCAGCCAGCGGCGCGCGGAAAATGGCACCCACGCCCGCGCCAAGACCCGCTGCCAGAAGCATCCGCCGGTACTTGACGCCGAGTCCGAAGCGGGTTGCGAGAAGGCTGCCAAAGCCAGCACCGATCTGGGCAATCGGACCCTCGCGTCCCCCCGAACCGCCGGTACCCATCGTCAGGACCGTGGCGAAGAACTTCACGATCGGGACGCGGGCCTTGATCACACCACCCTGTCGATGATAGGCGCGGATCGCAGCGTCCGTTCCGTGACCGCGCGCCTCGGGCGCGAGGTAGGTCACCAGCAGGCCCGCAGCCAGACCACCAAGTGCCGGGAGCACGACCAGAAGATACGGCACGAACTCGTGGGCGAGCGGAAACGCGAAGTCAGGAGGCTCGCCGCCGGGGTGACCGGGGCGGATCCCGATGAGAGACTCGAAGCAGAAGAGTCGGACGGCTTCCAGGGCCATCTGGAACAAGATGGCGCCCAGACCCGCGACCACGCCCAGAATCGCCCCGAAAACAAGCCATGTCGCGACGTTTCGAAAATCGAAATGGCCGGCATACCGACGTCCCATGCGTACCACATCCGAAGCATCCATACAGTCCTCCCGAATCACCGGATTGGCGATGCTGGAAACAGCGGAAACTTCGATCTTCGAGGGTCCGTTGTCAATGCTCGATGCCCATCGCACGACGCGACCGAAGCGTCGATGGGCCAGTCGTCCCTCCAACCCCCCGTCCTGAGGTAGAATGGGTCGTCCCCATGAGGAAAAGCCGTGGACCAGACCTCCCCGTTCCCGCCCAGCCCCGGCGAAAGCGCAACGCAACCGCCCCCCGCCCCCAAGACCGAGGGCCGCGGCAAGCACTTGATCATCCTCTTGCTGGTGCTGATCCCCATACTTACCCTGGTGTTCCCGGCACTGATGGAGCGCGTGTTCGGCGGCCTCATGGGCTACGGCGAGGTGGTGATGGCCAAACTGAACGCGTGCAGTCTGGCCACCGACCGCCTCGGAACCCCCATCGGGCGGTCCTGGATGGGGTGGTCGTGCGGGTCCGCCGAATCCGGCGGGGCGTTCGGGCAGGCGACGTGGTCGATGCCCGTGTCCGGGCCGTCCGGCCGCGGAACATACAAGTTCGTGGCCGAGAACCGTGGACAAGGGTGGAAGCTGCTCCAGGGCGATCTCGAGACGGGCGGAGAGCACATCGACGTCATGCAGTGCGCGCTGGCGAGCGGACAGGAGCGGCCCGAGCAGAAGCGGATGGTCGAGGGAACGGTCGAGACCGCCATCGGCGCGGTCGAAACCCGTCCGGGCACGCGCTGTCGATTGGACATCGGCCCGGGCGACGGACCGTACGGCTGCCGTCTGAAGGTCGACTGCAGCGGAACCGTCCTCTACGGCGCGCGCGATACTTCGGGGTACGTCCGGTGCCGGATTTCGAAGGTGTTGGGGGGCGGCGAGGTCGTGTCGGCGCTCGATTCCGAGGACGGCGCGGACGGCGACGACCCCGCGTTGGAACTGAAGGAGGCCGAGGGCCGACTCGTGATATCGGACCATACCTCCGAGGGCTTCTGGGTGCTCGAGATCCGCCTGGACGGTGCGCCGGTGCGCCCTCCGTCCCCCGATGTTCTCGAATCCCCGCTTGGACCCAAGGGTGCCCCCCCTGCAGGAGGTGATTGACCATGACCCGCGCCCTCTTTGCTGTCATCCTCGTTGCGATCACGCTGGGTCTCGTGGTGCTTCCCGTCACTGCCCAAGCCGGCAGTTCCGACTGCGGCTTCATCCACGACACGGACCAGCGCTCTCTCTGTCGGGCGAAGACCTCCGAATCGACCTCCGAGTGCGGCTTCATCGGCAACTCGGACCTCCGCTCCCGCTGTCGTGCCGAAACGGGCGACTGAGAACGAGCCGCCCGACCGGCGCGTCCCCTGCATCCTTGATTTCGCCCCGGTGATCCCGAATACTTGGTTTCGTACCGTCCGTGGACCGAATGGAACGCCCCGCGTGGGATCGGCGGCGGAACCCGGGGGGCGCGCTGGGCGGCGCCATCATGATACACGGCAACTGCGTCTCGATCGGCTGTCTGGCCATGACGGACGAGCGCATCGAGGAACTGTGGGTCATGGCCTGATCGAGCGGGAGCGGGACCTGGAGCGGGCGGCGTTCTGGCGTAGTCTCCTGGCCGTTCGAACGTCCCCGGATACTCTTGCCTCACGGTGTCTGTAAGTCGCATGTAAGGCTCTTCTTGACGAGGCCAGAGATGACAAGGATGATTTCATCGAGGGGTTTCGATGGTGTCATGCTGCAGGAGGGGAGAATGCGATACGGCACGTTGCTCTGGTTGCTACCCGTGGTTGTGCTCCTTGGTGGTTGTGCCAGCCTGAGGCAGGCTCAGCGCGATGCTCTGTGCAACTATGACGGGGCCTACAAGGCTGGATTCAACGACGCGAACGAAAGGAAGCCGATGGACAACGAGATCGAGGAGATCTGCCCCGCCGAGACGCGGTCCGAGGCGGGACGAGGCTATCGGGAGGGATACGAGGCCGGCTTGAAGCAGCGTACCAAGGATGTGCTGCTCAGTCGCATCCCGGGTCCGAACGGGGCCCCGCCTCCCGGTTACGAGTGCATCGAACTCTTCGACCAGAAGGCTTGCGGATTCAACTGCATCAAAGACCACGGGAAGGTGGCCTGCGCAAAGAAGCCGGAGCACAACTGCGTCATCTCGTTCGACGACATCGTGTGTGGCATGAACTGCCGCAAAGTCCACACCGAGGTTGTCTGCAACTACCGTGAGTGAGTCTGCAGCACGTCTCGACCATGAACCTGGACGTGCCGGTGGACGTGCGGGTCCTACACGCTATCTTGACTTTTCCGCATCGATGGATATTATTACCACTAGAGATTAGTGGTATTAGACATGATCAAACATTCGTTCTCCGAACTGCTCGAGGCGTTCCAACTGCTGGAGCGTCGGTTGACTTTCAGGCGGGCGCCCCATTTCAATCTGGTCGTGTGCGGCGGCGCGGCGCTCATGGCGATGCAACTGGTCGAGCGAACCACGAAAGACGTCGATGTCGTGGCGCTTCTCGACGATGCGATGCGCCTCGTGGACCCCGAACCGTTGCCTGCGATTCTGTTAGAGGAGGTCCGGACGGTCGCGCTCGATCTCGGTCTTGACGAAGACTGGCTCAACAACGGGCCGAGCAAAGGAGACGGCGGGCTCTTCCGTAGCGGTCTGCCCCAAGGGTTCGCTTCACGGCTGACGCATTACGACATCGGGCCTGGACTCACGCTGCATCTCGTCGGCCGTTACGATCAGATCTTTTTCAAACTATTCGCAGCGGTCGATCGCTTTGGTGGATATCACTCCGATGACCTGCGGAAACTTTCCCCGACCGACGATGAATTGCGTGCGGCGGCGAAATGGAGCATGAACCAAGATCCGTCGGAAGGGTATCGTCTATCGTTGCGCCGGTTCATGGAGGAGTTTGGTTATGAGCACCTCGCTCGAGAAGTTTAGAGAGCCGTTCCTTTCTCAGCTTCTCGATCTTTTGTGGGACCGTTGGTCCGACATGGGCGTCGCAGGCGAGGTCCACCGGAACGATGACCGGATCGTCGATCCCGAGGCATTGCTCTTGTTCTCTCTGACCGTCGCCCGATACGACGCGAGGTTGTTTGACGAGATACTCGACTGGTTGACGGTCAACGGTTCCTTCATCAATGTACAGCGGCTTCAGAATCTGCAGAAGGATCATGGTTTTTCGGGAGGTCCGGCGCTTTCAGCGGCGGCGCGGCTACTTCAAGAGCCGGGACCCTATCGACTCAAATGGAAGAAGATGGCTGGGGCGCACCACGCCGTGGATCAACCGCTGTTCCGTTTCCCGACCGGCGCTCCGCTGCCCTTGCCGTCCGTTCCCGACGCGAACTTCGCCGCCTGCGGTCTTCTGCGCGGCGCGGTGCACCTTCGCGGGAGATCGCGGCCGTTCCCCGAGCAGCGTGCCTCATCGCTGATTCTCCGTCTGCGCGGGCTTTTCGGGGTTTCTGTGCGCGCCGAACTGCTGGCACTTCTCGCCGCCAAGGAAGAGACCTATCCGTCGGAGGCGGCCCGACAGACCGGCTTCAAACAGCGGAGCGTGCTCGATGCATTGAATGAGATGGCACGGTCGGGAGCGGTGCGGTCGGTCACGGTCGGAAGAACGAGGCGCTTTCGCCTAGCGCCGGGGATACTAGATGCTTTGTTGATGCCGGAAGGGATACGCCCCTCGTGGGTCGCGTGGGGGCCGCTGCTCGGGGCACTGGAGATGGTCGTGCAGAAGCTGTATGACGAACGGTTGGCGGAATGCGACGATCGGCTTTGTTCGTCGGAGATGCGCCAACTCATGCTGGTGATACGGCCGCGTCTTGAGGCGGCGGGGTTTGGACGGTGGGTCACCGAACCCGCTTCCTATCGCAAAGAGGAATATCTGCCGGTGTTTTTCAATGACATCAACCGGATCGTGGCGGCCATGACCGATTAGGCCCCAAGGCGCCGGGTGGTCAGACCGCCGTTCACGTATAATGCCCAACACGGGGGAGGTACGGGATGAGGGTCTGGGGCGGCGTGCTCGTGGTTGCGATGGTGACGACCTTCACGGCCTGTGGCGGCGGAGGAGCGGGGCAGTTCGACGGGTTCGACGTCCATGACGTGGACGCGGCGGCGTCCGATGTCGCGGAGGATTCCGCAATTCCCGGGGAAGCCGGGATGGCCGAATTGCCGGGGGACGCCACCGAGGCGGAGAACACCGCGGACAGCGGGTCCGAGGGGACGATCGACGCGTTCGACGACCTCTTGGCCGACGCGGTGCCGCCCAACGATGCCGTGGAGGCGGCGTCCTGGGAGGTCGTGGTGTTCCACGACGCGTCGCCCAAGGATGGCTATCCCGACACGGGGTGCGCGCCCGACTGCGACGACCGGGTCTGCGGGCCGGACGGTTGCGGGGGTTGGTGCGGCGAGCCGTGCCCCGGCCTGACCTACTGCCGCGACGGAACCTGCGAAGCCCGCAGCGTCTTCCACCTGGGCATGTTCGGGCCGCGCGTCACCGCGAAGTTCACGGGCGACTACTGCGGGGGCAGCGACCTGCACGTGGAGACGCTGCCCGTGGACCCCGACACCGGGCACCCGAGCA
This sequence comes from uncultured Myxococcales bacterium, assembly GCA_964424165.1. Classification (GTDB taxonomy): domain Bacteria; phylum Myxococcota_A; class UBA9042; order DTJE01; family DTJE01; genus CAYRIB01. The sequence continues at coordinate 85,767 of CAYRIB010000001.1, read as the reverse complement.
GCCAACTGACGGTGCTGGCGCGGGACGGCTTCGACCTGTTCACGAACTACATGCCGGCCTCGTGGGACTCCGTAGACAAGTTCCGGACCTACCTGGAACTGGTGGGCAACGTGTCCGCGGCCGAGGCGCGGCCCCTGCAGGTCATGACGCACGCCCGCATGTTCTTCCGGCCGCAGGAAAGCAGTTCGCCGGTGCGGGACGACATCCAGGACGAAGACCACCTGTCCAACTGGAACCCCTGTCGTGACCAGACGAAGCCAACCTTCACGATCAGCAAGGAGTACAAGGGCGAGTCGTACTCGGAGCCCAAGTACACCTACTCCAATCCCCTTTACGGCAGCGGCGCTCTCTCCGGGCCCACCGCGAACGTCTACGACAACGCCTTCGACGTGAGCGAGCGTCGCAATGATCCGACCTTCGCCTGTGCGGTCCGGCCCGATTACGACTTTCTCATCGACCACGTCTACTCGAACGACGACCTGCGCAGACTGGTCTGGGGGCACCAGATCACGGAGGAGGCATCCTATCGCCACTTCCACGACCCCTGGAACCGCGTGCTCGTCTGGGACCATCCCTGCAACGAGTTCATCGAGGTGCCCCCGCAGAACGCCTCCGACGCCATGCGCCACTTCGGGGAGCGTCTGTCGGCCAGGGGCGTCACGGGCCAGAAGATGGTGGTCATGGAGGCCTCGCACGGGCGTTCCATCTACGACGGGACCATCGATTGCGAGTGGCCCTTCTCGTGCGAGTCCGACAATCCCTACAACATCCACGACGCACCGGACTACGTCACCATGGCTGGCGTGACCAACCCGGTCAAGCCCGACGTGTTCATCGACGGCTCGTATTACCAGTTTCCGCAGACCACGTGGGTCAAGTCGGACTACGACGACATCACGGGCAACGGCTGGCACTACCTGGGGCGCTTCCCGACCATCGAGTGGGCCCGGAAATACGTGTCCGAGGTCCACTCCGACCTCAACATCGAGAACTACGACAGTGCGTTCCACTCGAACGCGGGGATCAAGAACGGCAACTACCTGTGGTTCCAGGCCTACACGTCGATCATCCACCGCACGGATTCGCTGTGGTTCTGGGAACTGAACTCCGCGTGGGTGGGGGACCGGCCCGCGGACTGGGACCAGCGCCCCGACCGGTTCGAGGAAAACAACTTCCCGACCAACTACCGGAAGTTTGTGCGACATTTGGGGCGCGAGATCCGGTTCCTGATGGACCGGGGACTCGTGGGCACGGACCCGAACAGCGTCCTGTCCGAGAAGACGTACGCGGCGGACGCGCGCGGCATCCTGGCGAGCCAGACCGTGGACCTGGGCTCGCTGAACCTGGCGGACAAGGCGAGGTTCGTCGACGAGTTCGAGGAGTGGCGCGACGGCGGGTACCGGGTGCGGCACGTGTACTCGGTGCGCTACACGCTGCGGACCAGCGGGAGCGAGGTCGTGCTGATCACCACCAACCCCGTGCCCGTGCCCGCAACCGCGACCTTCGACTTCGCGGGCGTGGCCAATCCCCTGATCCAAGCCGCGACCGGCGCCGAGGTCCTGTTCGACGCGTCCGGGGCGGCGGTGGACGGGTCGTCGTACAAGGTGGATCGGGACTCGGGGATCGACCTTTCCGCAGGGACCGTGACCCGGCGGTTCCCGCTCGCCTTCCAGGACGGGCGCAAGCTCGTGATCCCCTTCGGGCCGCTGGACGTGCGCGTGGTGCGTTTCGTGGTCCCGACCCCCGTGGACCTCGACAACGGGTGGGAACGCCTGTGGTCCAACTTCGGGAGCGGGAACATGGACGGGGTCGGAGTTTCCGAGAACCTGGCCCTCCTGCCGGGCGACTACCGGGGCGAGGGGCGGCAGTCGCTGCTCACGATCATGCGGTCGGATTCCGGGTCCTGGGCCACGGATCTGCCATTCGACGCGGGCGACTGGGACTGGGGCTGGAGCAACTACGGCAGCGGCCGGATCGCGGACTGGGTGATCCAGGCGTCCGACCGCTTCGTGGTCGGGGACTTCGACGGCGACGGGGCGGACGAGTTGTTCTGCATCCGGGGAAGGGACGACGCAGCGGACGCCAGTTTGTACCGCCGCGAGGCGGGCGAATGGACGAAGCGCTGGAGCAACCTCGCGACCGCCTACGGACCCGCGGGCACCCTCGACGCGTGGGCCATCCGGGCCGCGGACCGCTATGTGACCGGGGACTTCGATCACGACGGGCGCCAGGAACTGCTGTGCATCGAGGGGGCGGACGCGGGTGCGCGAGCCATGATGCTCCACTTCGACGGGACGGACTGGATCCGCGGGTGGAGCAACGGGGACGAGGTTCTCGGGCCTGCGGGGAGCCTGGGCGGGGCCGACGGCTGGACCATCCGGGCCGGCGACGAGTATCACGTGGGGGACTTCGACGGGGACGGGGTTCGGGACGACCTCCTCTGTGTGCAGCGACCCGCGGGCGGCATCCGGCTGTTGCGGTTCGACGGGCAGTGGGTGACGCTGTGGCGCAACGCGGGCGACGGGGGAATCGGGGGCTGGGGCCCCCTGGAGGGCCAGGACCAGGTGTTGGTCGGGCCCCTGGACGCGGACGGCCGGGACGAGGTGATGTTCCTGCAGCGTTGCCCGGGCTGCAAGTGGGCCACCACGCTGGACTGGGACGGGACGCAGTTCGTGTGGCGGTGGTCCACGCAGCCGGACCAGGAACCAGGCCGGATCGACGACTGGCCGGTCGCGGACACGGGGGGGGTGGCGACGGCGTACCAGTTCGTGCGTCCGGTGGTCGGCATGCCAGACCATCTGCTCGCGATCCGGCGATTCGCGAACGGCCAGTCCCTGGTGAACCTGTATCGGCCGCTGCCCCGCGACTTCTAGGCCGGGATCGGGTGACTGTCCCCGGATCCTGAACAAAGAACACAGAACGGTCATTGCCTTGGAGATTTGCATGGGTCACGTCCATCAATTAGGTGAATGAGATCAGCAGAAGTAGAGCCTCCGCGCTGAAACCTGCTGTTGCATTAAGGTCACGCAAGTTCTAGCATCATGGAAACCTCACACCCTGGAGGAACCATGCGCGACGTTCGAGCCTGGTTCATCGGAGTCTCCCTATCCCTGTGCCTGGCCCCAGCGTATGTGCAGTCGAAGCCAGTCACGGAGGCTCTCTGCAAGCGCACGTTCACGCCCACGTCCGCTACGGAAAAGGTTCTGAAGTGCGTGGACCAGGGTGGGGAACGCGCAACCCGCGAACTGGCCGGCCAGCAGTACCTGTACGACGTCGGCGTGTGTCGGGACGTCGACATGGTGGTGCTGCAGAAGTGCGGCTGTCGCCAGTTCACGCGGTCCAGCATCTGTTGTCGCAAGGGCATGAAACAGGACTGCGAGTGGCGGGTAGGCGACTCGAAGTTGGTGGATTGCGCCCCATTCGGCCAGCCGAAATTCGGCACGTCCGGGGACGTGGAACCTCCGGACTGCAAGCAGACCCGCAATGCCTCCGACTGTTTCAAACGGCGTGACCTGGTCTTCACCGGCGCCGTTGTTGGTCCATGCCGTCGGGCTGCCCCCGAGTTCACGTGTCCCGATGGCCGGGCCGCGGTGAGCCGGTTCCAGAATGACGAGTGCGGTCCAACCCCAGAGGATTGCGGTTGCACGCTAATCGAGGAGTGCTCGGAGCCCGAGGGCCTTGCGTGCTATCGTGCCTGGAAGGCAAATCCCGAGGCTCTTGCCTGCACGAAAAAGCCCCAAGGGTCGGATCGCGACGACTGCTTCGTGCGCACGATGAAGAAGTAGCGCGCGCCCATCCGTTCCATCATCGACCTCCGCAGGGGACTATCGACCACGAACACTGCTGCTGTGGTTACGATCATCGCAGGGCTCTGATTCGTGTCGAGCAGCATGGCGGGCCAATGCCCAAGCATCAATGTCCCAGGAAAGAAGCCGTCCGTCGCATTCCCAAACCCGTTCCGCTATAGTGGGCGCATGATGGGTGCCAATCCAAGGCTCACATGGGCCGTGCTGTTGCCGCTCTTCACCGGCCTAATAGGGTGGGGCTGCTCGGGGCGGTCATCCCTGTTCCCGGACCCGTCGGATGCAACCGACGTCGACGCGTACGAGGCATGGATTCAGCCCGACGTGGCGCCACCGGATGCGACTCCTTCGTGCGCGGCTCCCGATCGCCCGCCGGCAGATCCACAGCCCTGGAGCGTTGGCGACGTGGACACCTTCGAGGTGGTCACCTGGAACATCCGACAGTTCCCGATCGACGCAAGCACCCCGGACAAGGTCGCGGACCTGATCTGGCAGATGGGGGCGGATCTGGTGGCCGTCCAGGAAATCGCGGACGTCGTTGCCTTCTGGAAACTGGTGTGCGCCCTGCCCGGCTACGATGGGGTCTTGTCGAGCGATCAGTACGGCACGGGCGAATATCAGAAGACCGGCCTCATCTACCGGGTGGATCAGGTCACCGTGCAGGCGGTCTCGGCCATCTTTCCGTCGGACAACAGCGCTTTCCCGCGGCCACCGCTCAAGGCCGACATCGAGGTCCACCTCCCGAACGGAGTCGGGGCCCGCTTCACGCTGATCGACGTTCACCTCAAGGCAGGCATTGACGGCAGCGACGCCGCAAGGCGCCAGGAGGCCTTGGCCAGACTCAAGAACTTCGCGGATGATCTGCAAACAGCCACGCCGGATGTCGGGGTGATGATTGTGGGGGACTTCAACGACTCCCCAGCCGACGCCGCGTCCGACAACGTGTTCACGCCTTTCTTGGACGATCCGTCACAGTACGCGATCCTGACGCTGCCACTCGCCCAGGCCGACGAGTATTCGTACATTCCTTATCCGAGTTTGCTCGACCACATCATCGTCACGACCAGCCTCGCGGCCGGCGGCTTCGCCGACATCCTGGAACTCGACGAGCAGATCACCGCCTTCGACTACGAGGATCAGGTGTCGGATCATCGTCCGGTAGTCTCGATCCTGCCGATGGTTCCGATGCGCTAGCCGCGACCCAAGTCACCGACCCGACTTCGCTCCCGCGCGCTTGAAAGTCCGGCGGTTCCCGCCACGGTTCTCGGACTGCGGGCCGAAACGCGGTTTCGACTTCCAGGCCTGCTTCGGGGCATCACGCACGCCACGATTCCGACGCTCGCTCGAAGCGTCGGCCCGGACCGGCTCGGGAATATCGAAGCCCTTGTGGACATCACGTTCCATCATGGAAAGGAGGAGCGCGACCAGGGCCTCGGGTTCTTGCCCCGCCAACAGTTCTTGCGCGAGGCCCCTGAAGTGGGGAGATACCTCTGCCGTGGCCATGCGCTCGCCCAGGCGACGGACTCGGGCCTCGCGGATCTCTTCACGCTTCGGCACAGAACGCCAGTTCAGCACCAGCCCGCCTCGTCGCGCCCATGCCGCCAGAATGCGCGCCTCCTTGAAACCCACCAGCGCCAGGCTCGTTCCTTTGGACCCGGCCCGTCCCGTTCGTCCGGAACGATGGATGTAGTTCTCGAGCAGCATGGGAATCCCCACATGAACGACCAAAGGCATGTTCTCGACATCAATGCCTCGAGCCGCCACGTCCGTGGCCACGAGATAGCGCAACTTTCCCACCTTGAAGGCCGTCATGATGCGGGTTCGGACACTCTGAACCAGGTCCCCGTGAAGATACTCCGCCGCCAGGCCAGCCTCCCTCAGTGCCTCCGAGATCTCCTCGGCCTCGTTGCGGCGCTTCGAGAAGATCAGTGCGGAGGGCGGTTCATCCAGCAGAAGGAAGTTCACCAACGCCCTCACGTGCTGCCGCTCGTCCACAAGGCATGGAGTGTGGGTGATGTCCACGTGCGACGTAACACCCCCGGACTCGCCCAGTTGCACCCGGTAGGGATCCTTCAGGAACCTGTTCGCAAGGCTCGCGATCGGCGCTGGCAGCGTGGCCGAAAACAGGTATGTCTGCGGGTCGTCATGAGCTCTCGCAAGGATCTTCTCGACATCCTCGATGAAACCCATATTCAGCATCTCGTCGCACTCGTCGAGCACGACCATCGTTACCGTGGCAAGGTCCAGGCTTCCTCGATCCAGATGGTCCAGGACGCGACCAGGCGTTCCCACGACCACCGACGCACCCAAGTGCAGGGCCGAGAACTGGGGTTCGTAACTCGTGCCGCCTACGAGCAAGGCGATCGACAATCGAGGCATCACGCTTCGCATTTCGACCGCAACCTGCTGCGCCAACTCGCGGGTGGGCGTCAGCACGATGGCCTGCGGATGCTTCGCCGCAGAGAGCCGGTGCATGAGGGGCAAGCCGAACGCCAGCGTCTTGCCGCTACCGGTGCAACTCTGGACCAGCAAATCCCGGCCCTGCATTCCCGGCATGAAGCATTCCGCCTGAACCTCGGTCGGGGTGTGAAATCCACGTTGTTCGAGGGCGAGAAGAAAGGGTTCGGCACAACCGAGATCAGCAAACGTCGTCGTATCCAATGAACCTCCC
>CAYRIB010000001.1:70400-79193 GCA_964424165.1 uncultured Myxococcales bacterium | reverse complement strand
ATGCGGTCCGTCGGCCGATCCGGAGTCCTCGGTCTGCGAACAGGCTCAGGCCAGGGTCTATGAATGCACCGGCAAGTTGATGGAAGTCCCCGAATGTGACGACGACATGGCCACCTTTGGCAACATGGTGCTCCAGATGGGCTGTGAGGATCTCGCTGCCTTGGATTGGCCGAGCGACGGCAAGGCCGATTCCTGGATCGACGATAACACGCCGGATACCAATATCTTCGAAAGCCTTGCGGGCATGCCCTGCAAGAACGACGGGGATTGCCCGAATGATCAACTCTGCATCGACGATGTTTGCTTCGAAGGGCTTGGAACGTTGCAGGCCACGGCATTCTGGGACAGCCACTTTGCCAGCGAGGAAAATCACGGCAACGTCCTGGAGCCCCTGCCGACCGGTCCGTCATCCCTGGACGCCCGAATCATGCTGGCCGATCAGGCCACTTCGTCGATCCACTTCGTCGTGCTTTACTGGACCGCTGACGAAACCGGTCTTGCCCTGGTGGACTCGTTCTGCCGTGCGGTCCAGCGCGGCGTCGAGGTCCGCCTCATCTTCGATTCGTTCTACCAGTCCATGTCCGATCACGTGGCCCTTGAACAATTGCGGGATTGTGGCGTCACCGTGCTGGGCTTCAATCCGATCGGCGGCTGGCTCAAGGTCGCGGACGAGGTGCGCAGAATCGAGCGCGTGCACGAAAAGATCTTCATCGTGGACGGGCGCGTGGCGATCATGGGGGGGCGTAACGTCAACAACCACTACTTCGGACAGGGTCAGTGGTTCGACTACGACGTGATCCTGGAGGGACCGGCCGCGCGTTCCATGCAGGCGATCTTCTTGAAACAATGGGATCAGTTCGTGGTGTGGGAACGCGAAGCCAACTGCCCGCAACAGAAGAAGCGCGGCTACTTCTGCCCGTCCATCGACGAACCCGTGCGTTCGACCATGAGCCGCTACTTTCCACCCGTCCAATCCCAGTCCGGCGTCAGCACGGTGCGGTCGATCTACAGCGACCCGCGCACCCAGTCGGACTCGGCCGGTCACATTCTGCACGCAGCGCTCTTTCGGATGGCCAAGGCATCGATCCAGATTGAAAACGCCTATCTCATTCCGTCACGACGCCTTCGCGAAGCTCTTCTGGAGGCCGCACGGCGAGGGGTGCGGGTGGACATCATCACGAACTCGAAAGAATCCAATGATGTGGCGTCGCTCTGGTACGCTTCCGCCAACTTCTACAAGATGTTCGCTCAGGGTAACGTGCACGTGCGCGAGATCCTCGGAACGCAAACCATTCATTCCAAGACCGTGCTGATCGACGGGCGATGGGGCCTGGTCGGTTCGTTCAATCTGTGTGGTCACAGTATCCACATGACCTCGGAAATCATGGGCCTGACCGACGATCTGTACACGGTTCAGAGTCTCGCTCAGACGTTCCAGGAACACCTGGCGTATTCCCAACCAGCCCCCACCGAGTTCGATGCCTTGGAGTGGACGAAGATCAAGGCCGCGCGTTTGTTCCTTCCCTTCATGTAGGCTGGGCGGGCGGTTGCATGCCATGGAAGATCAAGATGTCCTTCCCATCGTCCACAGTGACGAAGACCTGATGGTTGTGGTGAAACCTTCCGGACTGCTGGCCGTGCCGGGCCGGGGCGCAGACCGGCAGGATTGTGTCGTGGCTCGCGTCCGGGCGCTTCGTCCGGGCTGCATCGAGCAACCGGCCGTGCACCGACTGGACATGGACACCTCCGGCCTGATGGTCTTGGCGCTCACGGCACAGACCCATCGCGCCCTGTCGCGCCAGTTCCACGACCGGGAAACGCAAAAGCGCTACATCGCACTGCTCGACGGCGAAGTCACCGGTCACGAAGGCACGATCGAACTGCCCTTTCGGCTCGACGTGGAAAACCGTCCCCGCCAGATCTACGATCCGATCCACGGAAAGGTCGGGATCACGCACTGGAAGAAGCTGGCCATCGAGAATGGCCAAACGCGCGTCGAGTTCTGCCCGGTCACCGGACGGACCCACCAACTCCGCCTGCACGCTGCCTCGATCTACGGGCTTGGGATTCCGATTGTCGGAGATCGACTCTACGGTATCGACAACGGGCAAGGACGGCTTCGCCTTCATGCCTGCCTCCTGCGTTTCACCCATCCACACTCGGGCGAACGCCTGGAGTTTTATTCCGAACCTCCGTTCTGACGCTTCCGGCCTACCCCCTGCCAAATCCCGGTGACGTCGCCCTCATCCCCGGTGACAGTCACGCTATCTCCCCCTATAATTCCGCCCGGGTCGAACCAGGAACGCTGTCTTGGAACCAATGATTCCCCCGCAATTCCGACTGGAATCCTATCGATACCAACTGCCGCCGGACCAGATCGCACAGCGCCCGCTGGCATCGCGGTCCGCATCCCGCTTGCTCATCGTCGACCGGAAGAAAGGGGTGACCGGACATGCGCATTTTGCGGATCTGCCATCGCATCTGAGGCCGGGCGACTGTCTCGTGATCAACGACACGCGGGTCGTTCCAGCCCGTCTGTTCGCCACGAAGCCATCCGGAGGCCTGGTGGAACTGCTGTTCGTTCGGCAGGAAGGCCCGCAATTCGTGGCCCTGTACAAGACCCATCGGGGGCTTCAGCCCGGCACACGGCTGACGCTCCTCGACCGGGAACATCAACCGACCCCGCAAGCCGTGCAACTCGTCCACACCGACGCCGACGGCACCGCGACCTTCCAGCCCCTGGGATCGGCCCTGCCCATGGACCTGCTTGCGGCCTTCGGCCATGTTCCCCTGCCCCCCTACATCCACCGCCCCGACGAGGCACTGCACGACCTCGATTCGGAGCGCTACCAGACCGTGTATGCCCGCCTGGATGGCTCGGTGGCCGCACCCACGGCAGGGCTGCATTTCACGTCCGACCTGCTTGAACGCCTCGATGCCATGGGGGTGCAGACCTGCCGCGTGACCCTGCACGTGGGGCCCGGCACCTTCCGACCCATCAAGACCCCGGACATTCGGCAGCACGACGTCGGAATCGAGATGTTCACGATTTCGGCCGACACGGCCACGGCCGTCAACGCTGCAATCGACGAGGGGCGGCGCGTGATCGCGGTCGGCACGACCGTGGTCAGGACCCTCGAGACCGCGGGGATGAACGGGCGTCTGGTCGCCGGGGGTGGCAGCACCCGGCTCTTCGTTTGTCCGGGTTTTACTTTCCGAATCGTGTCGGGCATGGTCACCAATTTCCATCTTCCCGGTTCGTCGCTGCTGGCCCTGGTGAGCGCATTCGCGGGCCGCACCCGGATGATGTCCGCGTACCGCCTGGCCGTCCGCGAAGGTTACCGCTTCTATTCATACGGCGACGCCATGTTCATCGCCTAGGAGGTCCCCCTGATGTCCCACGGTTTCGGCTTCGAAGTGCTGCGCGCGGACTCCTCTTGCGGGGCCCGGTTGGGGCGTCTGACCACTCCCCACGGGGCCATCGACACGCCCGCTTTCATGCCCGTGGGCACGCAGGCTACGGTCAAGGCCATGCTGCCCAGCCAGGTACAGGCCATCGGATTCGGGCTGATCCTGGCCAACACCTATCATCTTGCGATGCGCCCGGGGCCCGAACTCATCGCGCGGCACGGGGGGTTGCACCGCTTCATGGGATGGGACGGCGCGATCCTGACCGACTCCGGGGGCTTCCAAGTTTACAGCCTGGCCAAATTGCGCGATCTGGGCAACGATGGCGTGCAGTTCCGCTCGCATATCGATGGGTCCCTGCATTCGTTCACCCCCGAAGGCGTGATCGGCATCGAAGAGGCTCTCGGGTCGGACATCGCCATGGTTCTGGACGTGTGCCCGCCGTCGACCGCGGGCAAAGACGAGATCGAACGCGCCATGGAACTGAGCACGCGATGGGCCAAACGCTGTATCGAGGCCAGAACCCGGGGCGATCAGGCCGTCTTCGGCATCGTGCAGGGCGGGCTCGACCTCCAACTTCGGGCCCGACATGCTGCCGAGATCGCGGCCATGCCGTTCGAAGGCATCGCGATCGGGGGACTGTCAGTCGGGGAGCCCCCGCAGCACATGTATCCGGTGGTCGAGGCCACGGCGAAAATGCTTCCGGCCAACAAGCCGCGCTACCTCATGGGCGTTGGCGTACCCCCGGACCTGGCCCGCGGGGCCATGGCCGGAGTGGACATGTTCGACTGCGTATTCCCCACGCGGGCGGGGCGCAATGGTCTCCTGCTCACGCGAAACGGCCGGATCGTGATCAAGCATGCCCAGTATCGCGATGATCTGACGCCCCCGGACCCGGATTGCGATTGCTACACGTGTACCCATTTCACCCGCGCCTATCTGCGTCACCTGTTCTTGGCGCGGGAGATCCTGGCCAGCATGCTGTGTACCGCACACAACCTGCACTTCTATCATCGCCTGATGCAGGAGGTCCGGGCCGGCATCGGAACCCCGAAGCTGGCGGAACTGGCGGCCCATCTGGAGAGGGTCTATCACGGCGAGGAGGGAGATGGCGACGTGGAGCCGGGTGTTTTCGAACGGTAGCACGTCGGCGCAGGGCCATTAGCGGATCTCGGCCGCCTTCTCATCGACCTTGGTCTTCAATTCAGCCTTCTTCTCGTCGATCTCGGCCTTTTTTTCGGCCTTTTTCTCCTCGACCTCGGCCTTCTTGTCGGCCTTCTTGGCTTCGACCTCGGCCCTTTTTTCGGCCTGCTTTTCCTCGACGTCGGCCTTCTTCTTTTCGACCTTGGCCTTTACCTCCGCATGCCTGGCATCGCTCGCATCCTTGCGCGCTGCCTTTGCTGCCTCGTGGCGATCTTTCTGTTCTTGCATGCGCGCCTGACGTTCTGCGTGCTTACGCTCACGCTCGGCCTTCCGGGCCGCCTTCTTCTCTTGCATGAGGGCCTTGCGCTCGGCCCGCTTGCGCTCGCGTTCCGCTTTCAGTTCCGCCTTGCGGGCCTTCTTGGCGGCCTTCGCATCCACGACCACCCCGGTGGCATCGCGCGGTTCGGCATCTTTCTTCTCCATCGCGCCGGAATCCTTGCCTGGGTCCCGGGACAACAGCGACGGGCGATCATCCACCTGGTCCTCGGCCATCACTGGAAGCGCCCAAGCCATCACGATCAGGAACAGGATCCACCTTGAAAGCTTCATTTCGATACCTCCTTCGGCATGTTTGCCAACAACAATGACCGAAGAATACACCTTTTCACCCCCCCTTTCATCGCGGTCGTTCGGGTTCTTGCGTTTTTGCTATCATGTCTCAGTGTCCCCCGTTGGGGTTGGCGGCCATGTTGCACAAACGATTCTCGCTGTTTCTTGCGGCCTTGCTCCTCGGTCTGGCGGTGCCCCAGCCCCTGCTCGGTCAGGACTGGTCCCCTCGCAAGCCCGGCAAGTCACCGTCTGCGGGGTCGTCCAAGTCCTCGAACCCGACGTCCTCGTCGATGAACCTCGACGAGGCCATTGCACTGGCCGCCGCACGGGCCGAAGGCAAGGGCAATCGGCCCTCCCTCGACCGCGCCATGGCCATTGCCCGCACACTGCTCACCGCGGGCCGCGCTGATTCCGCGTCACTACTGCTTCGAGATGCCCTCAATCCCCCACCAGCCGCGGGCAAGAAGCGATCGAGCGCGACCCGGTTGCTGAGCGAAAGCTTGTCTGCACAGGGTCAACTGTCACGTTTTGCCGATGACACTCGATCGGTGTTCGAAACCGGGGCTGCGGTCGAGGAATGGCGGGTGTTGGCCGAAGCCCGACTGTCGCTCGGGGACCGGGATGGGGCATCGGAGGCATTGCGGCGGTTGCTGACCCTGGCCCCGAACGACCAGGCCGCACGCGAGACCCTCGGTGTGCTCAATCCGCCTCAGGGCGAGAAGGTTCCCCGCAGTGCGGGGCGCCGACCACCGCGTCCTGCCCGCAGGCCCGGACCTCCGGGCGAACCTGCACCCCAGGCCACTGACGCCCGTTTGATCCCCCCTCGGGACCTGTCCGAGGCACTCACCGCCGCACGTTCCCAGGCCACGACCCTCGGCCAGGACCCCCTCGGATTCATGTGGCCACTGCTCACCGCTTCGGGGGACGAACGCGCCTTGCGCAAGGAGATCGCTTCGGCCAGGTCCGAAGAGGCCCGCCAAGCCGCTGCCTTGCTGCTGGCCCTGGCCGCGGGCGACGAGGCCGCGGCACGGCGGTGCGTGAGCTTGGGCGCCGCGGCAGCGATGGCCACGGGCCAACCCGACGAATTCGCGGTCAGCCATCTGCTGCGCCATGCCCCGGGCCGGCTGGCCGATTCCACGCTCGCCGAGTTCGCGCTCATGGCCCTGGATCGCTGCCGTCAGCCCGAAACCGGGCAGGCGCTCCAGGCCGCGGTGGCATCGCCCCTGGCAACCACGCCCTTTTTGCGTCAGGTGCTCGATGGCCTGACAAGGCGACTGATCGCCGATTCGCAGGACCCTCGCGATCTGCCCTTGCGCATCATGCTGCTGGCGGCGCAGCGGCTGTCTGCCCAGGATCTCAAGGAATCGTCCCGCCATCAGCGCATGGTTACGGCCCTTGGCATCGGCCTTCGCACGACCAACCCCTTTCTTCGACATGATGTCACCGAGTTCCTGACCCGCCTGACCGGTTCATCCGGGGCCTACGCGGTCCTGCGACAGTTGACCGAGGACGGGGATCTGCCGGCCCCTTCCGAGATCGCGGCGCTTGCACGCACCGGGGTCCGGGACCTGCTTCCCGCTCTGCAGACCTCGTTTACGAAGCTCCTGCCCGAACAGAAGCGCATGGCCATCCAGGCCGCTTGGGTCCTGAAGGGACCCGAGGCCGTGGCCCTGCTGTCGCTCGCTGCACGAGACCCCCGTGGAACAAGCATGGCAGGCATCGCCCTGATCGGACTGGGATTCGTTGGTGACGCCACCGCCGCACCGCTGCTGCGCGATGTCGCCGCAGGTTCCAACCGTTTGTTGGCGTCTGCGGCGGCCATCGGCCTGTCGCTCCTGCCGCCCGGCCCCGCCGCCGAGGGGCGCGCACCGCTTTCCGACGACTGCGCGGCACGGAGCCCGGGCTCCATGCTTCTGGCAGCCGTTTCTGTCGATCAAGCGGATGCGCTGCGCGACCTGATGACCTGTGCCTGGAGTCCCGAGGTGTCGGGAAGCGATCTGGTCATGGCCCTCGTGGCCGCTTCAGATCCGGTAGCCTGGCGGAAGGAGGCGCTCGCCCGTCTGTCGGCCCTGGCATCCCTCGAGACCCCAGGGTCGGTGCTGACCAATGCGCGCGTACAGGACGTGTTGCGGCAGATCCCGTCCCGCGGACCTCTGCCTGTCAACGAACAGCAGGTTCGCGACCTGACACGCCGCATCCTGCAGTCCGGAGATGCCGCACGCATCCTGCGACTCCGCGCGGATCTGGCTGGGCTGGCACGCCCGGCAGGCTTCGGTATCGCGGCCTTGCTCCCGAATGCCCTGCGCAACGAATGGTCCCAGACCGCGCCCCTTTACTGAGGGATTGAAAATTGGCAGAATTTCCCAGGGGAGGTGCGGGCATCACCTGTACCTCGCCCGGACGCTTTCCCCTCGGATTGCGTCGTTCGGGTTTGAACGCAGGGAGGTGTGCATGAGAATCGCTTCGGCTCTGGTCGGCATCTTGCTGGTCTTCGGTGCGGCACATGTGAGTGCCCAGGAAGGCGTCGAGGGGATTTCGGCGACCACGCCCGACGAGGTCACGGTCGGCGAGGTCCGGCTGCAGGTCACGTCCGACTATCCCAAAATCCTGATGGACGGCGAGGCCTGGGAGGAACACGAATTCCTCAATGGCGGAAAGACCGTGGTGTTGCATGGCGTGGTACGGACCCAGGCGCATGTCCTGGCATTGACTCCGATTTACCGGGATCTGGCGCCCGTGGAGATCACGCTCAAGCCCGAAGACTGGAAGCTGGTCCCCGTGGGAAAGAACGTGAAGATGTGGCGTTTCGAAGGCAAGGTCACGTTCCAGAAGGGACTCAAGACGCTCCCCCCCAAGGAGGTTCCGCAGCCTTCACCGTCGACCATCGAGCCGCCTCCGCCCATGCCTGTGCCTCCACCGGTTACACCGACCCTCAGATAGGGTTCAAATCCGCATCCAGCAAGGGCCAACATCGTTTTTTGTTGACAGCTGGTGTACTCGGACCGATAATTCGCCGCCTTTATTGATGGCATGCTGAAGAGAGGATAAGAGATGATTTGCGCGACGACGAAGAAGGGAACCGAGTGCACGTTCATGACCGCCAAGGGATGCTCGTTCGCCGGCGGGACCTGCAAGGAGATCGTGGCGAAGTGCGAGGGTTGCGCCAACGTCATAGCAGTGGGCGACAAGAAGTATTGCAAGACCTTCCCGGACCCCAAGGCCAAGTGGATGTTCGGGGTCTGCAGCCTCGCGACCCACATCGTCCGCAAGGTCGAGGAGGCCAAGAAGGTCAACCCGCTCAAGGCATCCAAGAAGGCCATGCAGGGCAAGTAGCCCCATTCCGTGCCACACGCTTGACGCCGGTGTTCTCAATCCCTATCCTTTGAACACCTTTGGGTGATAGGACGATGCCATGAAGAAGCAGATGGTTCTTTCGATGTTCGTGATTGCTGCGGTGTCCCTGGGGATCGCCTCGGTGGCGCTCGCGGCCTGTCCCTGTCAGCAGAAGGCCGCAACTGACACACCGGCCATGGATGCAGGTTGCCCATGCAAGGACAAGGCGGATTGCCCTTGCGCCAAGGACGACTGTCCGATGAAGGCCAAGGGCGAGTGCCCCATGAAGGCCAAGGGCGA
>CAYRIB010000001.1:13359-70300 GCA_964424165.1 uncultured Myxococcales bacterium | reverse complement strand
AGGACGACTGTCCGATGAAGGCCAAGGGCGAGTGCCCCATGAAGGCCAAGGGCGAATGCCCCATGAAGGATCCGGCAACCACCCTTCCCATACCCATGCCTGGCAAGGGTTGCGGCTGCAAGGAGGGGGATGCCAATTGCGGCGGTTTGCACTCGAAGGAGTGCAACATGAAGATGACCGAAGTCCCCGTACCGCCCACACCAAACACCTCTACCCCGACAACGAATCCCCTTTGATGGCTCCACGTTCAGTGGATTGCAGCGACATCATTGCACAATCCAGGGTCATGAAGACCTTGCTGGACCTGGGTCGGCGCATGGCCACTCATCCGGCGACCATTCTGCTCACCGGCGAATCCGGGTCTGGTAAGGAAGTTGTGGCCCGCTTCATCCATGCGGCGTCCCCCCGCGCGGCGGGCCCCTTCGTTGCCGTGAGCTGCGCGGCCCTGTCGCCGGCCCTCGTGGAATCCGAACTGTTCGGCCACGCCCGTGGCGCCTTCACGGGTGCCGATGCCCCTCGGCGAGGTCTGATCGAGGCCGCCGGGGGAGGCAGTCTGTTCCTCGACGAAATCGGCGAGTTCCCGTTCGATTTGCAGGTCAAGCTTCTGCGATTCCTGCAGGAAGGCGAGTTCACCCGCCTGGGGGAAACCTTGCTGCGGCGGGCCGACGTGCGGATCATGGCATCGACGAGCCGTGATCTGTCTGCGGACATGGCATCCGGACGCTTCCGAAAAGACCTGTATCACCGGCTCAATGCCCTGCCATTGCACGTGCCGCCCCTGCGGGAGCGCCCCGAAGACGTGGCAGTTCTGGCCGTTCACATGGCACAGGAGGCCAGCGATCGCCAGCGACGGCCCCCGGTCCGCATGGCCCCGGACGCACTCGCTGCCCTGCAGGCCTACGCATGGCCCGGGAACGTCAGGGAACTCCAAAATGTGATCGAGCAGACCGTGCTCATGATCGACGGGGACACCATTCGGCGCGAGGACCTGCCCGAGCGAGTTCGCATCCTTTCCGTCGCGTCGACACTGCCTGGCCTGTCCCTCGCCCGCAATGTTCGCGCCCTCGAACGACGGCTGATCCAGGAAGCGCTCGCCTCCGCGCATGGTCACCGTGAACAGGCCGCTCGTATGCTCGAGATCAGTCCGCGCACGCTCGCATACAAGATGAAGGCATTGGAGGAAGCGGATTGAAGGCGATCGGCAATCTGGACGGTCTTTCGATCAGCGACGTCCGCCTCGTCGAAGGGCTCTTCGAGCGTCGCGCCAGCCGCGAAACCTTCGTCGATCCCCCCATGGCCTTGGCGATTGCCGACGTCTCGCTGGCCGTGGGCCGCCGCATCGGTCTGCTGGTGGACCGTCGAGGCGTGGTGTCCGAGGTGCTCGTCGGCACCGCTACCAACCTCACGATTCCCTCGCACGCCCGACGTCGTACCGGTCCCGGACGACTCGGCGGCTTCCGCCTGATTCACTCCCGACTGGATGGCCAGGGTCTGGACACCCAGGACCTCAACGACCTGCGGCTCTATTCGCTCGACGCCTCGGTGGGCGTGCTTGCAGAAGTGGCCGGTCATCTGCCCCGGGTCAGCGTGGGGTGGCTGCTTCCTGCCAATCCCGACGAGCGTCTGTGGGAAGTCCTGCCCCTTGCCTTCCCGGCCCAGGTCGAGGTCCGTTTCGACGAAACCGTGCGCGATATCGAAACCCGGATGCGGCACGATGCCTCGATGCTGCGCGATGGCGGAACCCAGGGACGGGTCGTACGCGACGTGGCCATCATTGTCCTGCCTTGGGCCGGGCGTTCCCGCGAGCTTGGCTGGACCGTTGCCGAACTCCATGCCCTGTGCGATACGGCCGGCATCGTGGTTGCCGACACGGTGGTGCAACGGCGTGCCCAGCCGGATCCTAGGACCGTGATCGGGCGGGGCAAGCTGGCCTCGGTCACCATGGCCGCGCTGCAGAAGGGCGTGGACCTGATCATCTGCGGAGTGTCGCTCACCCCCTCGCAACAACGGGCCATGGCCCAGGAAACCGGGGTTCGCGTCATCGATCGCAATCAGTTGATTCTGGACATCTTCGCCAAGCACGCACACACCAGCGATGGGCGCCTCCAGGTCGAACTGGCCCAGTTGCGCTACAACCTGCCGCGACTGTCGGAAAAGGACGACTCCCTCTCGCGCCTCACCGGTGGCATCGGGACCCTGGGTCCCGGCGAAACGAAGCTCGAGATGGAGCGTCGCCGCGCGCGTGAGCGCATTCATCAACTCGAGGGGCGGATCGATGTGCTGTCGCAACAGAGGGCGCGGCGTCGAGCGCGCCGCCAGGAATCGGCCGTGCCGCTGGTGGCCCTGGTCGGATATACCAATGCGGGAAAGTCCACCATCTTCAACACGATGACCGCCGCCGGGGTGCAGGCCCAGGACCGGCTGTTCGCGACGCTCGACCCCACCACGCGCCGGGCCTACGTGGAAGGGCATGGTCCGATCTTGCTCACCGACACGGTCGGATTCATCCGGTCCCTGCCACCGGACCTCGTGGGCGCATTCCGCGCAACGCTTGAGGAGATCGGTCTGGCCAAGGTACTGATCCTCGTCGCGGATGTGTCGGACCCCAACGTCCACGAGCAGATTGCTGCGGTCCGGCAAATCCTGTCGGACCTCGAGCTCGACCAGATCCCGCAGGTGCTGGCCCTGAACAAGACCGACCGCGTGTCGGATTCCGACGCCGTCGCCCTGCTAGCAGCCTCCCTGGGCGGTGTCCCGGTGTGCGGACTGAACGCCTCGACGCTCGGGCCACTCTGGCTTGCAGTCCAGCAGAAGATGGGCACCTCGGAATAAATGGGGGCGTGCCCCCCTTTACCGTATACGCGTCCTGCCCCGACCATGCTATCCTTCGCGCGGTCGAAGACGCACTGTGAAAAGGAGATGTCCTTGAACGACCAGCAGAGCAAGGCCCTTCGGAAGGAGGCTGTGCGGCTCGTCCGCGAAACCGAACGAATCCTCAAGCACCGGGGCCATCGTCTGACCCCCACAGCCCGCAACG
This sequence comes from uncultured Myxococcales bacterium, assembly GCA_964424165.1. GTDB lineage: Bacteria > Myxococcota_A > UBA9042 > DTJE01 > DTJE01 > CAYRIB01. The sequence continues at coordinate 67,263 of CAYRIB010000001.1, read as the reverse complement.
TCATCGACGGACGAATCTCCGAGGTGCGCGCGCATCTCACCCAACCATCACGCTTGGAACCCGCCATGAAGGCCCTTCGTGACGAGACGGATCGTCACTCGGCCGTGCTGCGCAAGGCATCCGCATTCGAATATGTCCAGTCGTTCGGGTCGGCCATCCTGATCGCCCTGTTCATCCGGGCTTTCTTCATCGAAGCCTTCAAGATCCCGACCGGGTCCATGATCCCGACCCTCATGGTCGGTGACCACCTCTTTGTCAACAAGCTCTCCTACGGCCCGCGCATCCCGTTCACAAACGTCCGGATTGCGGAGTTCGGCCAGCCCGAGCGTGGCGAAATCGTGGTGTTCGTGTTCCCGGGCGAAGGCGATGACCATGGCAAGGACTTCATCAAGCGCATCGTGGCCGTGGCCGGGGACCGCGTGCGCCTGACCGACAACGTGCTGTTCGTGAACGGCGAAGCGGTGATCACCGACCCCGGAACCTCCCGCCAGTCGTGCAGTGACGACAACCTCACGGCGTGTCAGTGCATTCGTCAGACCGAACGATTGGGTGATGTGACCTACGTCACGCAGCACGTGGCGCCCGGATCCGACGTGTTCCGGGGTTGCATGAACAACCCGGACTGGCCATCCGACGACCCCCGTCAGATCGGCAACTCGGCCCACAACCCGGACTTTCCCGAAGTCGTGGTCCCGCAGGGCCACGTCTTTGCCATGGGCGACAACCGCGACAACTCGAGCGACGGCAGATTCTGGGGCTTCATCCCGGTGGAACACATCAAGGGACGGGCGTTGTTCATCTGGTGGCCGCTGAACCGGATGTTCCGGTCCGTTCACTGAGACCTGCGCCCCCGCTTCTTGTGCGGCTACTGCGCGGTGTCCTGTTCGGTGGGCACGGTCTGCGTGGCGGTCGGCACGTCGTCGGTGACGCTCGACTCCGACCCCATCACCGCGATCCCGATCGACAGCACGAAGAAGATCGCCGCCATGATGCCTGTGCCCTTGCTCAGGAACGTGGCCGCACCCCGTCCGCCGAACACGGATGTGGACGAACCTCCCCCGAATACCGCGCCCATCCCGCCGCCGCCGCGTCCCGGCTGCAGCAGAACCGCCACGATCAGGAGCAATGATACCAGGATGTGCAACGACACCATGAGTCCGTAGATCAGGTCCATCTTGCCCTCATTCCTGAAAGTTCACGATCGCCGAAAACGACTCGGCCGACAGGCTCGCGCCCCCAACCAGGGCCCCGTCGACGTCCTTCTGTGCCATCAGCGCCCGCACGTTGTCCGGCTTGACGCTGCCGCCATACAGTATCCGCATCCCGTCCGAAATGGCATCCCCGAACATCCGGCGCACCAGATTCCGGATGAATTCGTGGACCTCCTCGGCCTGAGCCGGGGTCGCCACCCGGCCCGTGCCGATCGCCCACACCGGTTCGTACGCGATCACCACGCGCTGCATCTGGGCCACACTCAGGCCTTGAAGCCCGACGGTCACCTGGCGTTCCACGCGCATCAGGGTCTGACCCGCGTCCCGTTCGGTCAGGCGCTCGCCCACGCAGAAGATGGGGACGAGGCCCGAATCCACGGCCCGCACGATCTTGCGATGCAATTCTTCGTCCGTTTCAAGGTGGTGTTCGCGGCGCTCGGAATGCCCGATGGTCGCAAACGTACACCCGAGGCTCAGCAACATCTTGGCGCTCACGTCCCCGGTGAACGCGCCTTCGGGTTCGGCACTCAGATCCTGCGAACCGACCGCCACAGGACTATCGGACAGGGCTCGCACCACCCCGGGAATCAAGGGGAATGCCGGCAGCACCACCATGTCGCAGTGCCGGCACCGCGCCACCCGCTGATGCACATCCCGGGCCAGCGTCACCGCCGAATCCGCATCCAAAAACATCTTCCAATTGCCCGCAATCAGCGGTCTTCGCATCCGATCCACCTCAGTCCCCCTTCCGAAGGGCCTCGACGCCCGGCAGTTCCCGACCTTCCAGGTAGTCCAGGGCTGCCCGGCCTCCGGCCGAAACATGCGCAAAGAACGGCGTCATCATGGCACGGTGGATCGCCGCGGCCGTGTCTTGTCCCACGGCCACGCTCACGGCCCGCGACCGCGACACGGCCTTGGCCAGGGCTTCGGTGCCTGCCAGGAAGGGCCGCAGTTCGAACATGCCCATGGGGCCGTTCCAAAGGATCATCTTGGCCGTGCCCACGCGTGCGGAGAACTCCACAACCGTGGCCGGTCCAATGTCGAGAATCATGGCATCTTCCGGGATCTCATCAACCGGCACCACCGTGGGCAATGCCTTTTCGTTCGCCTCGGCAGCAACCACCACATCCGTGGGCAGCAGGATCTCGACCCCGCGCACCTTGGCACGGGCAACAATGCCGGTCGCGGTCTCGATCTTGTCGGCCTCGATGCGCGTGCGTCCTACGGCCCGGCCCTGGGCCTTGAGGAACGTGGCAGCCAAGGCCCCGCCGATACACATCGAACGGGTCCGCGCCATCATTCGGTTGAACAGTCCCGTCTTGTCCGTCAGGCTTGACCCGCCGACGAGCAACACGAACGGGCAGTCCGTCCCCGTGGCCACCTTCTGCATGAACTGCAGTTCCCGGGCGAGCAAGGGGCCAGCCCCGCGCACCGGCAGGTGACGGGTGATGGCATCCACCGAGGCATGGGCCCGGTTCACGCTGGCAAAGGCGTCGTTGACATAGATGTCCGCGAGGCTCGCCAGGCGTTGCGCGAACACGTCATCGTTGGCTTCTTCTTCAGGATTGAAGGCGAGGTTCTCGAGCAGCACCACTTCACCGTCCACGCGCTCCATCACCACCTTGCGCGGACCGTCGCCCACGGTGTCGGCAGGCATGTAGACGTCTTGATCGAGCAGTTCGGCAAGCCTCTCGCCCACGGGAGCCAGCGACAGTTCCGGCACCCGCTTGCCGCGGGGACGGCCCAGCGTCGAGGCCAGTACGACCTTGGCCCCTTGCGCAATCGCATGCCGGATCGCGGGCAACGCCGACTGGATCCGCGCATCATCGGCCACGAATCCATCGGCGGTCATCGGACAATCGAGGTCCGCCCGGATGAACACCCTCCGCCCTTCGAGCGGAAGGTCGTTGATGGGCTTGATTCGGGACAGGACGTCCATCCCAGTCTCCCTCCAGATGCGCCCGTTCGGACAAGACGCGCCGGCGAACTCTAGCAGAATTCGCGGTGTTGTCAAACCCGTGCCGGCCATGCACCGCCTTGACAAGGTCGAAGCCGAACCCCGATGATTGTCGTGGGTAGAATGCTCTTTCTGCGGCATACGAGGCATCATGCGGCAACGTCGTGCGTGCGAACTCGGGGTCCTGTTCCTGCTGACAGGGCTGTCGTGCGGAGATGGCCGCAATCCTTCGATCGGGTCGTCGTTCGTGCTCGTCCTGCCCGCCTCGTTGGGCATCGGGGGCACCGCGGCGTCGGACGCCATCGACGACGTGTTGCCGGATGCCGTCACCAACGACATCCCGATCCAGGACATCCCGCCGGGGGCATTCGGCTCGCCTTGCAGCGACAACGCAAACTGCGATTCGGGCATCTGCGTCGAAGGCTTCGGGGGCTACGTGTGCACGCGAATGTGCGAAGATGACTGCCCCGCGGGCTGGTCGTGCAAGAGCGTGGTGTTCGGCGAGAGCCTCGCGTCGATCTGCATCCCCGTGGCATCGAGTCTGTGCGCTTTCTGCACGGATTCGAACCAGTGCGGCAGCGGTATCTGTCTGAGCGTGGGCGGCCAGATGCGTTGCGGCCTCGACTGCGAAGAGGATTCCTGCCCCCCCAGCTTCACGTGCCATGACGGTCAGTGCATCCCGAACAGCGGCACCTGCGACTGCATGATCCTCACGGCCGGCACTCAGCGTCCCTGTTTGCAGACGAACGAACAGGGCACGTGCTACGGCATGGAAACGTGCGATCCGGATCAGGGCTTCGTGAACTGCACGGCATCCGTGCCCGCAACCGAGACCTGCAACGGGTACGATGACGACTGCGATCTCGTGATCGACGATTCCCCCTTGCTGCCCGAAACCCCCTGCACCAAGCAGGTGCCCGGCGTGGGCGAATGTGCGGGGCAGTGGACCTGCGGCGGTGAGGCCGGGTGGCAGTGTGTGGGTGCCGAACCGGGCCCCGAGTTGTGCAACTACCTCGATGACGATTGCGATGGCGCGACCGACGAGGATTTCAAGAACGCAGCGGGTCTGTACGATCGCTTGCTGCATTGCGGACAGTGCAACCGTTCGTGCGATGGCGTGATCCCCTTCGCCCAGGTAGTGGCCTGCGACGCTACCCGGGATCCTGCTTCGTGCGTGGTCGAGGAATGCGCACCCGGCTACTACGAGGCCAGCGACACCGCCTGTCGGTTCCAATGGTCCAATCTGTGCAACCCCTGCGAAACCAACGCGAACTGCGGCGTCGAGGGGGATTTGTGCCTGTCGCTCGACCAGACGCCGAACCTCAAGTACTGCGGCCGTGATTGCTCGGAGGGTTCGCTCTGGGGCACAAACTGTCCCACGGGCTACGCCTGCCGTGATGTGCAAGGGGCTCGGCAGTGCCTCCCCGAGTCGGACACCTGCGAGTGCACCCCGTCGAATGCCGGCATGACGCGCGTGTGCGGCCGCGAAAATGCGTTCGGTGTCTGCTACGGCACCGAGGTGTGTGAATCCGCCACCGGGTGGATCGACTGTTCGGCCCGCACCCCGGCAGGCGAGGTGTGCAATGGCCTGGATGACGATTGCAACGGATATGCGGATGACCAACTGACACCCCCAACGGCACTCGGCCCATGCGAACACCGCTACACCGACATCGAGACCTTCGTGTGCACGGGCCACTGGCTCTGTCGCGACACCGAGGCGGGCAAGGCCTGGTTCTGCGACGCGGCATTCCCGGTCCCCGAGACGTGCAACTACCAGGACGACAACTGCAACGGCCGGATGGACGAAACCTTTCCCATGCTCGGCAAGGTGTGCTACGCGGGCATCGGCGCGTGCCAGGGCATCGGCATGTTCGTGTGCACGAGCGATGGTTCGGCCGCGGTCTGCAACGCCGTGCCCGGAACTTCGAGTCCCGAGGTGTGCGACAACCTCGACAACGACTGCGACGCGGTGACCGACGAGGGGTTCGAGGACCGCGGAAAGGTCTGCTTCGTAGGCGTGGGTGAATGTCTCAAGGTCGGCACCCTTCAGTGCACCTCGAACCAGGCCGGCCTAGAGTGCAGCGAAAGCCCCGGCACGCCCGTCACCGAGCGCTGCGATGCCAAGGACAACGACTGCGATGGGTCGACCGACGAAACCTGGCCGATGAAGGGGTCCGTGTGCTCCGAAGGCATCGGGGAATGCCAGCGGATGGGTACTCTGGTGTGCAACCCGGGCCAGACCGGACTCGTGTGCAACGCGACCCCTGGACCGGTTGCGACCGAGCGCTGCGACGGACTCGACAACGACTGCGATCGCAGCGTCGACGAGACCTGGGGGGACAAGGGCAAGGTGTGCTTCGCCGGACAAGGCGAGTGCCGGCGCGCCGGGACCATGGTGTGCACGGCGTCGGGCGACGGCATCGTGTGCGATGCGGTACCGGGCTCGGTTGCGACCGAGCGGTGCGATGGCCTCGACAACGACTGCGACAACAGCATCGACGAGACGTGGGGGGACAAGGGCAAGGGATGCTTTGCCGGACAAGGCGAGTGCCGACGCGCCGGAACCATGGTGTGCAAGGCTTCGCTGGATGGCATCGTGTGCGATGCCGTGCCCGGAAATGCTTCGCCCGAACGGTGCGACGGGCTCGACAACGACTGTATGGGCGATACGGATGAGGACTGGCCGAAGAAGGGGGAAGTCTGTTACGCAGGTCTTGGCATCTGCACGCGTGCCGGCATCTGGGTGTGCGACGCGCTGCAAACCGGCATCGTGTGCAACGCGATCGCGGGCCTTGTCGAGGTCGAATCCTGCAACTACCTGGACGACGACTGCGACGGCACGATCGACAACGGATTTTTCACCGACGGGAAGTATCGCCGCGACACGGCCTGCGGCAACTGCTTCACCAACTGCACGCAGATCTACAACCCCGCCCAACACCATGCCAACGGGCATTGCGATGCCAGCGGGGAACCCGTGTGCACCTTCGCGTGCGTGGGCCTCTTCGTCGATGCGGACCACAACCCGGAAAACGGGTGCGAACTGGAACAAGACGGCGCCGCGGTGTACGTATCCACGCCGAGCAACGGCGGACAGGATGCGGTTGGCTGCGGGGTCTGGGATCGCCCGTGTGCGACCATTCAGTATGGCATCGATCTGGCCGGAGTGGCCGCGGGCAAGACCCGGGTGCTCGTGTCCGAAGGCATCTACCCCGAAAGCGTTCGCCTGCGCAGCGGTATCAGCCTCAAGGGTGGCTACAACGGCGCCACCTGGCAATACGACCCGGACACGAACGTCACCGTGATCCAGGGCAGTTCACCAATCGTGGACTCGCACAAGCGCACCGTGATCATCGACGGGGTCCGGGCCCCCACCGAGTTTTCGGGTTTCACCATCTATGGCGAGAACAACCACCTGACCCCGGCACCCGGCGCGCCGGGGGGAAACTCTTATGCGCTGTGGGTGCGGGACTGCGATGCCAACCTGGTCATCTCGGGCAACCTCGTCTACGCGGGCCGAGGTTCAACCGGGGCCCCGGGCGGAAATGGCGGCGCAGGAAGCAATGGGGGCGCGGGTGGCACCGGACAGGCGGCATCGAGCCTGGGCACCGCGACCTGCAGTGGGAGCCGCACCGGGGGTGTCGCGGGCACCAGCACCTGCGGGGCAACGGGGGGCGCGGGCGGGCCTGCTGCTTGTCCGGGCGCCACCCCAACCACGTGGACCCATCAGGCTGCCGCATCATCGGGACTGGGCACCTCGCCCGGGACCGGCGGAGCCGGGGGTTGGGACCGGCACAGCGGGCTGTGGTCGTTCGACGATGACTGCAGCACCGTGCACACCAACTCGACATCGGCGTTCGGGTCTCCGGGCAGTGACGGCGGGTTTGGCACCGCCGGGGGCGGTGGCCAGGGTTGTGCCTCACCCGCTGGTGGCCTGATTGGTTCGGAATGGTCCGGGGCCACGGGCACAGCAGGTGCCTTGGGGACCCATGGCAGCGGCGGCGGCGGTGGCGGTGGCGGCGGCGGCATCAACACCGCTGCGTTCGGCAACCGGAATTGCAATCTCTCGGGTGGCGACACGTTCGGCAGCGGCGGCGGCGGTGGCGGAGGAGGAGGATGCGGCGGAGGCGCCGGCACCGCCGGTTCCCCCGGGGGCGGGTCCTTTGCTTTGTTCATGGTGCGCACGGACCCTGCCGTGACCTCGGCCCCCACGCTCGCGGCCAACACCTTCATCCGCAACCATGGCGGAGCCGGCGGTTCGGGGGGCAACGGCGGCAGCGGCGGGTTCGGGGGCCGCCCCGGGGCCGGGGGCGACATCTCGGGGTTGAACTATACCTTCGCCATCGGGATGGGCGGCTACGGCGGCCAGGGAGGCAGTGGGGGCCATGGGGGCGGCGGCGGCGGCGGTTGCGGGGGTGCGTCCTACGGCATCTTCGCGGCCCTGTCCGGCCTCGCACCCGACTATTGCACGACCAGCACCTTCGGCACCGTTGGAAACGGCGGGGCCGGCGGTTCGGGGGGCAATTCGAGCGGTAACCCCGGAAGCGCGGGCAGCGCCGGCAGTTCGATGGATTGCACCCTTCTCTAACCCGGACCGTGCAGTTTCGCCAGACGGTCACGCAGGGCCCGGAAGGCCTGTCCCCGATGCGACAGGGCGTTCTTTTCGTCCTGAGCGAGTTCTGCAAACGTGCGGCCAAGGTCATCCCGAAAGAACACCGGGTCGTAGCCAAAGCCATTGCTGCCGCGCGGATCATCGATGATCCGGCCGGCCACCGCCCCAGTGAACACCCACAAAGCGGCCTCTTCGGGCAACCATGGATGGGCATGGGTCCCGGCTTCCTGCAACCGCCCCGGATCGAACACGAAGGCCACGGTGCACACGAAGCGTGCCGACCGATCCGTCACGCCTCGCAACGCCTGCAACAGGGTGCGGATGTTGGCCGCGTCATCGTGCTCGTGCCCCGAAAACCGTGCGGAACGGACCCCCGGAGCTTGCCCGAGTGCCGCCACCTCGAGACCCGAATCGTCGGCCACCGACGCCAGACCGCTGTGACGATACAGGGCCGCGGCCTTGAGCACCGCATTGTCGAGGAAAGTTTGTCCGGTTTCTTCGGGAAGTTGATGGATTCCTACGTCCCGGGGCCCGAGCAGGCGTACCCGCACCGGCGCGAGCAGGGCCGAAACCTCCTGCACCTTGCCCGCGTTCAGAGTCGCGAATACGACGTCCATGAGATCAGTCGCACGAGAAGGTACGTTCGACCGTGATGGTCCCGGTTTCCACGTTGGTGATGCGACGGGCATCGAACGAGCCCACGAAGGCATAGCCGTCCGAACCACCCAGGGCGCAGGACAAGCCCGTCGCTTCCGGGCTCAGGCCCACGTCCGAGATGAAGTTGTAGAAGTTGGTGCATCCCGACTGCGTCTCGAACAGTTTGAAGTTCGTGACCTTCGCGTCGGTCGTGCAGATGCCCCCGGTCAATGTGCCGCCCTCCAGGATGCCTGTCCCGTCCGCGGTCAGGTTTGCATCCACCCGCAACTGCACCACCGGGATGGGGACCGTGACCAGGTCCGGATACACCTTCAGGATCCCGTCCTCCGAACTGAGCAGGCGACACCCATCGAGCGTGGTCTTGACCACTTCCGGAGGCGGATTTGCCACCATCTGATAGTTGCCGTTCGGGTGTTTGACCGCACTGCCCACTTCAAACCAGAGTTCACCGGCGTCGGCGTCGAATCGCGTCACGTGGAACAGGATGATCAACTGATCCTTGCTGATCTGGGTATTCCACAAACTCGTCAGCGTTTCCGCCAGCACCCCGTCCTCACCTGCGGGCTCGAACACACGGAGGTGCTCGATGTGATAGTACCAGTCACTGATGTCCGCGGTCAGGGTGCACGGCGTTGCGTCGGCCTCGGCCGTGTCCTGCACCGTTTCCGTGACCACCACATCCGCGGTCGTATTCCCGCCGTCGCCCCCGCCGCAGGCCAGAAAGAGTGCGGGCATTGCCAAAAGCCACCATCGTTGCGAAAGCATGTTGTCTCCCAGCCGTTCGAGTCATCATGAGGCCCGGTTCGAAACGTCAGTATATTGCCACGCGGTGGCATCTGCAAGACAATCGGGGCGGCCTGAACGCAACAGGAGGTCGTGGCATCATGAGCGAAACGATTCAACAATCCTTCAAGGCCGTGGTGATTGGCGGCGGCCCCGCAGGCTATGTGGCGGCCATCCGCCTGGGGCAACTCGGCGTTTTGACCGCCCTCGTCGACGAGGGTGGACTTGGTGGAACCTGCCTTCGCGAGGGATGCATCCCCTCCAAGGCCTTGCTTGGCATCTCGAAAACCGTGGCACATGCCCGCTCGCTGGTGGAAACAGGCCTTACGACCGGAGCGATCGAAGCGGTTCCGGATGCGCTTCGTACCTACAAAAACGGGGTGGTGCAGCGCCTCACCGAAGGCATCGGGTCCCTGCTCAAGGCCGGCCGGGTCACGGTGTTGCCGGGACGGGGCCGTCTTGCCGGGCGCGGCCGAGTGGCCATCGAGCAGGCCGGGCAGACCACCCTGATCGGGGCGGAATCCGTGCTGTTGGCCACGGGCTCATCGCCCATCGATCTGCCCCTGCTCCCAACCGACGGGATAGACGTCTGGTCGTCGTCGCATGCGCTCGACCTGCCGTGCGTGCCTGCCCGCTTGTGCGTGATTGGAGGCGGCTACATCGGCCTGGAACTCGCCACCCTGTATGCTCGCCTGGGTTCGGCCGTGACCGTGGTCGAACTGCAGGACCAACTCATGCCTGGCACGGACCGCGACCTCGTGCTGGTCGTGGCCACAAGCCTCAAGCGCATGGGAGTAACCATCTTGACCGACACCCGGGTGGTTGCCGTCGAACGGGTCGACCAGGAACTTCGTCTGGGGCTGCAGCGACGGGGCCGCGACGAGGTAGTGGCGGCCGACAAGGTCCTGGTGTCGATCGGACGACGTCCCTCGAGCACGGACATCGGACTCGACACCGTGGGCCTGATTCCGAATCCGCGCGGGTTCTTGGACATCGACGACCGCATGTCCACGCGTGTACCCGGCATCTTTGCGGCCGGTGATCTGGCCGGGCCTCCCTTGCTGGCACACAAGGCCCATGCCGAGGCCGAAATCGCGGCCGAGGCCATGGCGGGCCAAGCATCGAGCCTGACGGCCCGGGTGATTCCAGGAGTGGCCTTCACCGACCCCGAGGTGGCCTTCGTGGGCCTGACCGAGAACGCGGCCAAAGAGCGCATGCAACCGGTGCTCAAGGGCCGCTTCCCGTTCGCGGCCCTGGGCCGGGCTGTAGCCGACGACGCGGCCATCGGTCACGTCAAGGTCCTGATCGACCCGGCTTCCCACGTCCTGCTCGGTGTTGGGATAGCGGGCCACGCGGCCGGCGAAATGATTGCCGAGGCAACCCTGGCGATCGAAACGCAAGTCACGGCCGAGACGATCGGGCGCGTAATCCATTCGCATCCGACCTATTCGGAAGCCTTCCAGGAGGCCTGCCGGGCTGCCCTCGGACATGCCATCCACACCCGGGGGCCCTGAGCGTTGGAACCACCGTCAGTTACATCCGCCCCATTGCCGGGTCGGTTGCGCCATCAAGCCACAGAGGATCTGTTCTTCGCGATCTTCATCCTGGCGCTCGTCGTTGCCCGAAGCTGGTTTCGCGCCTACCACGAAGACCTCCATCTGTACGACGAGACCCTCTATCTGCACCATGGGCTCCACGCCTTCGAGCGTATGCCGCCGGCCGACTGGGCCCCCTTGTATGCCTTCTGGTATGGCCTGTGGTCCAAGATCGTGCCAGACCCCATTCGTCTCTACTATTTCAACTGGTCGCTGCTGCTTGCAACCAATCTTGCCCTCGTACGGCTCATCCTCAGAGCCGTCGGAATGCAGCGGATCCCGATCATCCTGATCTTGGCCTGGTTCGCGTTCATGGATGTGCACAATATTCCCCCATCGGTGACGTCGTTCAGCATGGTCTTCGCCGGATTCGCGGTCCTGGGCGTGCTGCGCGCCATCCGACCGGCCCGGGGGCTTTGCGTCGCGGCCTGCTGGTTCGTGTTGTCCGCCTTTGTCCGGCCCGAAAGCCTGGCCACGGCTCTGGCAATCCTGCTGGCCACCGTGTATCTGGCCATGCGACAGCGCGAACGATGGCAAGAAACGCTCTTTTTGTCAGTTCTGCCGATTCTGCTGTTCGGCCTTCTGTTGGTGGGCCTTGGCAACCCTCTGAAGGGATACCGTCCACTCATTGCATTCGGCCAGCACTATGCCATCAACGTTCACGAGACCCGCCGCCCGGATGTCGATCCCTGGAAAGATTGGTCCCTGCTGACCAGGCAGGCCTTCGGGTCGGCCGACTCGCCGTGGAGCGCGGCAAAAAACAATCCCGAAGAATTCGGGTGGCACGTGGGCCGCAACGTGCGCAACACGGCCACGCAGGCGGTTCGCCAATGGTCGCCGGACCTCGAGGGCCAGCCCACCCTCGCCATGGTACTGGCCGGCCTGTTTGCTGGCCTGCTAATCACCGGGTGGTGGCGTGTCGTTCGATCCCGGAAAAGGGTCGTCGTGCCATCGGAACGCATCGTGGCACTGATGTGGCTGACTGCCTGCGTGCTGGGGACCACACTCCTGGTTTCCCTGATCATTTATCCGCGCCCTCACTATCTGATGGCTTCCATCTTGCCCTTGCTGACCCTGGCAGGTATGGGATTGGCCGGCAAACATCCCGGCCGGCCTTTGACCATGGTCATCGTGGCCGTGGCGCTCATCCTGATCATGCCCGGAGAAGGGATTCTGACCCCCTGGTGGACCAGGTCGTGGACACGGGCATCCGAACCCGTGCCTCCCAATCTGGCCATGGCGCAGTGCCTGCAAACCCTGCCTGCGCCGACAACGGACCGCCGCGTGGTCTTCGAATACCACTTCGACACATCCACCTATGCCCGCTGGCAGGGAAAACCGCGGGCGGTCTGGCAGTGCAAGACGTTCGCCTCGTGCAGCACGGGTGCTCAGGTCATCCTGCTCGATGCGGAGCTTCGGCGCTACTTCACGAACCATGGTGATGAAACGCTCGAACGTTTCCTGCAAGACCCGAAGGCCGCGGGTTTCCGGCTGTTTTGCGAGCCGGGCCCGGACAGCACGGTATTCGTGAGGATGTAAGAAGAAAGTCAGTTCGACGCGGCCCAGATGGTGTTGAAATAGGCCTCGGCCGAATCGGCGATCACCTTGTTCGAATGCATGGCCCCGGCCTCGTGATTACGCTGCATGCCGGTGTACACCCAGTTCCCCGAATAGATGACCACCGTGTCATCGGCCACCAAGAGCTTGGCGTGGGTCGTGACATTGGCCGAGTCGCGTCGCACCGGGACCCCGGCGCTCGCGAACAGCGTTCGGGCCGCCTGATTGTGCGCGTTCAAGGTGTCGTCCCACCCGCTCATTTCCAGGATGACCCGTACATCCACGCCCCGCTGATGTGCCTTGATCACGGCCCGCGCCAGGTTTCCGGCATCGCTGCCCGACGAGGTATCGTAGTCCAGGTCGTACATGACCAGCAGCAGGCGATCCTCGGCCGCTGCGATCACCGGCAAGACCCGCTGCTCGTATTGTCCGTCGCCGATGGGCGTCACGTTGGCGAAGGGCCCGGCCACCATCGTGCGCAGCCCCGTGTCGCCGGCGAACAGCCCTTCCGCGTAGTCGGCGAACGCATCGCCGAGCGCAGGGTCGTTGAAGTACCAGTTGGTCTCGTTGTTGTACAGCAACGAAGACGTCGAGAAATTGGTGGAACCCACCAGGACCATGGTGCGGTCCACGACCACGAGCTTGACGTGCAGGGTTCGCTCGGACCCGCCCAGACGCGCCCGGATACCTTGTGCATTGAACGTGGCCACCGCAGCCGGGTTTTCGTCGACATCCTGGTCGAGGATCACCCGTACGTTCACGCCCCGGGCCGCGGCGGCCGCGAGTTGCGCCGCCACCTGGTTCGGACCGTTGCCGGTCAAGAACTCCAGATGTGCCAACGTGACCTCCTGCTTGGCCTCGGCCACGGCTTTGATCAGGATGGGCAGGATGTCCCGATTGTTGAGCATGGCCACAGGCCCTTCGGGAAAGACGATCGTACCAGTGGCGACATCCGCAGAAGGCGCGGTGGTATCAACTTGGGCAAGGGTATCCCAGCCTGCCCCGTGGTCGGAAACGTCCGCTGCTGGCAGGATATTGTCCGCCCCCCCGGAGCAGGCGACAAAGGCCAGGGCCATCCACACGGCCCATTCGATCCGTCGAGCCTGATTCTGCATGCGATTCTCCTTGCCTAGAGCCCGGGAACATCGAGTTGGCCGCAGGCTGCGCCGATGTCCTGGCCACGGCTCTGTCGCACGGTCACGATGTGATGGCGCGATTCCAGAAAGGCACGAAAGGTCTCGACGGTTTCTTCGGACGGTCGGCGATACGCACAGCCCGACCAGGGATTGAATGGGATCAGGTTGACCTTGGAGGGAAAGAGGGCCATGGCTGCAGACAGACGCTTTGCGTCCTCGATTCCATCCCCGATCCCCGCGATCAGTTGATACTCGATGGTGTAGCGGTGACCGTGTGGCAGCGGCAGGCTGCGCAGGGTCTCGAACAGTTCCTTGAGCGGGTAGCGTTGGCCGACCGGGACCACGCGATTGCGCGCCGCATCCGTGGTCGCACACAGCGAGATCGCGATGCTCGCCCCGGTCTGCGCCGTGACGAATTCCCGCAACTGGGGCACCAGGCCCACGGTCGACAGGGTGGTGCGTCGAGGCGCCACGCGGAGCCCCTCGCGATGCGTGATGATCCGCACCGCTTGGATGACCGAAGCCAGATTGTCGAGCGGTTCCCCCATGCCCATGAGCACCACGTTGCTCACGTGTTGGCCTTCGGCCTCGAGCAGACGGTTCGCGGCAATCACCTGCCCCACGATCTCCGCCCCCGACAACCCCCGCGCGAACTTGCCCTGCCCGGTCAAGCAGAACGCACAACCCATCCGGCATCCGATCTGGGTGGACACGCACAAAGTGACTCGATCGGCCGTGGGCATGAGAACGCACGAGAACGTCCCACCACTCACCTCGAACAATAGCTTTCGACTGCCATCGATCGAATCGAAGCTGCGAACCGGCGTCAGATGGGTGATTCGAGCGTGGTCGGCCAGCCATGTGCGCAAGGTCGCTGGAAGGTTCGTCATGGCCGAAGGGTCGCTGACCCGCCGGGCCTGCACCCAGCCGAAGACCTGGCCTCCCCGAAACGGAGGTTCTTGGCAGGGCGCCACCAGGGTGTTGATTTCCGCGGGCAGCATGCCCACGAGGTCTGGTCGTGTGTCGGTCTCAGCGTTCATCGATGCCCACCGTGACGAAGGCCCAGGATTCGGGTCCCTCGCGCATGCCGACGGTCAGCGACGTCAGGCCGGGCAGGGCCGTGGTCAACTCTTCGCGCAGGCGGACGGCCATCCATCCCGCCAGCAGTTCGGCCGTAATGTTGGACAGGTCCATCAAGACCACGTCCCTGGCCGGGAAGCTCAGGGTCTCGGACGGCAGGGTCAGCACCACTCGGTCCGGTTCCTGACGGATGCTCCCGATCACGGGTTGTCCCGGCATCAGCAGCCGATGATCCAGGCTCCGCACCAGCTTACGCGATGCCGCTCGCAGGGTCTCCTCGATCGAAGCGTCGGCCCCGTTCGACACGGTTGCCGCCACCCGGACCAGATAGTCGTGACCGTGGATCTCCTCGCGCCCCTCCGGAGGATACAGCAAACAGTGGGCCGCACAAAAAGAGGCATCTTCGCCGCCCTCGACCACGAACGTGTGGGGTCCGCACGGCGGACGAGGGTCGGGTCGATAGGTGCAACGGGAGGTCGGGCTTTCGTGGACCGTGATGGCCACGACCCCGGGCACGGTCGCGCAGAATCGCCGGTACAGCAGTTCGGCGAGCCTTTCGGACGTGGGGCAATCGAGCCCGGGAAGGTCGTTGAGCACCCGATGGTCGAGTTCGGCCATGAGCTCTCGGCCCCGGGCGGCGAGGACCCCGAAATCCATGATCCACCCGAATGCGGGGTCCACTTCGCCGGCTACCGTGACCTCGACCCGGAACAGGTGACCATGCAGGTGGGAGCACTTGTGCCCCACCCCGGCCCCGGGCAGGTGATGAGCCGCCTCGAACGTGAATTCCTTGGTGATTTCGGCTCTCAAGCGCCATTCCTCGCTAACCGCGCCGGCCCCGATTCTCCACATTTGCCGGACAATGTAAATGCAGGCCTATCCGCAACTCAGTCCAATCACCAGTTCCATGTGCCAGGTCTGCGGAAACATATCCACCAGCACACACTCGCCAACGCGGTATCCCGCAGCGACCAGACCCGCCACGTCACGAGCGGCCGTGGCCGGATCGCAAGACACCATCACCACGCTCTCGGCCTCGAGAGCAACCACGCCGTCAAGGGCCGGGCCCAGTCCCGTCCGTGGCGGGTCCGCCACCACCACGTCCCACGGGCCCTGCGCGGCGAGCCTGGGAAGCAGGGTCAGCACGTTTCCCGCCACGTGGCGGGCGGCCTGACCCGGCAACAGACGTGCCATGTTGGCCTCGGCCGCTTCGATTCCGCCAGCATCGACCTCCACGGCCACCACATCCGCGCCGCCGGCGGCCAGCGACAGCGTCAGATTACCCGCACCGCAGTAAAGTTCTACGATCCTCTGTCCCGGTTGCGGGCACACCAGGCCCATGGCGGCCGCGACCAGACCCCGATTGAGCCCGGCATTCGCCTGCGCAAACCCCCGGGCATCGCAACGGGCCTCGACCGGCCGATCGACGCCGGCCAGGGTCGGCCAGGAGATCTCAAGGTCCCCCCATTCCTGCCATTGGCCCGGTCGCCCTGCCGCCGCTCCCCGGACCCCTGGCAGCGCCATCAACGCCGCCAGCAAGCGATCCGGCCGGTTCGTGGCGCAGCGTCCCACGGCCACCATATCACCGCTTCCCGCGGCCACCAGTTCCACCGTGCACAACGGCCCCATCCCGGTCTCGCGCATCGCACAGCGCAACGGCACGATGGCCTCGGACAGCATGGGTTGTGCAATCATGCAGGCTTCGATGGGCACGATCCGGTGGCTTTGTCCGGCGAAGAACCCGACTCCCTCGGCCGCGGCATGCAACTCGATGCGGCTCCGATACCCGAAGGGATCTCCGGTGATCACCCGCGAAACGGTCAGGTCCAGGTGGGCGATGCGGCGAAACGTATCGATCAGGACAGCGGCCTTGTGATGGGCCTGCACCCGCGAATCCAGGTGCTGCAGGTGACATCCACCGCACCTTCCAAACCACGGACAAGGCGGCTCGACCCGGTTCGGTCCCGAACTCACGAGGCGAGTCATCCGCCCCTCGACCAACGATGGTCGAGAGCGAACGGCCATGGCCTCCACCTCGTCCCCGGGAACCGTGAACGGGACCATCCACACCTTCCCATCCAACCGGGCCAAGCCCTGCCCCCGATGAACCAGACTCTCGATACGAAGGCGAACCGGCTCCACCAGGACCTCCTACGCGAAGTCTACACCCGAACCCATCGCCACCCCACCCTGCACCTCGAACCAACCGGTGCTATGATCCCCCCGAAGCGAGGTGACACCATGCCGGTCTACGAATTCCGGTGCGAACGCTGCCACAAGGACTTCGAGGAACTCGTGCCGTCGGGCACCGAAAAGTCCCCATGTCCCCATTGCGGCACCCATGAGGTCAGGCGTCTCATGTCCGCATGCGGCTTCAGTGTGGGTGGAAAAACCACGACATCAGGGGGCTGCGCTTCCTGCTCAGGGGGCAGTTGTTCCGGGTGTCACTCCCACTGACGCCCCCTTGCCGGGCCCGCGCAGTTGCGCGGCCAGGGAATAAACGGGCCGGATGTCGACCGGGATGTCCCCGAGTCGGGACAATGCCTGTCGAACCTGCTCGGGAACGCTTCCATACTGCGCGATCAGCTTTCTAGCCGCTTCCACATCCCCCTCGGCCTCGATCTTCAGCAGGCGCTCGGCCAGGGCCGTGATCGCAGGCAAGAATCGCGCCCGGTCCACGTCGAATCGTCCGGTCGCCGGATCCAGTCGGAAGGCCCCGGCCTCGCGCAGCGCGTTGAATTGCATGATGTTGGCCTTGCCGTGGGCCTCCTCGGCGCCGAACCGCACCGACCGGAAGATCCCGGCCAGATAGGTGGCCTCGGTCTGCGGCCCCATCGTAGCGGGCAACGTCTTGTTCTGGATCAGGAAGTCGGTGTTGAAGACGCTCAACACGTCGGCCTTGCATTCCTCGATGACCGAATAGGTCTCGCGCAGCGTCTGGTTGACCGTGGTCTTGGTGCCATCGGGCAGCGACAGGATCCCCGGGCCGATTCCGTGGCTCACCTCGTGCAACAAAATGAAGTTGAAGAACGCGTCCGCGGTGACGAACGGCAGTCTCGCGGGTTCGAGCAGACGCTCTGCGATGGGTCGCAGAATGGTCGAGAACTTGGCCTCGGTCACGTTCTTGAGCAGGACCTTCTTGGACCCCTTGGCCGACCGCACGCGTTCGTCGTTGGGCAGGTTGAATGCCGTGGTCTGGACGCCCTTGGCCGCATCACCCGCGGTGAAGATCACGTTGACCACGCTGACCGGCGCCGCCTTCCCCCGCGAGAAGTTACGGTGCCGGTCGTCGATGGGCAGATGGCCCTCCATTTCGTCGAGCAGGGTCCCGATGCGGGCCAGTTTGCGGCTTTCCGCTTCGTCGACGAGCGTGACGAAGGCCTCGAACGCGGCCTTGAGGTTCATCATGTCGTCTTCGTACACCTCGTAGGGTCCGATGGTGATGTCGACCAGCGACGACTCGCCCCGCGCCCCGGTGTGCAAATCCATCCAGTCGCAGTCGCTCGCGTAGTAGTCGTTGGACTCGAACGCATCGGCCCGCGAACGGAGGTAGCGTGCCAAGGCCACGTCCCCGGTCGAGTCGGCCGCGGCCCGCAGATGCCCGGCCGCCTCGGCCAGGTCCTCGCGGTAGGCCTCGGAATAGGGGATTGCCCGCAAGGCGCCCTGTTCGCGGCGGATCAGTGTGAACGGCGACTGGAACGCCTCACGGTCGTCCGGATGCGCCGCAATCCAGGCCTCGAACTCGGCCGTGGTCAGGTCTTTCGGATAGAACGTGGATCGCTTCGGAGGGGCGCTGCGCGGAAAGAAAGGCTCGCCACCGTCAAGACGGTCATACCCCCCGGCATTGATCTCCACGTATTCGCGCAACAGCGTACCGTAATCGCCGCGGGCCGCAGCCAGCCCGGCCCGAAGCCAGGAACCCTCCTCCGAGGCCTGCCACCAGTACAGCCGCGACATCACGTCGGCCGCCCGGATGAGATGACCGAGCACCGTGAGATCCCGCTCGGCGATCGAGGCCCGATCCACGTCGATCCGTACGTCCGCGAATCGTGCGCGACGCCTCTGCAATTCCTCGATGGGCAGGAGGTCCGACGAACCGGACAGGTTATCGCCGCGTTCCAGACTGGTCATGATGCGATCCACCCCCCTGGTACAACAGTCGTCCACGTTCGGCAACGGATCCGGCGCGATCGGTCGCGCGGTGCCGCACCCGGCCAGCCACAAGCACCCTACCATCAGCCAGAGATTCCCTTTCATCATTACCTCCCTACTCGTTCCTGGGCGCAGCCCGCAACACCAGCTTCACCGTGGTCCCGCGCCCCGGCGTCGAATCCACCAGCACGTCCCCGCCGGAATCGTGGGCCACCTGCTGCACGAAGGCCAGCCCCAGTCCGGTCCCACCCTGCTTGGTCGTGGCAAACGGCTCGAACAGGCGTTCCCGGAACGACTCGGGAATACCCCCTCCGTGGTCCTTGATCGATAGGGCCACGCGCTCCTCGTCGAGCGCACCTTCGATTTCGATCGCCCCGCCATCGGGCATGGCCTGGCGCGCGTTTCGCAGGATATTGATCAGCGCCTGCCGCAACTGGGCCTCATCGGCCAGCAACATCATGACCGGTTGGGAGAATCGGGTCGACACGGTCACGGAAGCCTCCGCAAACTCGCCTTCCATGAACGCCACCGTCTCCTGCACCACGCGCACCGCGTCGCACGGCACGACCTCTCCCTTCGGAAGTCGCCCGAAGCGGAGGTATTCTTCGGTGATCTCGGACAACCGGTCGATCTCGCGCTGCACCGCGGTTACCACCTGTGCCGTACGGGCATCCATTCGACCACCGGCTTCCAGGGCTTCGCGCAGCAGTTCGGTGTTGAGCGCGATCGAATTGAGCGGATTGCGGACCTCGTGAGCCACCACCGACGCCATGCGACCCACCGTGGCCAGACGTTCGGACTGCATCTGCGCATCGGTCTTGCGTTGCAGGTCCGCCTCGCGCGCCTTGAGAGCATTGGCCAGAAGGGTCAGGGCCTCGGCGATGTCCGCGAGTTCCCGCGACAGGCGTCGCGACGGCACGACCGAATAGTCCCCGTGCGCCAGACGGTGGACCGCAGTAACGAGGTCACCGACCGGTTTGAGGGCCTTGAGCGAGAACACCATCACCGCCAGCGCAGCCAGCAAGGCCGCCACCAGAACGACGAGACTCATGCCCAGCAGGTCCGTGCGGCGCTCGAACAGGTCGTGGGTGGCCTCGCGCGAGGCGTTCACCGTGCGGTTCATTGCCTGCAGCAGGCGCGTTCGCATGGTCCTGAGCGCACGCGACAGATCGCGCGACGACAGGTCCAGATCCGCTTCGCGCATCAGGGTCCCGGCCTCGAGTCGCGCCCGGATCCCGTCGATCAGTGCTCGCTGCTCGAGGGCTTCCTCGATCAGGGATGCCGCCTCGCCAAGACCCATCGCGGATTCCATGCTCGTCCGCTCGCGCTCGGCCACACGGCGCAGGACCGTGGCATCCGCAGTCAGCCGATCGAACAGGTCCGTGCGGGGAAGTCGTGACCGCACCCGGTCCGCGTCCCGGCTGCGCGATGTCAGCAGCAGGTCTTCGTTGCGCTTCAACTCTGCCAACTGGGTGCGCAAATCCTCGATGGTGGGGTCAAGGTCATCCTTGAGCGCCGAGAGATCGTCGAAGATCACGTTGGCAGCCCACACGATATAGAAGACCGCCCCTGCCATGATGGTCATCTGCGCAATGAGCCCGAGCGCCAGTCTCGCTGAAAGGGATGTCTTGAACTGCAGCATCGTTGTCGCACCTGACCGACCATCCGGATTCATATCATGTTTCACAGGCCCTTCTCCAGTTGACCCCCCGGACCTGATGCGTCTAGACTCGGGCCATCGGAGGACCCCGATGCCCCGCGTTTGTCCAGAGTGCGGCCGACGCTTTCTTGCGGACATCGCCCGCTGTCCCGATGATCAGACGCCGACTTTTCTGGTCAACCCGGAAGAAGACCTGATCGGGCATACCCTCGACGGGCGTTTCACGATCATGGATCGGATCGGAACGGGCGGCATGGGGACCGTGTACCGGGCGCACCAGTTGTCCATGGACCGGGACGTGGCCCTCAAGTTGCTGCGGCGCGAACTCACCGGCGACGAGCAGGCCGTTGTGCGCTTCTTCCGGGAAGCCAAGGCCGCCAGCCGTCTGGCAAACCCTCACACCATCACGGTGTTCGATTTCGGACGGACCCACGACGGCCTGTTGTACATTGCCATGGAACTGCTGCAGGGACGGCCTCTGTCGCGGCTCCTGCTCGAAGAACCGGGGCCCATGGCCCCCGAGCGCAGTGTCCACATCGTGTCGCAGATCTGCGATTCGCTCGTGGAGGCCCACGAGGTGGGCGTGCTGCATCGCGACCTCAAGCCGGACAACATCTTCGTGCTCGACGGCGCGGGTGCCCGCGACTTCGTCAAGGTCCTGGACTTCGGGATCGCCAAGCTTCAGGGGCCCGAAGGACCCTCGACGACTCTGGCCGGTGCCAGTTTCGGGACCCCGACTTACATGAGCCCCGAGCAGGCCCAGGGTCGGGACACGGATGCCCGCTCGGACCTCTATTCGATCGGCATCATCTTGTTCGAACTCCTGTCGGGAAGGCCCCCGTTCGAGGCGGACACCCCCCTGGCAATGGCGCTGCAAAAGGTCCAGAAAAAGGCCCCGGACGTCGGGCACGTAGCCCCGGACGTGGTGATTCCCGAACCTCTCCAGGCCACGTTGTCTGCGCTTCTGGCCACCCGGATCGAGGATCGCCCCGCTTCGGCCGCCGACGTTCAGCGACAACTACTCAACGCTCTGGCACCAACAACTCGTACTGCCACGCCCGAAGGCGACCTGGCCGTTACCACCAGGGCCGTCACCTCACCGCCGCAGTTGGCCCCCGCGGCTGCCCCTGCCGCCAGACGGCGGCCTTCGCGACGCCGCGTGGCCTGGCCATGGGTCGTGGCCGCCATCTCGGGGGTCGCTTTGGCCCTGGTCGCATCCTTGGTTCTGCGTTCGGGCGAAGGCCCTACGTTGATCGAGGAAGCCCCTCCAGCGATCGAGGCTGTCCCCGCACCGATTGAGGCGAGCCCCGCGACGCTCCAAGAATCAACCGCACCGTTTCCGCCTGTGCCCCCCCCGACGGCAACAAGCCCGGCCCCGACACCACCCCTTCGAAACCCGCCCCCTGCCGTGGCCCGGCCACCGCGCCCGTCCCGCCGCCCCGCCCTTGCCCCCAACCCGCGGATCGAGGATGATGACGAGATGACCCGTCTGCTGAAACGTGGCAGGACGAAATCTTCTCCGGAAGATGACCTACCCCTGAAACGAGGCGACCGGTAGACCGTGTCCATACCGGGTTTGTCGGGTGAGGCGAAAGTGCTCGGGTTTCATGGTCAGTTAGCAAAGCCGATTCTGGCGATCGGTTGGGTCGTGCTCACGCTCATCCACCTGCCAACGTCCACGCCCGCACAGGTCCTGCCCATTGCCCCTGCCACGCCGAACGAGGCCGCAGGCCGCATCATGGCGGAGCGTGCCGAACAGGATGTCCGATCCCGACGCTACGAGTCTGCCATCGACGGGTTTCGCCAAGCCTTCGAGGCCGCGGGCGACCCGGCCAACCTGTACAACATCGGTCTTTTGTACCTGTCGCGATTGAAGAAGCCCCTGCTGGCTCATGCCTATGCCTTGCGTTACCGCGAACTGGCCCAATCCGCCAACGACCGCACCGACGCCATGCGCCTGATCGCCGACATCGAGGAGGTCCTTGCCGCCACCCACGGTCATCTGGTGGTCACGCCCTCGTCGCCTGCCGTGGAACTGTGGGTGGACCGCAAGAATGAGTCCAGCCGATTGATTTTCCTGGATGCATGGCTTCCACCCGGCGAACACGTCCTGCTGTCCGAAGCCGCGGGCTTCGAGCCCGAGCGAATTCCCTTTCACCTCAAGAAAGGGTTCAAGACCGAAATCCTTCTGACGCTGCGGCCCACTCCAGCGGTGCTCCGGGTCGAAAGCAGGACCGCGAGCCTCGCCGTGTCGATCGACGGGGTTTACGAGGGTCCGACCCCGATCGAAAGACCTGTCGTCCCGGGCGAGCATGCGATCAGGGCCGAGGCCCCAGGCTTCGCCCCATTCGGCCAGAAGGTGCGGCTTGGCCCCGGCGAAATGCTGGTCGTGCATGCGGACCTCATCCCACTGACCAACGGACAGGAAACGGTCCAACCAACACCGCCTGTGATGCCTGCGTCCGCCTCCAGCAAGGGCTCGGCGATGCGGACCGCGGCCTGGGTCACCATGGCCAGCGGGGTGGCCATCACTGCCACGGGTGGGCTCCTGTATGGTCTCGCCTACAAGGACTATCAGGATGCCGATGACATGGAGCGGGCATCCTACGCTACCAACGAGGCCTTCGATGAGGCCTTCGATGCCAAGGTGGATGCGGGAAAGAAGAAGGCCCTTGCCTCTTACGTGCTGTGGGGGGTCGGGGGCGCGGCACTGGCCACGGGTCTGGTGCTCTATTTCACGGCGCCCGACGACACGGCCACGGTCCTGATCCCGGCCGGTCCCACGGGCCTGGGCCTGACCGCCCACGTCGCCTGGTAGCGGGCAACTCCGGCTTCATGCCGTCAACGGGTCCAGAAGGTCCATTCCAGGTGCACGGGTTCGTCGCCCCGGATGAGATCGATCACCACGCGGTACTCGGTTTCGGCCTTGAGCGGCTTGTGGGCATACAGCGCTACGTAGCTGTCGCCCGCCGAGGCATGCGGGTCCCGCATCACTCCGTGTTCCGCATCCGCGAAGGGTGCCAGGAACGTGTGGTCGAGCGCGGTCGTTCCTGCCTCGAGTATCTGGTGCCCCGTGACCGAGAAGGCCTTGGTCTGTCCGAACTGCACGGTCACGATGTAGCCCGATGGATAACCCTGCGGAGGCTTTGGGGGCTGGGGGGACTCGTAGCCGTCGAAGGCTCGTGCCACCCCGGTCATCTGGTCGCCTGGGTACAAGACCACCACATCCTCGGCAGACCCCTTGAACCCGAGGTCCATCACATCCACGTTCTGCAGCATGTCCCACGAGCAACCCTCGGCCCCAGTGGCATTCCCGTAGCCCACTGCAATGGCCGTCGGGTCGATCAGCGGCAGGCGATGATACAGCGTGTCGATCCACCCACTCACCGCCCGCTTGGGGTGGTTGACGAAGGCGATCACCTCGCCGATCCCCATGGCCTGGTAGCCAAAGGTGTCGGTGCGGTCCCAGGGCATCACCCCGGTGAACCCGGGCCATTCGGGGTCTTCCTCGTGTGGGCTCAACCCCGTGTCGTCGTAGCGGTCGCAGTTGGCCACGATGAAGTCGGCATGCGCTTGCGCCGCGGCATTGAGTTTTTCGTCCTCGTCGACCACGGCAAGGCCCAGGACCGTGCGAACCCGGTTGACTTCGGACAGGGCCGTCACCTGGTCCTCGGTGGCCGTGGCAGGATAGACCCCGCCGTGTTCGGTGACCCCGGGCCCCCCCGCCTCTTCCACGACCTCAAAGACCTCCACGACGTCCGTGTCGCCGCCTTCACCGCCGCCGCAGGCCATCATCCAGAGCCCCAATCCCGCGATCCACCAGGCACCACGCATCGTCATTCCTCCTTGTCGCAGACACACATCGATCACAGACGCATCTCCTCGTTGACCCGGCTCTCTCCCCGCCAACGCATCAGACGCACCACGGGCAGGCCCGTTTCCGGATACTCCACGACCGCATAGCTCAGCAGACTCTTGGGCCCCAGGTCGCGCAGGTCCAAACTGACCACTTTTTCCCACGTCCCGGTGTTGACGTAGGTCTTGCCTTCCACGAAACGCCGCGTCTTGGCCTGATGGCTGTGCCCCACGATCAGGGCCGTCATGTCATCCGAGCTCTGCAAGAGTCGGTAGGCCCGCCCCTCGAGGTTGTCGTGCAGGGTCATCTCCTCGACGAGCACCTGCAGTGCCTTGAGGATCCCACGGTCGTCCCGGGGCATGGTCCGCACCGGGGTCTTCAGGTAGAAACGCACGATCTGCCATAGGATTTTCACGGTGAATCGGGGATCGAACAGCAGCCCCCACAAGATGAACGACGACAGGGGGTGAACCATGTCGATCAGGGGCTGCTCGCGCTTGGCGGGCGCCAGGACATCGAGCACGAAGTAGCTGCTCCAGGGCATGTTCACGACCGTTCGGCCGTCGGGCAAGGTCTTCAGGGGGGTCCCGGCATCGGTTCGGCTCATGGCCTCGAGCATGTGGCCATGGGTCACCACGACCCCGCCCGGCAGGCGATAGAACTCGTCTTCCGTGCAGAACTGCAGGATCGGCGAACTCGCGTCGAGGCCCAGGCGCGCACGCAGCAACCGCTGAACCCCAGGAAACGCCACATCCAGGTCATGGTTGCCAGCCACGTAGGTGATGCGCCGGTCGGGGCGGGCCGCGAAATCCGCCAGGGCATCGAATACCGACGGATGCCCGAGCACACAGCGGCGGACCTTGTCGATGGCCACGTCCTCGGTCACCTCGGTGACAAAGCGGCCACGATAAGGGACCCGCAGCAGGTCAAGGATGTCCCCATTCAGGATCAGTTCCACCGGGAGGTCGGCATAACGCCCCCCGGCGTAATGGCGCAGCAGTTCCACCAGTCGCTCGTCCTCGTGGAACTCTTCGTATGGATTGGCAAACCCTGCCCGCATGCCCTGGCCCATATGGATGTCGGACAGCACAACCTTGATGCCCCGGCCGACCTCTGGCAGGGGGATTGGGCCTGATTGGTCGATGTCCGGCGGCATGCCCGCTTCTCCGTCAGGCCTGCAGGTTCTGGTCGAGCATTTCTGCCACGTCCATGGCCCGCACCTGTTCTTGCAGCTCGCGCTCGTTGATCCCGTCGCGAAGCATCACGAGGCAGTAGGGACAGGCGCTCGCGATCAGGGGGGCCTTGACCTGCAACTGCGCGAGGCGCCGATGATTCATCCGTTCCCCGGTCTTCTCCTCACGAAACATCAGCCCACCGCCAGCACCACAACACAGACCACCCTTTTGGCTGGCCTCTGCCTCGGGAACCTCGGTGGCCAAGGCGCGCAGAATGGCTCGAGGAGCCTCGTAGATGCCATTGTATCGGCCCAGATAGCAGGAGTCGTGGAACACCACCGGATGCCGGTCTTCCTGGCGCGGACGCGGCAGACGCCCTTCGGCGAGCAGGCGCGCCAGCATCACCGTGTGGTGTTCGACTTCGAACACGCCGCCCCACTGCGGGTACTCGTTCTTCAGGGTGTTCATGCAGTGCGGACAGGCGGTCACGATGCGCTTGACCTGATGGGCCTTGAACGTCTCGATGTTCTCGGTGGCCTGCATCTGAAACAGGTACTCGTTGCCCAGACGACGCGCCGGGTCGCCGCAGCATCCCTCCTTCCCGCCAAGGACCGCAAAGTCCACGCCGGCCCGCTGCATCAGCCGGATGACGGCCGCGGCCACACGACGGTTGCGGTCGTCATAGGCCGCGAAGCACCCCATGAAGAACAACACCTCGGCATCCGGATGCTCGGACAGCAAAGGCACTCCCGCCTCCACGGCCCACATTCCGCGGTCATTGCGCGGCAGGCCCCAGGGATTCGAACGGTTTTCCAGGTTCTTGAGCGCGGTGCCGACTTCCGGGTTGTAGCGGCCTTCGACCAGAACCAGATTGCGCCGCAGATCCACGATCTTGTCTACGTGGGTGATCGTGACCGGACAGTTTTCTTCGCACGATCGGCAAGTCGTGCACGACCAGATCGCCTCCTCACCCACCGCCGAAGCCAGTGTCGGGCCTTCATCTCCCTCGGTGCCGCCGAGCAGCGCCCCCTCTCGGGCCTTCACGAAGTCGCGCATCTCGTCGATCACCAACTTGGGATTGAGCGGCTTGCCCGACTGGTGTGCCGGGCAGTTGACCGAACAGCGCCCGCACTCGGTGCACGAATAGCCGTCAAGGGCCTGCTTCCAGGTCAGGTCCCGGGCCTGCGACACCCCGAACCGCTCCTGATTCTCGATGTCCAGAATCGGGGACAGAGCCCCGGGCGAACCCAGGCGCGAGAAGAACACGTTCGGGATCGACGTAATCACATGGAAATGCTTGGACAAGGGCAGGAAGTTCAGGAAATACAGCAAGGTGACGATGTGCACCCAGTACGATGCCGTCCGGATCACGCGCAACAGAGCGGGCGACGTCCCTTCCATCCACCCGGCCACCAGCGACCCGATCGGCGCATGCGCCTGTTCTGCCTTGGCGAAACCCAAGGCGAACCGGCTGCCGTCGAACAGAAAGTCCGTGACCATCAGGACCCCGATGAGCCCCAGGATGATATAGGCGGAAGAAGACATCGTCAGACGTTCGGGGCGCACGACCAGACGTCGGAAGAACGCCACGAGCACCATGGCCAGGACCACGAGTTCGGTCCAGTCCTTCAGCCAGGTGTAGACCGCATCCAGGGCGGGCCAGAAAGACAGCAGGGACCATTCGAAATCCGTGGTGTAGGCCATGCCCACCAGCGAGATGCTGCGTACGAGCAGCACCAGAAATCCCCAGAAAATGAAGGCATGCATCAGCCCGGGCCAGGGGTCCTTGAACATCTTGGCCTGGGCCAATGCCACCGTCACCGTGTTGATCAGGCGCTGGCCCACATGGTCCCATCGCCTGTCCGGACGAAGGCGCAACAGCACCCCGACCTTGACCCGCATGGTTCGGAAGAACCACGCCAGTGCCGCGACCAGAAGCAGGGACATCAGGATTGCGTCGTGCCACATGAAGGATGTCTCCAAGACCGGGGAAGTCCCGATCCTAGCGTTTCACGAAGGCCGCTGTAAAGATGGGAACACCCGCAGGCACCAGACGGTCCTCGCGATCGGTGCGCGGCAGGCCCGATGGCACGTCATGAGGCGTGAAGACGGGGGACGCCCCGAACGACTCGCAGATGGTGGCCAGATAGCCCTCGATGTCGCTCTTGAGAACCAATCGTCCGCCGGGCATCAGCGCATTGCCAATCACCTGCGCCATCAGCCCGCCGTGGCGTCGCCGGGCATGGCGTCGCTTCCACCAGGGGTCGGGAAACAGCAGGTAGGCCTCGACCGCGCTTGCGTCCGCGACCAGGGCTGGAATCATCAACCGAGCATCCCCGTAAGCCAGCCAGATGTTTTCCAGACGGGCCGCATCCGCCCGCTCGAGGGTCCGAAGGCAGAATCCCAGACGGATGTCCACGCCCAAGAACAGCCGATCGGGATGTGCCGAGGCCATCCGATTCAAGAACAACCCCTTGCCCGGCCCCACCTCGATCACCAGTTCGCGTCCCTGAGCAGCCTCCCGGAAACGGTCTGCTGCCTCGCCTTCTGCACACGGCACCAACCGAGGATGCGACACCCCTCCCGGCAACCGCTCCGCATGGTGCCGAACCTCGCCCCCAATCACGCCCTCGGGCTTGGAATCCTGGGAAAACGGATGAAACACATGATCGACCATGGCACCTCCCAAACCCCGCAATCATGCCCCGCCCGACCCGCAAGGGCAAGAACTGCATCCCATAGCACTCCCCCCGCACTCGCATTTGCCCCTACCGTTTTGTCCGTCTTCGCCTATACTTGGGCGCGGACTTGGGCGAGGCCACCGATGAACGACCCCTTCGACCGATTGCTGCAGCGCTGGGCCGACTTTTCGATCCGTCATCGCTGGTGGATCTTCTGGACCGGCACGGCTCTGTTCTTCGTCGCCCTGTTCTTCGCCTCGAAGCTCACGCTCAAGAGCGACCTGATCGAACTGCTGCCCACCGATGCGCCGAGCGTGGTCAACCTCGAACAACTCAAGGAACGCGTTTCGTCCTATGCCACGCTGACCGTGGCCATCGAATCCCCGGACCTCGCAGCCAGCCAGCGCTTTGCCGAGGCGCTGGCCGCACGGCTCGAGCAGTACCCCCCCGATCAGATCAAGTTCGTGGATTACAAGGTCACCGAACTCACGGATTTCTTCAAGAAGAACAAACTGTTGTACGCGGACTACCAGGACCTGGTGGACTTCCGGGACCGGCTCAAGGCCCGCATTCAGGAAGAAACCGAAGATAGCGTGGTCGAATCCCTTGATGACGAGCCTCGGCCGAAGACCGATCTCAAGATCGCCGAACTCCGCGAAAAATATGAAAAGAAGGGCAAGGAACAGGACCGCTATCCGAACGGGTTCTACGTGACCCCCGACCGATCGCTCGTCGCCATGTTCATTCGTCCGCCGTCGCATGCCTCGGGATTCGAGGAATCCGAAATCCTGATTCAACACATCGAAGACGACATCGCGAACCTGAACCCCAAGGCCTTCCACCCGAACATGGTCGTGGGATTCACCGGGGACGTGAAGACCGGCCTCGAGGAACGCGATGCACTGGTCGATGACATCACGTTCATCACCATGATGTGCTTCGTGCTCCTGCTGGCGCTCATCATCGGATACTATCGCAGCGCCCGTTCGGTGTTCATCGTCGGGGCCCCGACCTTCCTGGGCGTGGCCGTGGCCTTCGCGGTCGGATATTTCGCGGTCGGGTACCTGAACACGGCCACCGCATTCCTGTCTGCGATCATCGCGGGCAACGGCATCAACTTCATGATCATGCTCGCGGCCCGCGTGTACGAGGAGATCCATGAACGCGGCCCGGACAAGCTGCACGAGGTCCTTCGCGTGGCGGTGCCCGGGGCGGCCAAGGGCACACTGATCGCCGCCGCAGCGACCTCGATTGCGTACGGGTCCCTCGTGGTGGCCAGCTTCCGGGGCTTCCGCCAATTCGGCATCATCGGCGGGATCGGCATGATCGTGTGCTGGCTGGCGGCGTTCTTGTTCGGCCCAGCGCTGGTGGCCGTGTTCCACAGCATCAAGCCGCTGGGACAGCGCCGCAGCCAGGGCAAGCAGCGATTCACGACGGCCATCGGGCGCTTCGTGCTGACGCATCCGCGCAAGATCCTGGTCGCATCGGCCGTGCTGACCGTGGCCTCAATCATCCTGATCATCCCCTATGCCCAGGACCCCTTCGAATACGATTTCCGCAATCTGCGCAATCGAGTGTCGGTCGAACGGGGCAGTTCCAAGCTGTCCGGCCGGGTCGACAAGATCTTCGACCTGCCCACCTCGCCCACGCCCGTGATCACCGAGGATGTGGCGGACGTGCCGCGCATCAAGCAGGAAATGCTGGCCTACCCGGGGGCCAAGCAAGTGATCGGGGACGTCAAGACACTGTTCGACTTCTTGCCCAAGGACCAGGAGAAAAAGGTCGAGGTGCTGTCCGAACTGCGGGCCATGATCGATCGCAAGATCGACTTTCTCGATGAGAAGGACCGTAAGGACATCGAGGAATATCGTCCTGCGGACGACCTGCGCGTGGTGGGGATCGAGGACATCCCGGAAAAGGTCGCCTGGACGTTCTCGGAAAAGGACGGCACGCGCGGACGCATCCTTTACGTGTATGCCAAGCCGGGCGAAAGCCTGCTCGATGGGCGCTACCTCCTGAAGTTCGCGGCATTCATCCGCAACTTCCACATCCATGATGCGGAACTGACCGCCGTGGGGCAACCCATGGTATTCGCCGACATGGTCGCGGCCATCCTGCGCGACGGCATCCTGGTCACGGCCGTGAGCGTGGCCGGGGTCATGATCCTGCTGCTGTTTGCCTTCCGGTCGCCCCGGGCACTGCTGGCCATCATGCTCTCGGTCACGCTCGGCACGATCTGGATGATCGCAGGGGCAGCCCTGTTCGACCTCAAGCTGAACTTCCTGAACTTCGTGGTGATCCCGATCAGTCTGGGCATCAGCGTGGATTACGGGGCCAACATCTTCTCGCGCTATCGGCAGGAGGGCCCCGGCAGCATCCTGGCGGTCCTGCGGTCCACGGGCGGCGCGGTGTTCCTGTGCTCGCTGACCACCATCCTCGGTTATGCCACCCTGATCATGTCGACCAATATGGCGCTTCAGAGCTTCGGTATCATCGCGGACATCGGGGAAGTCACGTGCCTGATCGGGGCCGAAATCACGATGTGCGCGCTGCTGGTTTGGATGGAACGCAAGAAGAAGGAGAACACCCCATGACCGAACAGGAACTGATCACGTACGAGCAACTCGCGGAACCCTACAAAATCAAGGTGGTCGAGCCGATCCGACTGGCTTCCCCCGAACGCCGGGCCCAGGTCATGCGCGAGGCCGGCTACAACACCTTCCTGCTGCCCTCCGAGGATGTCTACATCGACCTGCTGACCGACTCGGGCACCACGGCCATGTCGGACCATCAGTGGGCCGGCATGATGATCGGCGACGAGGCGTACGCGGGCAGCCGCAACTACACCCACCTCGAAGCTTCGATCCGTGACGTACTCGGCTACAAGTACATCATCCCGACCCACCAGGGACGCGGGGCCGAGCACATCCTGGCCCGTGCCATGGTCAAGCCGGGCGACTTCGTGCCGCGCAACATGTACTTCACCACCTCGCGCCAGCACGTGGAACTGCAGGGCGGAACCATGATCGACGTGATCGTGGACGAGGCGCACGACCCGCAGAGCCATCATCCGTTCAAGGGCAACGTGGATCTGGCCAAGGTCAAGAAGCTCATCGACGAGAAGGGCAAGGACAAGATTCCGTACGTGAACATCGAGCTCACGGTCAACATGGCCGGCGGCCAGCCCGTGGCCCTGGGCAACGTTCGGGAGGTGGCCCGCCTGCTGAAGGACTACGGGATTCCCATCGTGTTCGACTGCACCCGCTCGTCCGAAAACGCCTTCTTCGTGCGCGAGCGTGAGGAAGGCCAGGGCCAGCGAGAGATCGTCGACATCCTGCGCGAGATGTGCAGTTTGTCGGTGGCGTGCACCTATTCCGCCAAGAAGGACTGCATGGTCAACATCGGCGGATTCATCGCCACCAACGACGAGAAGATCTACGAAGCCTGCCGTTCGATGGTCGTGGTCTACGAGGGCCTGCACACCTACGGTGGCATGGCCGGGCGGGACCTCGAGGCCGTGGCGCGCGGTCTTCGCGAAGGAACGGAACTCGACTATCTGCGGGCCCGCATCAATCAGGTTCGCTACCTGGGCCAGAAGCTGCGGGCCGGGGGCGTGCCGATCGTGGAGCCCGTGGGCGGGCATGCGGTCTTCCTCGATGCGCTGCGCTTCCTGCCCCACGTGCCGCGCGAGGCCTTCCCGTCCCAGGCACTGGCCTCGGCCATCTTCGAGGACTGCGGCGTGCGTACCATGGAGCGCGGGGCCGTGTCCAAGGGCCGTGACAAGGTGACGGGCGAGAACGTGTTCCCGAAGCTCGAACTCGTGCGCCTGACGATTCCGCGTCGGGTCTACACCCAGAGTCACATGGACTTCGTGGCCGCGGGCATCATCCGGACCTATCAGCGGCGCGAGCAGATTCGCGGCCTGCGGATGGTGTACGAACCCCCGGCTCTGCGCTTCTTCCAGGCCCGCTTCGAACCGGTCTGAGTCGTGAAAAGTCCACGGTAAAGTTGATCTTCCGCCATCCTTTCTGGTAAGATGCCTCAGGATTCGTCGATTCATTGGACGCAACGGGAGAGATCACGATGAAGAAGCTTCTGGCTGTGACGTTCACGGTACTGATGGCGTCACTGACCGTCGCCTGTGGCGGCGGAGGAACCAAGGCCCAGCCCGATGCCGGCACGGATGTGCCCGGGCTCGACATTCCCGGCGACAATTCCATCGTTGGCCCGGACGTCCCGTACGGGGTCAAGACCTTGAAGTTCGTGATCGAAACGGACGACATCGGTCAGTCCTGCGTGAACAAGACCACCTGCAATATCGTGCTGCCGTACTCGGGCGACCGCAGCCTGGAAGTCGCGTACTTCAACGGCTCCGAACCCATCGCCGGTGCGGTCATCACCTACGAGATCCTCGGTGACACGAGTTCGATCTGCCAGCTCGAGGCCAGTTCCACGTTCACCAATGCCCAGGGCATTGCAGCCACCAAGGTCCGCAACATCCTGGCCCAGCCCGGACAGTTGCAGGTCAAGGTGTGCGCGGACGGCGAGGCCGACGTTTCCTGCCTGTACTTCAACGTGGTCGTGTCCCCGAAAAACGTGATCCCCTTGGTCGTGGGCTTCGAGGACTACGTGGGCATGTATCCCCAGATGAATACGGCGCGCGTGCTGATCTTCAAGCAGGACGCCGCGACGAAGAAGCCCAAGTGCGCGGATCTGAACATGGACGCATTGCCCACGGCCACCGCGTCGGTCGGGCCGATCGCCCTGACCCAGACCGCGGCCTTCCCGAGTCTGCCCAAGCTTGGCAGCGGTGCGGGCCAGGAACCCTCGCAGATGTACACCATCATCGGCATGGCCAACATGAACAACACCGGTGCGGTGCGAGCCTACGCCTGCAACGACTCGGAAGGGCTGGTCGAGGTCAACAAGTCCCGGTTCGTGGAACTCACTCTCGCGGACCTGACCCCGAAGCTGGCGGGCACCTACGAGGTGTGGACCACGATCGACTTCGTCAGCGGCCTGCCCCCGACCGTGGCGACCGTGATCAACTACATCACGGACCTGTTCCAGAGCCCGACCGCGACCCTGATCAAGGCGATCTGTCAGCTCTCGGGCGATAGCCTGCAGGGCGTGTGCGACGCGATCTTCGTGCAGCCGGGCACGTCGCCCT
Source organism: uncultured Myxococcales bacterium (assembly GCA_964424165.1). GTDB lineage: Bacteria > Myxococcota_A > UBA9042 > DTJE01 > DTJE01 > CAYRIB01. The sequence goes on along the minus strand of CAYRIB010000001.1, from coordinate 33,978 downwards.
GTCCTGCGTCGGAATCCTTCCCGAGCATCGAAGACAACTGCATGACCGCGCTTGGCATCATCGTCAAGGACGTGCTCGACGCGGTGATCACGGCCCTGATCGCCAGCAACGATACCGCGGCTGCGATCTTCTTCACCGGCCAGGACGTATCGGTCATCCTGACGAAGTTCCAGCTCGGCTCGCAGATCAAGATCGCCCAGGAACCCAATGCCAACGGCGAAACCACGCTCGAACAGAAATTCAACACCATCAAGGTGCGCTGGACGCTCGGCGTGGATTGCGACCCCATGGACCCGGAATGCGGTTGGAACGCCTTCAGTCTGGCCAGCACCAATGCCAGCGGCGTGGTCCAGGCCACCGGGGTGCCCTGTGCCCTGACGCTCGACAACAAGGTCTACAAACTGTCGATCGACCCGCATGCCATCCAGCTGAAGTACGGGGTGCTGGCCCGGTGGATCCTCGAAACCTTCGTGTTCCCGCGCATCTGGGGCCCGGATGTGGACAGCGTCCAGAAGATGATGGCCGTGCTGCTTGGCGGCTCCCCGGAACGGGAACTCGAGGAAAACCCGGATGACCCGCTCAACTGCGTCGAGATCGGGATCAAGGCAAGCCACGGCGAATACGACCCCACCAAGGGCTACGAATACGACGAGGCGAACGGCAAGTTCTGCATCGACTACGTCGGTTGCTGCTGCGCGTCGCTGACGCAGAAGATCGTGGGCGAAGGCGGCACCGGGAACAATGCGCTCGTCAGCGCTTGTAACGCCCTGATCCCGGCACTGGCAACCCTGATCAACACGCAGCTCGAGTCGCTCGACGTTTCGAGCGGCGAGAACTTCCAGCTCGCCACCAAGGCCCCCTGCCCCCTCGGGGACAAGCTCGAAAGCAACGGAATGTCGGACATGCTGTTCGACTCGATGGGCACCATGGCCCAGCCCTGCGAATGGAGTGCGGTGCTGACCTTCAAGGCCGGCTCGTATGCCCCCAAGGCGACCTTCTACGGCACCCGCAAGTAGTGACGTGGGCGAAAGATTGGCTCCGCTTGCACCGATGCTGGCCGAATCCCCGGCCATCCAGCCTGTTCGCGTCGGGGTCCTGACCAACCCCTCGGCTCTGCACAATGATCGCTTTCCGTATGCGCATCGCAACCTTCTCGTACACTTGCAATCCGGTGCGGACGCGGTGGTCACCGCGGACTGCTCGCAGGTCGACGACGCGGTCCGCCACCTGCTCGACCAGCGTCGCATCAACGTGCTGGCGATCAACGGCGGAGACGGCACGATCCACGCCACGTTGAACTCCCTGGTGCGCCAGTATGGGGATTCTGTGTCCGCGGGCCTGCGTGTCTGGCCGACCTTGCTGTTCCTCAATGGCGGCACCTATAACATGGCGAGCCGGGCACTCGGCACCAAAGGGTATCCTGCCCGCACCCTGCAGCGCTTTGCCCGCCAGTTCGGGGCTGGCACGGTCGCGGACCTCCGGACCCGCCCCCTGTCCCTGCTCGAGGTGCGCGCTGAAGGCCAAGCCCCTGAAGTGGCCATGGTCTTCGGATCCTCGGTCGTGATGCGCGCCCTGGAGTTGTGCGACAACATGGGGGCTGGCTATCAGGGGTTGATGCGCCTGTTCTTCGAGGGGGCCTTGGGGGTGGCGTTTCGGACTCGCTTTCTGACGGATCACGCATGGCGCCTGCAACCTCCCTTGCGGCCCATCGAGGTCGACGGGGAGGCGCTGCCCGACGCGCTTGGGGCCGTGGCATCGACGATCGACCTGAAGCTGGTGCACGGGTTGGTGTGGTCTTTTAGGGCCGGGGCGTGTGGTTGCGGATTCCCGGCACGCGTGGTGCGCCAGGGTACCCCGGCCGATCTGGTCCGAGTCCTGCCGCATCTGCTGTGGCAGCTTCGGCATCCCTCGGTTCTCGACTACACAAGCTTGCGCTCGTTGCGCACCGAGGGCCCCTTCACCGTGGACGGCGAGCTTCACCCCCATGAGGGCCCGCTCGAAGTCCGCCTCAGCGCGCATCGCTTCGATGTGGTGTCCTGCCGATGACGGTTGGCACCGGCCAAGCGTTCGTGGTTTCGCTTCCCACCGAAGATCACCTCTTTGACAGCGCGGTCGAGGTCGTGGCGGTCCTTCGCAAGGCAGGGTTCGAGACCTACGTGGTCGGGGGGGCCGTGCGCGACCTGCTGCGGGGACAATCGCCCGTGGAATATGACATCGCCACCGCGGCCACCCCCGATGCAGTGACGGCCCTGTTCCGCAAGACGGTCCAGGTCGGGGCTCGCTTTGGCGTGGTGCGCGTGTGGAAGCATGGCCACGAATTCGAGGTGGCCACGTTTCGCACCGAATCCGGGTATTCGGATGGCCGCCGGCCGGATGACGTAGCCTTCGCCGGTTTGCACGAAGACGTTTCGCGTCGCGACTTCACGATCAATGGAATGGTCATGGACCCCATGACCGGCGAGGGCTTGGACCTCGTCGGGGGCGTGGCGGACCTGCGCGACCGGCTGATCCGCGCCATCGGCGAGGCCCGTGAACGCTTCGCCGAGGACCATCTGCGAATGCTGCGCGCGGTGCGGTTCGCCGCCCAGACCGGCTTCGACATCGCGCCCGCCACCTCGGCCGCCATTCGCGAGGGCGCGGCAGGGGTGGTATCGGTCAGTCGGGAACGGGTGCGCGACGAACTCGAAAAGATCCTGGCCTCGCCCCGACCCGGGCACGGCCTGCGTCTGCTGGCACTCGCCGGACTCCTCGAACACGTCATCCCCGAGTGGCACCCCGGCCCGAGCGACGTCGCGCTTGCGGCACAGTCGCTCGATCAACTGGTCGAAAGCACCCACGCGGCTCGCTGGATCGGCCTGTTGTGGGACCTCGGACCCGACGGCGCGGACGCGGCCATGGTACATCTGCGTCACAGCAACCCGGTGCGGGACACGGTGGTTGCCGCTCTGCGGGCGATGCCCCGACTGCAGGAACTCCCGTTCGATGACCTGGCCCAGGAAAAGCGTCTTCTGCGCCAGCCGTTCGTGCCTGCTGCGCTCGATGCCATGGCGGCCCGGCTCGCCGTGACGAATGCCCCTGCCACACCGCTCAACCATGCCCGAGCCCGGCTCGCGGGTTGGGGACCCGGGGACCTTCATCCCGAACGGCTGGTGGACGGTCACGATGCCCAGGCCGCGGGCCTGAAGGGGGCATCGATCGCGATGGCCCTCGAACGGGTCGAAGATGGTCAGTTGCGCGGCGACATCACCACGCGCGAACAGGCCCTGACCTGCTTGCGGACGGAAGGCTGATGGGCCTTGTTCCCACTGGCCCGAATCGCTACACTGTGGCGGATTCGTTCTTGGGAGGTAGCATGGCGACCCATCATCCGCCCCGTTCAAAGAAGCCTTCCGAAGGTATGGACCGCCGTTCGTTCGTTCGTCTGGCCATGGCTTCCGTGGTCGGGGGGCGCCTCATCGCCGGTTGCGGCAGCAAGGGTCAGGATTCGCCCGAGGACGTGTTCGAGCCGACTGACGTGCCAGACCTCGATCATGGCCCCGAGACCCTGATTCCGGATGTCGGTCCCGAGACCGCTCTCGAGGCGGTCGAGGATGCGTCGCCGTTCGATCCAGCCCCGACCCAACGCATCTTCTCGGGCTATCGCGGGCTCGCGGACCTGCCCTACTTCGAACTGAATCAACAGGGTCAGCTCGTGTGCGTGGTGCCCGACCTGCCGCCCGTGATCGATGCACACATGCACCTGGGATTCGCGTTCGCCTACTCCCCCCCGATCGATTTGAACGCGCCCACGGGCGACACCCAGTACTATGTCAACTGCGACGCCCACAACCCTCCGTGTACCGTCAATCTGGATCTGTATGCGAACAAGTGTGCGAGCCCCGCCATGCTCGAAGAGATGAACTACGAACTCGAACTCGTTCTCAACGAATCCGGCAGCTCGTTCGCGCGCACCCACACCATCCCGAACATCATCGCGGAAATGGACCGCCTGGGCATCCACAAGTCCGTGGTCCTGCCGATCGCCATGAACCTGACCTTCGGGGACGACGCCAGCAACGAATGGTTCAATGCCATCCGCAACACCGGTCTGCTGGATCGCCTGATCCCGTTCGCTTCGGTGCATCCGAACGACCCGGACAAGATCACGAAGCTGCGTCGATATGCAGAGCTGGGCATGAAAGGCGTCAAGGTCCACCCCACCATGCAGCGCATCTTCCCGGATTCGGACGCGGCCATGGAGATTTACGTGGAGGCCGGAAACCTGGGCATCCCCGTGTTGTGGCACTCGGGCCGCGCCGGCATCGAGCCTGCACTCATGCAGACCTACGCCACCATGGATCGCTACGTGCGCCCCATCCACGAACTGCCGAATGTAAGGTTCATCCTCGGTCATGCCGGGGCGGCCATGGACTGGGAACAGGCCATGCTCCTGGCCCGGGACAACGCCAATGCCTGGCTCGAATTGTCGGGTCCCTCGGTGCCGGCCATGCAGGCCATGATCGAAACGGCAGGTCCCGAAAAGATGATGTACGGCACGGACTGGGCCTTCTACCCGCAGGCTCTGGCCTTGGCCAAGGTGCTGATCGCCACGCACGGGGACAAAGCCATTCGTGACCAGATTCTTCACCACACGGCGGCCGAGGTGATCGGTCTGTAGAGCGCAATCCGCGGCCCTCATCCGCGGATCGCGAAAATTTTTTCCGGCATCGCTTCCATTCCCGTGAAAACCCATTATAATATGGCGCCCTTGTTTCGGGGTTTGTCCCTTGACCCGCTTCGATTCGGTGGTCCGCGACATCCTGGCCCGGGTCAATCTGGTGGCCGTGGTGTCGGAATTCGTACCCCTGAAGAAGCGCGGCCGTTCCTATGTCGGTTTGTGTCCTTTTCATCACGAAAAGACCCCCTCGTTCCACGTGAGCGAGGAACGCAAGCTCTACTATTGTTTCGGCTGTCAGGCCGGCGGAAACGCCGTGACCTTCCTCAAGGGGGTGGCCGGTCTGTCGGGGCACGAGGCCGTGGTGCGCCTGGCCCGGATCGCCGGCGTCGAACTCCCGGCCGAGGGTCCGCCCGACCCGGCCCAGGAGGCGGCGGCCCGCGAGCGTGCCGACCTGCTGCACGTGCAGGCCGTGGCCCAGGAAGTGTTTGCGGCCAACCTGAAGGGTGCGGGGGGCGAGCATGCCCGCGAGTATCTGGCCTTGCGCGGCATCTCGACCGCGACCGCTGACGCCTTTGGCCTCGGATTCGGCGGTTTGCGTCACGGCGACCTTGTGGCCGAAATTCAGAAGCGCAACGCATCCGTTCGCCACGCCGTGGACGTGGGCCTCGTGTCCATGCGCCACGATGGCGGCGGCGAGCCCTACGACCGTTTCCGTGGACGTCTGGTCTGCCCCATCTACAACCTCGACGGTGCGGTGATCGGCTTCTCGGGGCGACTCATGCCCCCGGTCGAGGATGGGCCGAAGTATCTCAACAGTCCGGAATCACGGGTGTTCCTCAAGGGTGACTGCGTCTACGGCCTGTATCAGGCTCGTCGTGCCATCCGTCAGGCCGGCCAGGCCATTCTGGTCGAGGGCAATTTCGATGTCTTGTCCCTCGCGGCCGCGGGGATCGCCCATGCGGTAGCCCCGCTCGGAACGGCCCTGACATCGGCCCAGTTGCGCCTGCTCAAGCGGTTCACCGATCAGGTCGTGGTGATGTTCGACGGCGACGAGGCCGGGCAGAAGGCCTCGCGCCGCGCTGTGGCCTTGCTGATCGAGGCCGGCCTCGAAGGCCGCATCGTACCGCTGCCCCCTCACGAGGACCCGGATTCGTTCGTCCACGCCCACGGGGTCGAAGCCCTTCGTCACGAGATCAGCCTCGCCCGGCCCATGATCGGCTGGTTCGTGCAGTCCCTGATCACCCAGCACGGCACGACTCCGCACGGCCTGCGCCAAGTGCTCGAAGAAGCCAAGTCGACGTTCGCGCTTGAACACGACCCGTTCCGATTCGGCCTGTATCGCGAGGAGCTTGCACGGCAACTGAACGTGGACGTGCGCGAGCTGCGCACCATGATGCGCGACCCTGCAGGGACCGAGACCCGTCGCTCTCAGGCATCGGACTGTCCGGCGATGGAACGGCAGCTTCTGGAAGTGCTGCTGCTGCACCCGCGCCTGCTCGAACGCTTCCTTGCCGAGGGCGACGCCGCGTGGCTCACGGACTCCGAGGCCCGGGACCTGCTGAGCGAAATGGTGACCCTGTCCCTGTCCGGCGACGAGGACCCTGCCGAACACTTCGTGACGGCCGATCCGGCCACGGCCACGCCCCTTCGGGCGGCCCTGTCACGCATTCTTCTGACGCCCGAAAAATACCCGGTCCAGGCCGCGGACGAAGCGTTCGACCGTGCCCTGGGCACCCTGGAATCCGCCCACCTGATGCGCCTTCGCGATGACTTGCGCAAGCGGCTCGACGAAGCGCAGGCCGGTGGGGAACACGAGGAACTACTGCGCCTTCAGCAGGAGCAGTTGACCCTGGCCCGCAAGATCAACGGGATCGCGGGCCGCATGCGCAGCAGCCAGGACGTTGCGGCACTCAACGCGAGGTGACCATGGAATCGTCGGATCTCAGGAAACTCATCGACATCGGCAAGAAGCGCGGGGGCTATCTCACGTACGAGGAACTCAACGACACCATCACGCGCGAATCCGTATCGCCTGAGGAAGTCGACGAGATGCTCGTCACCTTGCGCAACCACGACGTCGAGGTCGTGGATGGCGCCAGCCGGGGCACGGCCCGTCCGCGTCCACCACGCAACGGCAAGGACGACGACGATTCGGGGGCGGATGCCTACGGCAAGTCCAACGACCCGGTGCGCATGTACCTGCGGCGGATGGGTGAAGTGCCCCTGCTGACGCGCGAGGGTGAGGTCGAGATCGCCAAGCGCATCGAGGAAGGCGAAAACGAGGTCTTCAACCTCATCATGGAGACCGAGGCCGCCATCGCCGAGATCCTCTCGATCGAAGACAAGATTCGACGCGATCAGGTCTCGCTCAAGTCCGTGGTCAAGGACGCGGACGAAGACGACGAACTCGGTGACGATTCCGGGGCGCGGACCCGCCTGCTGACCCTGCTCGAAAAGGCGAAAGACGCGGATCGGGCCATTCACAAGGTCCGGATGAAGCTGGCCAAGACGAACCTTCCGGCCAAGCAACGCACCGCGCTGCTCGCCGAACTCGATCAGGAGAACTCCGCGCTGCGGCAGATCCTCATCGACATGCGGCTCAACCGCTGCCAGATCCAGGCCGTGGTCGAAAAGCTCAAGACCCTGATGAAGAAGGTCGAACAGGCCCAGCACGACTTCGATTCCGTTCGCAAGGCCATTGGCGCGGATCTGCCCGAACTGAAGCACCTGCTCAAGGAGGCCCGCAAGAACCCGACGGCCCCGGTCACGGCGCCGAACGGACGCACCTTTGACCTGGCCGCGCTCGAGGAATTCGACAAGGTGGTGGCCTCGGCCAAGAAGCGCATCTACCGCGTCGAGCAGGAAGCCAGTCTGCCGTCCCACCAGTTGGGAGTGACCCATTCCAGGGTCGTGGCCGCCGAGATGAAGGCCGACCGCGCCAAGGGCGAACTGGTCGAGGCGAATCTCCGTCTGGTCGTGTCGATCGCCAAGAAGTACACCAACCGCGGTCTGCAGTTTCTGGACCTGATCCAGGAGGGCAACATTGGCCTGATGAAGGCGGTCGAGAAGTTCGAGTACCGCCGCGGCTACAAGTTCAGCACCTACGCCACGTGGTGGATCCGGCAGGCGATCACCCGCGCGATCGCGGACCAGGCCCGCACGATCCGCATTCCGGTGCACATGATCGAAACCATCAACAAGCTGGTGCGTACCAGCCGCTATCTGGTCCAGGAATACGGCCGCGAGCCTACCCCCGAGGAGATCAGCGAAAAGGTCGAGATCCCGGTCGACAAGGTCCGCAAGGTCATGAAGATCGCTCGTGAACCGATCTCGCTCGAAACCCCGATCGGCGAGGAGGAAGACTCGCATCTGGGGGACTTCATCGAGGACAAGAAGACCCCGAGCCCTGCGGACTCGGTGGTCAAGGCCAATTTGGCGGACCAGATGCGCAAGGTCCTGTGCGGACTCGGCACCCGCGAAGAAAAGGTGCTGCGCATGCGCTTCGGAATCGGCGAGCGCAGCGATCACACCCTCGAAGAGGTAGGCCAGGAATTCAAGGTCACGCGCGAGCGCATCCGCCAGATCGAGGCCAAGGCCTTGCGCAAGTTGCGCCACCCCTCGCGGTCCCGAAAGCTCCGTTCGTTCCTGGAGTAGGCACCTGAGCCCGTGGACGAATCCCTTCAACTCGACTTTCTGGCCGGTTTGCAGGCTACTGGGATCAAGCCCGGACTGGGCCGCATCCGGCGCCTCTTGGCCCGCCTCGACCACCCCGAGCGGCGATTTCCCTCGGTCCTGATCTCGGGCACCAACGGCAAGGGCTCGACCGCGTCGTTCCTGGCGGCCATCCTGCGCGCCGCAGGCTTGCGGACCGGGCTGTTCACGTCCCCGCACCTGGTCGACGTGCGCGAACGATTTTGCATCAACGGCGATCCCCTCGCCCTGAACCTGTTTCTTCGTTACGGGGCAAGGGTGCGTGCAGCCATGGACGCGCACCCGGGACAGCGCCGCATCCGGGCCACCTTCTTCGAGGCCTTGACCGCGATCGGATTCTTGGCCTTTGCCGAAGCGGACCTGGACATGGCGGTCGTCGAAGTGGGCATGGGCGGACGGCTGGACTCGACCAATGTCCTGTCACCCTGTGCGAGCATCCTGACGAACGTCACCTTGGACCATGCGCGCTATCTGGGTGCGACCCCGGAGTTGATCGCCGCCGAAAAGGTCGACATCGCACGACCGGGCCGCGTCCTGGTCACCGGGGTCGACGACCGGGTGTTCGACGCCGTGGTGGCCCCGGCGCTCGAGGACATGGGTGCGACTGCGTTGCGAGCAGGCCGGGACTTTCGACTGGTATCCGAGCGTGGGTCGTGGCGCTTCGAGGGCCGGCGCTGGCACCTGCCCGAACTCCTTCTATCGTTGCCAGGTTCGTTCCAGGCGGACAACGCGGCCCTGGCTGCAGCCACGGCCGAGGTACTCGCCGATCAGGGATGGCCCCTGCACGAAGCGGACGTACGAACGGGACTCGCGTCAGCGGTTTGGGCCGGGAGATGGCAGACCGTGGCGCAAGAGCCCTTGATCATCCTGGACGGAGGCCACAATCCTGGTGCGGCCGTTCGGGTGGCCGAAACCCTCACGCACACGCCCCTGCCGCATCCCGCGGTACTGGTGCATGCCAGCAAGCCCGACAAGGACCACGCCACCTATCTGCGCCTGATCGCGCCCTTCTTCGATCATGTGATCGAAACGACGATGTCGGGTCTCGCCGACCCTGCGTTGCTGGCCTTCGAGGCTCGAAATGCCCTGCGCCACCGGCCGGGTCAGGCCGCTGCGGTCGTCACGATCCCCGACCTCGGCAGCGCGGTGCACGATGCGATTCGACGGGCAGGAACGAACGGAAGCGTCCTGATCGCGGGCTCGTTGTATCTGGTCGGGGCCGCGCTAGCCACCCGTCCGTGGGAGCAGACACCGCAAAGGACATCCTGAAATTGCCGGCGTGTTCCGGGTCTTGCGGATTGAACGGTCCTGTCGTAAGATTCGGCGCCTTTTCTCTGGGAGCGAGGGTCCAATGCTGTCCGAATTGCGCAAACAGTCCCGCTCGGTGCTGATCTACGTCCTGTTCGCGATCATCATCGTGGTCTTCGTGTTCACGTTCAACGTGGCCGGCCCCGAAGCGGGTTGTGGCGGCGGGGGCGGTTCGTCCTCGAAGGACACGACGCTCGCCAGGATCGGTGACCATGAAATCGACCCGTCGACCCTGCACATGGGGTTGGCCCTGACGCTCGATCCGCCCCTGCCGGGCGCGGACATGGACCCCCGTTCGTTCCAGGCCGCGTTCTACTATCGAGCCACGCGCTTCTTCCGGCTGCGCGGCGACCCGCTGTTCCAGCAGTTCATCCCCGATCCACGCAGCGTGTCGGGAATCAAGGCACAAAAGGTCATGGACGACCTGACCGAAACCCTGCTCGTGGCCGAGGAAGCCGAGGCACGAGGCCTGCGCGCCAGCCCGGACGAGGTCCGCACCCGGATCGTGTCCTCGTTCACCGACGGGTCAAGCAACCTGTTCAACAAGCGCCAGTATGACAACTGGGTGCGCTACGGTTTGCACACCTCGCTCGGGCAGTTCGAGGATTTCGTGCGCCAGGAGATCCTGCGCGAGAAGATGATCGGCCTGCTCACCGCGAACGTGACCGTGTCCGACCGCGAGGTCCGCCACGTCGCGCAGATGCGCAAAACCAAGCGCAATGCCGAATATCTCGAACTCAGCCCGGACCTTCTGGCCGAATGGCTGGCCGCGGACCCGATTCGCGCCAACAGCGACCCGGCCGCCTACCTCAAGGACCACCTTGACGAGGTGCAGAAATACTTCGACGGTCACAAGGGCGACTACCGGGTCGAAGCGAAGTTCGATACCCATTTGGCCGTCTTCCCGAAGCCTGCCGCCCCGACCGGCGATGCCGTCACCGACGAGCAGAAGGCCGCTTACGAAGCGGCCATCAAGGCGGTCCGTGACGAGGTTGCTGCAAAGCGCGAGCAGTTGGTAACCCAGCAAGGCCCGGCTCGCCTTGCGGCATTCAAGGCCCTGGGGAATCAGACCTTCAGCGTGAAGCCGCAATGGACCCTGGCCGAGGCCGGGACCATGGCGCCCGAACTGCGCAATGCCCTTCAGAAGATGGCCGCGGGCGATCTGTCCGATCCGGTCGAAACAGAAGGTGCCTTCTATCTGGTAGCCGTCGCTGCGATGACCCCGGCCGTGGAGCCCGTGTTCGACGACGTGAAGAATCAGGTGGCTGCCCGCCTGATGGCCCGCGAGAAGGCCAAGACGATGCTGGATGCCGAAGCGGCCAAGCTGCTTGCCCTGGCCCAGGCCGACCCCACGAAGTCCCTGACAGCAACGGCCGAGCAGTTCAATGCCGCCTTCGCACCCCACACCCCGGTCAAGGCCGGCGAAACGGGTGACGTGCCCTTCATGCCCGAGAGCCTGGCCTCGCTCGAAGGAGCCACCCGCAATACCGTGCCGGGCCTCGGCGAATCCGAGGAACTGTTCGAAGCCCTGTGGGGTCTGACGCTAACGCAACCCCTGGCACCGAAGGCCTTCAGCGTGACCGGCTCGGAATCCCGTTTCATCGTTCGCCTCAAGGCCGAAACGCCCGCCTCCGAGCCCACGCCCGAAGAACTCGAGGCCGTGCGCAACGAGTTGCTTCCTCTCAAGAAGCAGGCCTTCTACCGGGAATGGTACGGCCAGATCAAGGCCACGGCTCAGACCAAGGGCCGCGTGACCGAGTTGCCGGCCTTCAAGGCCCTGGTTCAGGACGAAGCGAACCGGCAGCAGGAAGCTGCCGCAGCCCAGGCCAAGGCCCGCCAGAAGGCCGGTGGTGCCATGCCCATCCAGATCCCCATACAGCCCGAATAGTCAAACCCTCGAAGGAGTCCTGAGATGGCCGCGATCCTCGAAAATGTGCGCATAGCGCCACAGGTCTTCCGAATGCTGGTGTCCGCCCCGGAAGTGGCCCGCCATCGACATGCCGGACAGTTCGTCATCGTGCGGCCCACACCCACGTCGGAGCGCATCCCGCTGACCATTGCCGATGCGGACCCCAAATCGGGCACCGTGACCCTGATCTACCAGGTGGTGGGCACCACCACCACGCAGATGAGTCTGCTGACCCCTTCAGACGCCCTGTCCGACATCGCCGGCCCCTTGGGCCGTCCCACTCACGTCGCACGTTTCGGCACCGTGATCGCAGTTGGGGGCGGCATCGGGATCGCCCCGCTTCATCCGATCGCACAGGCCATGAAGCAGGCTGGAAACCGGGTGATTTCGATCCTCGGTGCCCGTTCGAAAGACCTGCTGATCCTCGAACCCGAGATGCGCGCCCTGTCCGACGAGGTCCTGGTCATGACCGATGACGGGTCCGCGGGTCGAAAGGGCTTCGTGACCGATGCCCTGAAGGAACTGATCAGCCGCCCAGACCCCATGGACCTCGTGGTGGCCATCGGGCCTCCGATCATGATGAAGAACGTGGCCGAGGTGACCCGTGCCAAGAACATCAAGACGCTCGTCAGTCTCAACACCATCATGGTTGATGGCACGGGCATGTGCGGCGGCTGCCGTGTGTCCGTGGGCAACGAGGTCAAGTTCGTGTGCGTGGACGGCCCTGAATTCGACGGCCACCTGGTGGATTTCGACGAGATGATGAAGCGACAGAACACCTATCGCGACGCCGAGAAGCGGTCGATGGAAACAGAACGGAAACGGCACGCCTGCAAACTCGAGGGCATGGCCGACGAGGTGTCCCATGGCTGAAACCCTGACTCCGCGACAGCGCCTTGCCATTCCTCCGACCCCGATGCCCGAACAAAGGCCCGAGGTCAGGCGCCACAACATCCGCGAGGTACCGACCGGCTACACCCCCGAGATGGCTCAGGCCGAGGCGGCCCGTTGTTTGATGTGCAAGACCGCGCCCTGCGTCAAGGGCTGCCCCGTGGCCGTAGACATCCCTCAATTCATTCGTCTGGTGTCCGAGGGAAAATTCCACGAAGCCGCACAGGTGGTCAAGCAGACCAACGTGCTGCCCGCGGTGTGTGGCCGCGTGTGCCCGCAGGAAGACCAGTGCCAGGTGGTGTGCACCGTGACCAAGAGCCTCAAGGACATTCACCAGTCCGTGAAGATCGGAAACCTCGAACGCTTCGTGGCCGACTATGACCTGGCGCATCATCCGGAGGTCAAGCCCGTGGACGCGCCTCCGACCGGCAAGAAGGTGGCGGTGATCGGTTCGGGCCCCGCAGGATTGACCGTGGCCGGGGATCTGGTGCGTCTGGGACATGAGGTCACGCTGTTCGAGGCCTTGCATCGCCCGGGGGGTGTCCTGGTGTATGGCATCCCGGAGTTTCGGCTTCCGAAGGCCATCGTAGACGCGGAGGTCCGGGGATTGTGCGGCCTTGGCGTCAAGCTCGTCACCAATGTCGCCATCGGCCAATCCCGTACGATCGAGGACCTGTTTGCCGAAGGTTACGATGCGGTGTTCGTGGGAACCGGCGCAGGCCTTCCCATGTTCAAGAAGATCCCGGGCGAAAACCTGCTCGGCGTCTATTCGGCCAACGAGTATCTAACCCGGGCAAACCTGATGAACGCCTATGGATTCCCCGAAGAATCCGACACCCCCATCCTACGGGGTCGGCACGTGGTCACGTTCGGGGGCGGAAACGTGGCCATGGACGCGGCAAGAACGGCACTGCGCCTCGGGGCCGACACCTCGACCATTTTGTATCGCCGCTCCGAGAAGGAGATGCCCGCCCGAATCGACGAGATTCATCATGCCCGGGAAGAAGGCATCGAATTCCGGCTGCTTCAGGATGCGATCGAGATCCTGGGCGATGCAGCCGGTTGGGTCACTTCCGTTCGTTGTCAGCGCATGGAACTGGGCGAGCCTGATGCCAGTGGCCGTCGTCGTCCCGTTCCACTAGCGGGAAGCGAATTCGAGATCCCCGCGGACGTGGTCGTGGTTGCTATCGGCAACGGCCCCAATCCCCTGATTCCGCGCACCACCCCACAGATTCAGACCAATCGGTGGGGCAATATCGTGGCTGACTCGGACAATGGACGCACCAGCATGAAGGGGGTCTGGGCTGGTGGCGATATCGTTCTGGGCGCTGCCACGGTCATTCTTGCCATGGGCGAAGGTCGCAAGGCAGCTCGATCCATTCATGACTATCTGACTACCGGGATTTGGTAGTTTTCTTCAGGCGTCCGTCCTTGTCTTGACCCGATGATCTTAGGGTGATGTGAGTCAGGCAGATGATGGTGGGGCCTGTGCAGATGTAGACAAACCCGCTTTTTCCAAACAGTCCAAACCCTTCGATGGGGTTGTCCCTGTGCATTCCTTGTGGGAGAATCCGACCTTCACCTGTTCAAGAAATCCCGGGTGGCCGTGGGTCGACATCGGTGTGAACAGGGGACTTCCAGGTTTTAGACAGGGTTTTGCACAGAATGAAGAGAATTGTTGTCCTGGCTAACGATGATGGCTCCGAAGGGGAAGGCACCAGTGCAGACGTGGCCGAAGTCCTGGAATCTTCGGACCTGATTGCAGGGGCTTTGCAGGCGTCGGGACAGTACGAGACCCGTCGAGAACTGGTCAAGAACCTGGCGGACGTGCGGCGGGTCCTGGATGAAGCCCGTCCGGACGGGGTGTTCAACCTGGTCGAATCGCTTCACCAGGACACCGCGTTCGAATCCGCGGTCGCGTTCATCATGGAACGCCGAGGGATTCCATTCACAGGCTCGTCGTCGAGCACGTTGCGGCACTGTCTGGACAAGGGACATTCAACATTCATGCTGCGCAAGGCCGGGGTTCCGGTGCCGCGCACCGAGATCTGGCGGCACGTGAAATCCGGGCAGGGTATCCCTCTGCCCGCGATCGTGAAGCCCCTTCGTACGGACGCCTCGATCGGGATCACGCGGGACGCGGTCGCCCGGGATTTGTCTTCGCTGCGGGCCCGCGCGGGTGAAGTCATCGAACAGTTCGGTGGTGCGGCCCTGATCCAGTCGTTTGTAGATGGCCGCGAGATCAACGTCGGGATCCTGGGCAACGACCCCCCGGCTGTTTTGCCCTTGCGTGAAATCGACTTTTCGAAGTTCCCGGCCGGACTGCCGAAGGTCGTGACCTACGATGCGAAGTGGACCCCGGATTCACCGGAATACGACGGGACCAGCTCCGTGGTGGCGGCCCTGTCGCCTGACGAACAGCGACGAATTGCGAACACGGCCCTTTCGGCCTTTTTGGCCTTGTCGATGCGCGACTATGGCCGGATTGACATTCGGGTCGATGCCACGGGTTGCCCCTTTGTGATCGATCTCAATGCCAACTGCGACCTGAACCCGGATGCCGGCTTCATGCGCAGTTGCGAGCTTCTTGGAATGGAACACCAGGCGGTCGTTTGTCGCATCATGGAGATGGCGCTCGCGCGCCGCACATGAACGGAGAAGAGCCATGCTGACCATTCACGAAACCGCGGTTGCCGAGGTCGAACCGATCATGGACCTGCTGCAACGCACCGGGGTGTTCACCCCGGATGAGGTCCATGTGGCGCGCGAGTTGCTCGAAGACGCGGTGTTCAATGCGGAAGAAACCACGTACCGATCCTTGACCGCCATCGACGAGGGGCGCCCGGTGGGTTACATCCTCTTCGGCGAGACCCCCGTGACTATCGGCACCTACGACCTGTACTGGATGGCCGTGGACCCGGGGGTCCAGGGCAAGGGGATCGGCCGGGCCCTGGTGGTCGAGATGGAGCGCCGCCTGGACGAGCTGGGGGGACGGCTCGTGCGCGTCGAAACCGCCGGTGCCCCCGAGTACGCAGCGACCCGGGCCTTCTACGACCGGATCGGGTATCCCGAGGTGTCGTGCGTACCGGACTTCTATTGGCCCGGAAACGCACTGCACACGTACATCAAGCGCCTCAGGTTTGCTTCCGGGCCCCGGACCGATTAGAATACACCCATGTTCCCGGGGTGCCCCGGGCAGGACAGGGGGCGGTTGTGGATCGTAAGAAAGAGTCGAAGGAAACGTTGCTGTGTTCCTTCTGCGGCAAGACTCAGCACCAGGCGCGTCGGCTGATCGCCGGTCCGAACGTCTACATCTGCGACGAGTGCGTCGGGCTTTGCAATGACATCATCGCCGAGGAATCGGACCGCGACCGCCGTACCATGCGTCAGACCGGACTTCCGCGGCCCAAAGAGATCAAGCGCGTGCTCGACGAGTACGTGATTGGGCAGGACCTGGCCAAGAAGATCCTGGCCGTGGCGGTCTACAATCACTACAAGCGTATCGAGGCCCACACCCGTCGCAAGAACGGGGACGTGGAACTGCAAAAGAGCAACATCCTGATGCTCGGGCCGACGGGATGCGGCAAGACGCTGCTTGCCCAGACCCTGGCTCGTATCCTGAAGGTCCCGTTCTCGATGGCCGACGCGACGTCACTGACCGAAGCCGGCTACGTGGGCGAGGACGTCGAAAACGTGCTGCTGTCCCTGTTGCAGAACGCGGATTGGGACGTGGAGGCCGCGCAGCGCGGCATCGTCTACATCGACGAGATCGACAAGGTCGCGCGCAAGGGGGACAGTCCGTCGATCACCCGCGACGTGTCCGGGGAAGGCGTGCAGCAGGCCCTGCTCAAGATGCTCGAAGGCACGGTGGCGAACGTGCCCCCCAAGGGTGGCCGGAAGCATCCGCAGCAGGAATTCGTGCAGATCGACACCACGAACATCCTTTTCATCGTGGGAGGGGCCTTCGTGGGGCTCGACAAGATCGTCGAGGCGCGGGTCCGTGGCGGTTCGATCGGGTTCGGGGCGAGCATCCATTCCGCGCACACCGGCGGGATCGGGGCACTGCTGCGCGAGGTCCAGCCCGAGGACCTGCTCAAGTTCGGGCTCATCCCGGAATTCGTGGGACGCATCGCGGTGATTTCCCCGCTGCACGAACTGACCGAAGAGGCACTCACCCAGATCCTCACCGAACCGCGCAACGCACTCACCAAGCAGTACCGCCAGTTGTTCGAGATGGAAGGCGTGAAGCTGCACTTCACCGACGAGGCGCTCAAGGCTGTGTCGCGGCGCGCGATGGAACAAGGGGCCGGTGCCCGTGGCCTGCGCACCATCCTCGAAAAGGTGATGCTCGACGTCATGTTCGACATCCCGAGCGAAAAGAACGTCAAGGAAGTCGTGGTCAACGAAGAGGCCGTGCTCCAGGGGGAGAGGCCCCTCGTACTCTATGCGGGCGAGGCCGAGAGCGCCTGAGTTGCCGAGCCTTTCCCCCGGATCGGCGATTGAGGTCCACGAGCCATGAAGCAGTTGTTTGCACCCTGGCGCATGCAATACGTTTCAGCCTGCCAGTCCGAGGGGTGCGTGCTGTGCGAGCTGCCGCAGCAGGAGCCGTCTGTGAAATCCCTGGTGCTGTACCGCGGCAGGTCGGCATTCATCGTGCTCAACCGTTATCCGTACGTGTCCGGGCATCTGATGGTGGTGCCGTACGTGCACGTGGCAAGCCCCCTGGCGGTGCCAACCGATGCATGGCGGGACACCATGGACCTCGTGAGAGACGCGGTCGGTGCCATCGAGCGGGTGTACCGCCCGCAGGGGTTCAACATCGGGATGAATGTGGGGCGCCCCGCGGGTGCCGGGATCGAGGAACACGTCCACGTGCACGTGGTGCCCCGCTGGAACGGAGACACCAACTTCGTTCCCGTGCTGTCCGACACCCGGGTCATTCCCGAGGCCCTCGAGGACAGCTTTGCGAGGCTTCTGCCAGAGTTCGAGGGTTTCACGGAGGGATTGCGATGAAGCGGTTGGCGGTCGTGTTGGTGACGTTGTTGTGGACCGCGAGCGCCGGGGCCCAGGTGTCCCGGTCGCTCTACAAAGAGGGCGTGAAGCTGGGGAACGATGGTCGTGTCGAGGAGGCGCTCGGCAAGTTCCAGAATGCGGTGGCCCTGGAACCGGGCAACTTCCTCTATCAGCTCAAGCTGGCTTATGCCTACGAGATGCTGGCACGACTTCCCGAGGCGCACGCGACCTACGAGACCGCCATCGCCCTCAAGCCGAACTCGCCCGAAGCCAACCGGGGCCTGGCCGATGTCCTGCGGCGCCTGCGCTTCTTCGAACCGGCCGAAAAGGCCTACCGCAAGGCGCTGTCGCTGAAGAAGAACTACGAAGAGGCGTTGATGGGCCTCGGGATTCTGTATGCCGAGCAGGAAAAACTCGACGAAGCCTGCAAGGCCTACCTGCAGGTCTGCAAGACCCACCCCAAGAACGTGGACGCCACCTTCAAGGTGGCCAACGTCTACTGGCGCGAGAAGAGGTTCCCCGAGGCCGTCGATTATTATCGTAAGGCCCTGGCCCTCAAGCCCACCCTGCACGACGCCCGTCTGGGTCTGGGACTGGCCCTGCTCGAGACCGGGGACATCGAAGGCGCCAAGGCCGAGCTGCGCAAGGCTTGCGATGCCGGCGTGAAGCAGGCGTGCAAGCGACTGCTTCAGCAGATGTGATGTCCATGGTCCCCGCCCGCCGCATCTTCTCATCCCCGGGGGTTCGGATAGCAGCGGCCAGTCTTCTGTCGGCGATCCTGCTGACCCTGACGTTGCCGGACGCCAATGTGTGGTGGCTGACGCCCGTGGCGCTCGTTCCTTGGCTGCTGGCGCTGGCGTCTGCGGGGCGCTCGCGTACGGCGTTCGTGTCGGGCTGGTTCATGGGAAGCGTGGCCAGCGCGGCCATCTATCACTGGATCGTCCATACCGCGGTCACCATGAGCGATTTTCCCGTCTGGGCCGCGATCCTGGTTCTGATCGCCTTTGCTCTCTGGCATGGGATCGGGTGGGGACTGGTGGGTCTGTTCGCGCGGACGGCCATCGGGAATGCCCGCGGCATCTGGCTGGTGCCCGCGGCTGTGGTGGCCAAGGAGTTCGCCTGGCCGCAGCTCTTCCCGTTCCACTTGGGCAACGCCTATTTTCGAGTGCCGCTGCTCATGCAGGGCACGGATTTGTTAGGGATCTGGGGGGCCACGGTCGTGAGCGCCGCGGTGTCCGTGAGTTTGGCGCAGTCCCTTGGGTCCGGTCGGGCCCACTGGCGCCGCTCCGCCTGGATCAGCGGGGTCCTGGTCGCGGCCTGGATCGGCTACGGGTGGATTAGGCCGCTCACCCTGACAATGCCCAACGACGAGGTGGCGCTGGCACTCATCCAGCCCGACATCACCTCGGCCGAGAAGAAGCAGCGCAGTGCGGCCAAGCGAAACGAGGTATTCGAGCGTCTGAAGAGCCTGTCGATGCAGGCACGGGGCCAGGGCGTGGACGCGGTCATCTGGCCCGAGGGGGCCTTTCCGTATCGCTATACCCTGGATGCAGCGCCCCAAGGGGGCTATCTGGCCCAGGCCGCAGAGGCCTCCAAGGAATTGAACCGGTTTTCGACCGTGCTCGAAACGCCGATGATCGTCGGGGCCATGACCCGTCCCGGCAACAAGAGCCGCAACAGCATGCTCCTGATTGATCGAAACGGACAGGAGACCGCGCGCTACGACAAGCGGCGCCTTCTGGCCTTCGGCGAGTACATGCCCTTGTCGGATACCTTCCCATTCCTGAAGAACCGTGTGAAGGAGGTGTCCGACATGGAGGGGGGGGAACAGGTGTCGGCTCTGGTGATCCCCCCTGCCCGCATCCTGCCGACGCTTTGCTACGAGGCCCTGTTCCCCGAGTTCGTCCGCCGAGCGCTCGTGGAGACGGACGCCAACCTGATCGTGAACCTGACCAACGACTCATGGTTCGGGGACAGTGGCGAGCCGGGCCAGCACTTGATGGTGCAGTATCCGAGGGCAGTGGAAATGAGGGTGCCGCTCGTGCGAGTGACCATGACCGGGATCACGGCCGTGGTTTCACCGCAAGGCGAATTCCTGTTCGAGACCGATCTGCACGAACGCCGGGCCGATGTGGTCCACGTGCCCATTGGGGAAGGCAGAAGCGTCTATCGGAGCGTCGGACCGGTGCTGCCGTGGGCGTGCCTGATGGTGTGCGTGACCGTCGCGGCCATGACCGGGTGGCAGCGTTGGCGGGTGCGTCGGGCACCCGACAAGTCAGCGTGATCCGTGGCATCCCGGGGGCATGATGGCCCCCGCGGCCAGAAGCATGTATAGATTGCGCAGGGTCGCCGGATAGTACAGGGTGTCGTCGAGCCAGGCATCGAGCCACGCCCTGACCGCGGCGTCGAACGCGGCCTGGGAATAGATGATCGAGGTCAATGCATCCCCGCCGAGGAAGCAACTGTTGCTGTCGGACCGGACACCAAGCCGTGCCTGGTGGAGTTGATCAAGGATGTCTTGGGCCTGTGGGCTGCCGTTCCAGGCATAGTCCATCGCAATGCGCCACGGCACCCGACAGGCCTCGTAACCGTATCCCGATTCACGGGACACCTGTCCAGCGTGGGTGCACCAATCGGACACGAGCCCATCCATCGTGCCCTGGTTGATCTGAAGCAGGATATAGGTATCGGTGACCATCCGGTTCCAGAAGTCGGCCTGATCCGGCAGGAACGCGGCGAAGGCCCGGTAGTAGGCCGGCGAGAAGTACGACGGGTTGGTTTCGGGCTGGCTTTCGTCGCACGACCCCCACGCGTCTCCCGGGCGCAGCACCAGAAGCTGAAAACGTTCGCACGTTGCGTGTTGACGAATGGTGTTGATCAGGTTCGTGGCCCGTTCCAGATAGCTACCCCAGCGGGCGTGAGCCATCAGCAGCGCCATCGCAGCATCGAGATCCGCATCGGTGGCCGAGTGGGAGCCGTTGTTGCCCGGGGGCTCGCACCCCTCGACCGACCAGTTCATGAGGCCGAACTCATCGAGGTGGTCATCGTAGAACTTGGCGAGTCGATCGAACAGGTCCCGGTCCGCGTGGGTGACCGCAAGCAGCATGCCAAAACCGATTCCCTCGGACAC
>CAYRIB010000001.1:3274-13259 GCA_964424165.1 uncultured Myxococcales bacterium | reverse complement strand
CCAGTCCTGGGACGACGTTGACGCCGACGAATTCCGGTTGTCCGAAGACGCGACATCGCAGCCCGAGATCGCGATGAACGTCAGCAGGATGATGCCCAAAAAAAATCGCAATCCCTGTCGCATGGCCGCCTCGTCGTCTCCACAGGAGCGCACGCACAACAAATATTTTCGCCGACGAACCAAGGGGTGTCAATCGACAGAAATATGACAAAACAGGTATAAAACAGCAATCTGATCAATAGTCCACTTCGCCGAGCAGGTCGTAATCCACCTGATCGGGGAAGATCGTTGCCAGAAGCTGTCGCCGTGGCGCTGGATCCAGGTACAGGTAGGCGTAGCGAACCAGATGCTCGGCCACCTTGCGTGCGTAATTGCGCGACTCGTTGTAGGGGATCTGCTCGACCATCTCGTCGAATGGCAACCCCTTGTCCCGCTTCATGAACCGGGTGATTGCCGGAGCACCGCCGTTGTATGCGGCCGACGCAAACACGATGGCCCCCTTGAATTCCCGAAGCAGAGCCGCCAGATAGTACGTGCAAAAGAGCAGGTTCTCGCCGGGTTCGAAGAATCGTTCGACCACGAACGGCATTCCGAGTGCCGAGCCCACGATCTTCGCGGTCTTGGGGATCATCTGCATCACGCCCAGGGCCGCGGTGTGCGAGATCTGGCGCGGTTTGTAGCGCGATTCCTGACGCATGATCGAATACACCCAAAGGGGCGAAATCCCGAACCGTGCCGCATCGACCGAAGCCAGGCTTCGCCAGGCCTCGGGATAAGACATCTGCCAGTAGAGGCTGGTCATGGGGGTCGGCACGTCGCCCATCTGGCGACCCCAGGTGGCGCGGGCACGCCCCGGCAACGCGGAATACTCCTCGGTCGCCTGCGAGATCTCGAGCAGCCATGCCGCCAGAGCGTGGTCCTTCAGGGGTTCCTCGACCCGGGCGGCAATGCCGGCATACAGGGCCCGGGCGCGCGCCTTCTCGCCCACGTCCGAAAGGTCCCTGACCCGCTGCAACAGGGCGGAATCCTCGGGAGTCAGTGCGGGCGGGTCTGTGGTCGGTGGCATCTTCATGGATGGGCGCGGTCCCACCATCCAGGCCGGCAGCGGGGTCTTGTCCCACTGCTGCAGGCGCTTGGCCGCCAGCACCGCGTAGTACGACAGGGGGTATTCGTCGATGACCCTCTTCATCCAGGTGTGCGCCGATCTGGACTGCCGAAGCTTGTGATAGGCCATGCCGCCCCAGTACATCGCCTTGCCTGCAACCAGGTTGTTGCCCAGGGGGATCATGTCCGACAAGGCACGGATGGCCGGTTCGTAGCGCCCCAGACGATACAGAGACCAGGCCTTGGCCCACAGGATATAGCTGCGGAGTTCATGCTTCTTGACGCGGGTCAAAAAGTCGTCGAGCAAGGGCAAGGCCTTTCGGTATTCGCGGTGGTCATAGGGCATCCACGCGATGAAGTAGCGAGCCTCGGCCGCCCTCTTGCCCCGGGGCCAGCGCGTAAGGTACGTTCGGTAGAGCGCGGCGGCCTGCGAATAGTCCTCCTTGCGGGCCAGGGCACGGGCCCGCAGAAACAAGGCGTCTTCGGCGCTCACCGCGCCCCCGGTTTCGGCAAAATCGAGCATCTTCATCGCCCGGTCCGGGTCGTCGCGGACCTCGATCAGATGCGACCGAGCCAACTTGTAAGCCAGATCGGGTCGGCCTTCGCCGGCCACCCAGGCCCCCTCCCACAGGCGCTGGGCCTGTTCGTAGTCCATCGCATCGTGGAAGGCATCGGCCCTGGCGAGCAGTCGGTCCTGGGTGAGATCGGACTCTTGCAGACCGGTTCGTGTGGCCGCGGGCGTGTCCGGCAGGGTCACGAAGATCTGTGTGAGCAAGTCGACCCGTCGATCCAAAGGGGCCACGATCGCCAGGGCGAGCATTGCCTCCGAGCGGATGTCCCTGGCCGAAGACGCGGTCAGGGGTGCCAGCACCTCGGTCGCCAGGGCCGCGTTACCCATGCGGGCCGCGGCTTGTCCCAGCAGAAGGCTGGCCTGCGTCACGAGCGGCGACGCCCTGTGCTCGGCGATGAATCCCTGCAGCGCCGCGATCGCTTCGGGGGCCTCGGACCCGGCGAGGGCGCGCGCCCGCTCGAAGGCCCGCAACTCCATCAGGTCCGGTGCATCGGTCAGGTCCGACGTCCGGGCCAGGTCCTTCAGCGCGTCTGCAAATCGGGTCAGGGCGTTGTTCGAACGCGCTGACAGCAGCGCGGCCTTGAAGCGGGTTCGATCGTCCGTGGCCGTCGACCACGCCTCGTGGAAACGCAGCAGGGCTTGGTGGTCGTCGCGCGACCGCTGCAAGGCCAAACCCTCGGACAAAGGAGTGGCGCCCGCAGAAAGCGCCGCGCTCAGGGCCAGACCATTGACCAGCAGCCAGATTCGTTTCATGCACGGCCTCTAAGGCGTCGGGCGAGAGCGGATGAGCCCATCAGCAACAGCATCCACCCAAGAAGGTTGCCCAGGGGGGCGGATGAGCGCCCTTGAGCGCATCCGCCCGAACCCCCGGACTGCCGCTCTGGCGGCTCGGCCACATTCGCCTCATCCGCCGAGTCCGGCTCGCACTGTCCATCGGGTTGACAGGTTTCGTGGTCCGGGCATGCCCCGCATTCGCCCTCGCACCCGTCCGGCCCGCATTCGCGGCCGCTGCAGTCGGGGCAGCAAGGGCTTGCGCACACGCCGCTGTTGGTGTTGCACAAGTCGGGGTCGTTCGAAGACCCGGTGCAGGGGTTGCTGCAGGTGCCGCAGAGGCCGCCGCAACCGTCGGGCCCGCAGTCGCGACGCAGACAGTCGGGACAGCAGGGCGTCACGCAACGGCCATCCTCGCACAGTGTCGGGTCGTTCTTGGCCCCGGTGCAGGGGTTGCTGCAGGTGCCGCAGGTGCCCCCGCAACCATCAAACCCGCAGGTCCGACCGTCGCATTGGGGAATGCATCCGGTTCCGCAGCCTCCGCACTGCTCTTCGCACAAGGTCGCGCACAAGGCGTCCCAACCGGCGGTGCAGCAGTATTCGTCCTTGTTGCACACGCATTCTTCGCACAATGCCTCGGGCCAACCCGGGGTCGCCTTGATCGCACACCCCGCGCCCCCCCGGCAGACTCCTTCCTCGCACGTCTGGTCCGGTTCACAAGGGCCGCAGGAACCGCCGCACAGGTCATCGCCGCAAACCCGGGACGTGCAGTCAGGGGTGCACACCGGGGTGGTGAATGTGTGAACCTCGGCGGTGGCCAAGGTGTTGCCCACCTGGTCGGTGGGCAGGATGGCCACCTGATACGTCGTGGTGGGCACGAGACCCTTCAGCCATAGCTCGTGCTCGGTATCGACGCGCGCGCTTGCCGCGCTCATCGGCCACGGCTCCGCGGGACCGTACTGGACCGTGGCCGTAGAGCGCTCGTTGGTCGAGAAGCGCAATCGTGCCTCGCGCGAAGTCACGTCGACGAACTGAACGTTCGAAACCATCGGGGCATCACAATCCAGAGTCACGACTGCGGACACGGTACTCGTTGCGCCTTGGCAGGACTGGTCCAGGTACGTCAGGCGCAGGTCGGCGCTTTCCGTCTGTTCGAGGCCTCCGGTACCCACCAGAATCGTTCCCGAGAAGGCGCCCTCGGTGCCCGGCAGACGCTTCAAGGTGAAGGCCCGCGAGGGCTGCATGCCTGGGGTCACCATCACCCCGGCCGTGTCCTGTCCGGACAGATCCGCGTCCCACAAGAAGGCCTGCAAAGAACCCGAACAGTTCTGCCGCTCGGGCAGGACTTGTACGATGGCGCATTCCGGGATCACGACCAAGACGTTGCGGATGTCGGGAAACGCGTTTTGCGCCGTGACCACGAGTTCGGCCGTTCCCGGGGTTGCCATCGCTGCGGGCAGCAATGCCTCGCCTGCGTCGTTGGTGAATGCAGCCCCCTCCCAGTCGGGCAGCTTGCGCAGTGAAACCAAAGCCCCGGGCACGGGCTGATCGCCCTCCCGCACGCTCACCGGCACGTTCATGAACCCGGCGGCGATGATGTCCGGGGCAGTCACGGTCAGGGTCCGGGTGGGACGGGTCCGCATCATCAGGCTGCCGTCCCCGAACTGCACGTACTGTTCGAACACGGTACGAACATCCGGGCCGATGCCGAGCTTGCCCACGAGGTACGTCCGGCCGTACTGAATGGCCTCGCCCCATCGGGCCAAACCCGCGACCGTGATGCCCTCGGCAAACCCCTGGGCCATGACCGCGGGCGGGTCCCACGAAGTGTCGGTCGACGACGAGTAGGTCACGATGCCCCCGGTCGGGGCGTCGGGGGTTCCAGCCTTCATCCAGGACTCGGCCATGCAATCGCCCTCGCGGTCGAAGGCCCCGTTCGCGCAGGATACGTCCACGATCACCGGGGGGCGCCCCACGTTCGTCAGTGAGGCGATATGGGCCTGGGAATAGGGCGGCCGGGTGGTCGTCCATTCGGTACCGCTGCCGTGGCCGAAATAGGCGAGGATGCCCCGGCCCAGATTGATCGACGACGAGATCGATGCCGCGTAGTCGGTCTGCAGGCTGTTGTAGAACTTGTCCAGCGTCGTATACCCGGCCGAGGCGAGCCGGTCGCCGAACAGGTCGCAGTAGTGGTCGTCGTTGGATTCGCCCTCGCCCTGGGACGACGAGATGAGGGTCGCGCTAGTGAACCACACGGAGGAGGCCCCCGTTGGAGGCGTCATTTCGAAGGCCAGGGCGCGCTGCACCTGGATCGCCACATCGGCCGGGGTGTGGGCCGAGAGGCGCGACACCATCACGTCCGAATACAGGTCATCGCCGATTAGGGTCGAAAACAGCCAGTCCGAGGCGCAAGGGGGGCCATCCTCGTCCAGGCATCCGTACAGTGGGGGCACCAGATTGGCGTCCCCCACCAGGAGCACGAACGAAGGACGCGCTGTTGCCGGCAGGGCGGAAAGGTAGGCAAGCACATCCTTGGCCGAGGCCCCGATCGTGGACATGGGAGTCACGGTAACGGCCAGTCCCTGACGCCTCTTCCAGTCCACGAACGGGGCCATGGCGTCGATCAGCACGTCGGCCGCGATGATCAGGATACTTTCGGGCGTCACGGCCGCCCGTCCCACGATCGGCGCTCCGTTGAGCAGGGAGGCTCGATACAGGCCCATGAACGAGGGAGGCACCGGACCGATGGGGATAACTGGTGCCTCTCCCAGCACGCACCTCACCCGCATCCGGGTGGCCACGGTCAGGGTCGATCGGGCGGGGTTGTAATGGAAGGGTGTGATCACCAGGCGGGCCACGCGCAGGTCCCGAAGCCACCCCTCTCCCTCGATCCGCGCAAACGCATCGGGCATCTCGACGTCTCGGGCATAGGTCCGGGGGTCGCAGGCATGGACCGTACGTCCAAAGCCGCATCGCTTTGGCTTGTGCGGTGCAGGGGCCACTGCAATGGGGTCGATGCGCTGCCGCTTCAGGACCTCGACGGTGACGCGGGCGCCTGGACCGGCCAGGGCCAGAAGATGTCCCATCTCGGGGATGGCCGGGTGAAATGGCGTGATCGTGTTCCAGACACCCGGCAGGGCCAATGTGTGCATGTCCTGTCCGCTGACGTTCACGGGCAATGCGAACACCCCGTGGATCGTCACGTCGAGTTCCAGGACTTGTGCATCCGAGCGCACCACATGAACGTCCGGAGCGCGCGGCACGGACGTCAGCAAACCGCTGCCAAAGGCCAGCCATTCGGCCTGCGCGGGCCGGGAACTCAGGACTGCAAGCGCCGCCAGCAACATCCAGCGCGTCATGAAGGGCTTCTCCCGATTCGGCAAAGGGGCATCCACCACCCTGATCTTACCTAAAAAGGCGGATGTCGCCCAATTGCGGCTATGTGAATCGCCGGACAAAGTCCGCGGGCACGAAGGGATAAGACAGCGCCACGGACAAGATTTCGTGGGGGCGGCCTTCGGGGCGTCCGGCCGCAGGCCAATGGATCAGGCACGGGTATCCGGGCCGGTCATGCAGTGACCGGGGCACGTCGGCATCGTCGAGGTCGCGAAGCGCCAGCACCTCGGGCACCCGGGACAAGAGCTCAGAAGCAGGAAGTGGGGCCAGGAAAGCGTAATCCCATTCGAGCGGCGACGCGCTGCGTTCCTCGTGCAAAACGACCTCGAGGAAACGCAGCCCGCTGACCGATGCGGCGTTGAGCTGGACGAGGTCGGGAACAGGGCCGTCGGGCAGCAACAGAACCTCCAGCCAGTCGCGGTCCGCCTGATAGCCCAAGGGAATCGGGGGACAGTACGTGAGCTTGGGCATGGGATGGAACCCTCCGGACATTGCGATCGGTAGCCCTGCTCGCCGCAGGATCCGAGGCAGGTGCTTGATCAGGTCCCGGTGGGACAAGAAGGCGGCCCGACCGATCCGCTCGTAGAACAGGCGGTAGCGGGGGCCGTGGGGAACCGGGCTTACAACGGCTGGCACGGAATGGACAGGCTCTAACACGGGCTCCGGGAGCGGCAGCCCCGAACCCTGCTCGAAGGCTGCGTAGCGGGCGGTGCGGATGTCCGCAGGAACGCACCCGACCCCGCATTGGTAGCAGACGACCGGATGGTCGCGCAGGGACGCGGGGCCTTCCGAGGCCCAGGCCAACGGCTTCTCGCAGGCTGGGCGGACCTCCCCCTGCAGGGCGCGTTCGCGTTCCTTTTCGAAAAAGGCCCTGGACACGAGGGGGTCGATGATCTCCCAGGGCAGGTCCGTGCCATCGGGAACCGGTCCGCAGGCCTGATCGAAGTCCAAGCCTTCCGCCACAAAGGCTTGGTCCCAGAGGTCGTGGCGTGCAAGGTCCCCCCAGTTGTCGAAGCGGGCACCCGCACGAAAGGCGTGCAGGATGACCCGGGACAGCGAACGGTCGCCGCGGGCCAGGGCACACTCGCGGCGTGACATGCGTTCGGCCGCGAACTTCAAGATGACGCCGCTGCGGCGGAGCGCGTCGTACAACAGGTCCCGACGGTGTGCCAGAACCGCGGGTGCGGCCATGCCCTCGCGCTGGAACGGGGTGTGGGGACGCGGCACGAACACGCCCACCGAGGCAGTGACCCCGGCGCGCCGCTGCCACCGCCTGCCCGTGGCCAGGACCTTTCTGGCCAGGTCCGCGATGGCCAGCACGTCGTCGTCCGTCTCGGTGGGCAGCCCGATCATGAAGTAGAGCTTGACCTTCTGCCAGCCGAGCCCGAAGGCCCTCGTCACGGCTCCGAGCAGGTCCTCTTCGGTCACGGTCTTGTTGATCACGTCGCGCAACCGTTGTGTGCCCGCCTCGGGCGCAAGCGTCAGGCCCGCGGTGCGCAGGGACCGCAGGTTGGCGAAGACCTGTGCGGACACCCCGTAGGCGCGCAGCGACGAGATCGACAACGATACCCCAAGACGGGTCATGTCGTGGGCGAGGATGGCGGACAGCGGCTCCAGGGCCGGGTAGTCGGCCGGCGACAGGGAACACAGTGACAACTCCTCGTATCCTGTGGTCTCGATGGCGGTCCGGGCCGAGGCCACGAGTTCTGCCGGACGGCGGTCCCGCAGCGGGCGATAGGTGTACCCCGCCTCGCAGAAGCGACAGCCCTCGGAGCAGCCGCGTGCCAGTTCCATCGAGATCCGGTCGAAGATCGCCCGGCTCCACGGCACGATCGGGGTCGCCGGCGCCGGATAATCGTCCAACTGTGGCACGAACACCCGTGCGATGCGGCTTGGCCTGACGCGGCCTTGTGGCCGGGGCATTCCCGTGGCATCGGGCGCATACAGCGACGGGCAGTACACCCCGGGGCAGGCGGCCAGGGCTTCGAGGATGGCGCTGCGGCGCTGGCCCTCGCGTCGCATTCGGGCCACCAACCGCATCATGGCGGGCAGGAACGGTTCGGCCTCGCCCGCGAAAAAGGCATCGAAGAACGGGGCCATGGGCTCCGGGTGCAGGGCGCAGTTGCCCCCACCCAGAACGATGGGTTCGCTGATGCGTTCGTGGGCCAGCAGCGGAAACTGGGCCAGGTCGAGCACGTTGAGCACGTTGGTGAACGACAACTCGTGCTGCAACGAGAATCCCACCATGTCGAAATCCGACAAGGGCGACCAGGACTCGAGCGTGACCAGGGGCAGGGCGCGCGCCCTCAGTTCGGCCTCCAGGTCCCCCCATGGGGCATAGGCCCGCTCGATACGCAGATCCGGTTGCTGGCGGATCGTGTTGTAGATGACCTGGGACCCGAGGTGCGACATGCCGACCTCGTACACGTCGGGGAACACCAGCACCATCGAGGCATCGCCCGGGACGGGTTCGCGTTGAAACGAACCGAACTCGCCACCCACGTATCGGGAAGGGGTGCTGACCCGATGCAGAAAGGCCCGATAGGGGTGGGCAGCAAGGTCTTTTTGGGTCGTGTCCATCCGAATCCTCACAGGGCCAGAACGGCCCGATCCTGTCGCGGCGAGACCTCGATGACGCGCACCTTCACCCGCATGCCTGGGGTAAGGTGCCCGGCCCCGGGGAGTGGAAGGTCCAGACCGGTTTCGTCAAGGTTCACGATTCCACGCGACCCGGTCACGGCCACGATCTCCCCATCGACCACGCGTCCCTCGCATTCCTGCAGGGCTTTCATCAGCCAGTATCGCCGGGCCTCCCGCTCGACGCCGACCAGGGTATCGACGCGCGATTCCAGGTCCCCGAACATGCGCAATATATCGGAGGCATCGAACGGGGGGTGGCCCTGCTCGAGGAATCCCTTGAGCTGAATATGGGAAAGATAATCCTGGAAACGGCGGATTGGCGATGTGACCTGGGTGTAGCCAACAACGCCCAAGCCGAAGTGCAAGGCCGGTTGGGTGGTCAGTTCGGCGCGGCGCAAACTTCGGACCATGCGATACGCGTAGGCGCGCGTGCCGGGCACGAGCCCTACCGTTGCCGTCGGGTCTTCCGGTGGGGCCTGACGGCGGTACACGATCGGGATGTCGTGGGTCATGGCGAAGCGGCCAGCTTCGGTGCAGGCCAGGACCATGAACTCGCTGACCAGCCGTCGGGAGTCGGATTCGCGCGACAGCGTGGCCAGCCGGATGCGCCCTTCCACGACCCGGACCGATACCTCGTCGCGCTCGATCCGCACCGCGCCACGGGCCTCGCGGCGCGCGCGAAGACGGCCGGACAGCGCGCTCAGCGCGACGAGCATGCGATCGAGCGGGGCGTCAGAGGGCTCCCGGATCCGTCGGTCCGCATCGTCGTAAGTCAGACGGGCTCCCAGACATGCCCGGACGGGGCGGATCTGCAACTGTGGGGCATCGTCCCCGTCGGTGAAAATGCAGCAGAAGTCCAGCATGGTGCGTGGCGCGTCCGCAGACAGGGACAGGGCCTGCTCGGACAGGACCGGGGGCATCATGGGGATCTTTCCGGTCGGCAGATACAAGGTGGCGGCCCGCAGCAGGCCCTCCCTTGCCACCGGACTGTCCGGGGGCACCCGGCCTGCGGCGTCCGAAATCAAGATATGGACCGTGGTCTGGTGGCCCGACGTCCGAAGCAGAAGCGCATCGTCCACGTCGCTCGTCCAGGGGTCGTCGATGGCCACGGGACCGGGGCCTTCGCCCCAATCCGGGGCGTGCCGCGGGTCCTCCTCCTCACGCGCCAGGAACTCGGCATTGGCCAGGACCTCGGGGGAAAAGTCCTGGTGGATGCGATGGCGTAGCAGGCCGAGTTGTTCGTCTTCCGAGAAGACGCCCAGACGGACCAGCAGGTGAAAGGCCGATTCGGGTCCACCCCGACCCTGGTCCAGACGCGACAGCAGGGCAATGCCGCGCAAACCATCGCGACTTTCGATGTCGCCCAAGGCCAGGGTCTTGAGCCAGGCGATTCCGTTGGCCCCAGGTCCGTCCCGGGGGATCGGGACTTCCGAAGCCTGCAATCGAGCGGTCAAGACCTCGGCCGCACGCTGCACGAGGGCCGTTTCCTGGGCCTCCCGCTGC
>CAYRIB010000001.1:0-3174 GCA_964424165.1 uncultured Myxococcales bacterium | reverse complement strand
AGGCGGGTCTGGCTGCGGTGAAACACCCGGTCGGCAGACCACGTCTCGCGGCGTCCAGCGGCGGTGAGGACCGCGACGCGTTCGCGATCGTCCTGCATCACGACGCCCATGGCGATGCCTTGGGCGGTCATCGCAATCACCACTTGACCCGGGCTAGAACGTTCCCGCCTTCGCTCGCTCACTCCACCCCTTGTCGGGCACGGTCAGCCGACCGGGCCTCGCGTTCGCGACGCCACAAGACGACGTAGAACCCCCCGCAGATCGCCAGCAGGGGCAGGCCGAGCCATTGGGACGTGGCCAGTCCCAGCCAATCGCCCCGACTGTCGTCGCGCCAGAATTCAATGATGAAGCGTGCGATCGAATACAGGGCCATGGCCACCAGGAACACCTCGCCCTTGAAGCGACGGTGCTTTCGCAGCCAGAAATACGCGAACGCGAAGATCAGCAGGCACGAGCCGGCCTCCCAGAGTTGGGTGGGAACAACCGGCAGGGAATCGGTGGCCGATCGTGTGATCAGGGCCTGCTCGACATGCTGATCCCAGGCTGGGCTGTGGGCCGGGAAGGCCACGCACCCATGGCTGTCGCAAGGTCGACCGAAGCAGCACCCAGCCAGGAAACACCCCATTCGTCCGAATACCAGACCGAGCGGGATGGCGAACCCGGCCAGGTCCGCCACCTCCCAGAACGGCATCCTAAATCGTCGCATGTACCAGACGGCCACGATCGCGGCCAGGGCCAAACCACCGTAGTAGGTCAGGCCCCCGTACCAGAACTTGAAGGCCCGCAGACAGTCCCGGCCCTGGTGACAGGTCCCCTTGTCGGGGTGGCACAGTTCGCCCTTCTTGGCCGCAACGCACTGGGCGTCGTCGGTGCATGCACGTTGCCGGGGCAGCATTTCCCCTTTAGTTTCGAGCGGTGCGACGCACAGGTTCACGTACTCGTCCCAGTAGCCGTCGACCGCCACGTGCAGGATGCGCGACCCCACGATCCCGGCGAGCAGCAGAATCATGGCCATGTCCAGGAAACGGTTTCCGTTTAGGCCCACGCGCAGGGCATCTCGATGCGCCAGCAGGACCACCAGGGTGTAACCTACGATCAACAGGGTGAAGTAGGCGGGAAAATCGATCGGGCCGACCTGGAAGTTCGGAAACACGGGGCACACCTCCCGCGACCAAGGCCGCGGGCCCACTTTATCACACGCTCCGTCGAAATTCCGGTCGAGGCGTGTGG
Source organism: uncultured Myxococcales bacterium (assembly GCA_964424165.1). Classification (GTDB taxonomy): domain Bacteria; phylum Myxococcota_A; class UBA9042; order DTJE01; family DTJE01; genus CAYRIB01. The sequence continues at coordinate 1,944 of CAYRIB010000001.1, read as the reverse complement.
AAGGATGGAAAAAATCGGCGCAGGGAAAAAAAAACGTATGGCATTGCAAGCAGAAATCCCCTAGAGTTTCCCCCATTGTTCCCCTGTCGCACCGGATTGGGGTGCATGTATGCGGCAAGCTGCTGAAATTGTTGGGTTCTTGATGGAAGGCGCATGATGAAACGGACATTGCTCGGGCTTGTGGCGCTTCCGGTCCTGCTCCTGGCGGCCCCTCTGGCGACGGCCCAGTCCCTCGAAGATATCCAGCTGCGCAAGGATACCGAAGAGTCCCTGCTGGGTTTCGGGTTCGTGGGGATGATGGAGTATGCGACCAACCTGATGAAGGAACGGCCGGAGCAGGCGATGTCCTTCTACGCCGCGCCACAGCTCAAGATCGACAAGACCATGCGGCTGCAGCTCAACATGTGGGCCTCGGCCGAGATGAACCCGCGGATGGAAAACTACGGGTGGAGACTCGATGATTGGTCGGTCGAGTTCGCGCACCTGAAGATTTTCAAGGAACCGGTGTCTGGCATCACCCTGTCCGGTCGCGTCCGGTATTACATTCCGATCTCGTGGGCCAGCCGGCAGGCGGACAGCTACGGGCAACTGCGCGGCTTCCTGAAACTGTCGACCTCGGTGTGGAAGTTCTACTTCTCGGTCGAGGGCAATGCCCAGAAGTATTTCAGCAAGTACACCACCTGGAACACGGATGAAACGCAGGGCTCGGACGCGTGGTTCCACCGGGGCGGCTACGACGACTACGTGGACAACAACGCGAACTACGGCTTCGGTCAGACCTACACGGTGACGTTTACGCCGTTCGACGGTCTTGACCTGAGCCTGATCTGGGGCATGAGCCAGATCAGGACTTACAGCGGGGACCACGACCTCGCGGATGCCTACGGCAGCTCGTATCTTCAGGACCCGCGCTGGGCCACGTGGAACCACGCCTACCGGTTTGTCGGGGACGTGACCTTCGGACTCGCGGCCCTGCCGGGAGTGTCCACGTCGCCGACGTGGAAGGACTCGCTGATCAACAACGTTTATCTGTCGGTCGGGTACGCCGCGTCGGCATCGCAGTTGCAGAACGGCGGACGGACATGGTCGCTGAACCCGTTCCAGAAGAAGTATGGGCAGGTCTATCTGGATCTGGCCCTGATCTATTAGGTTTTTCTTGGTGATTCGCGTGGTAGGGGTATCGTTTCACGGAGTGAGGAAGATGAAGGCAGGACGGATCGTGCAGGGGCTCATGCTGGCCATGATGGTCGTGGCCGGGTGTGCGACGGAACCGGCGCCGCTGGACCGGACGCAGCCGGAAGCGGTGAACAAGAACATGTTCACCGGTGAATGGACCTACAAGATGACCGTGGTGGACACGGACTACGAGAACCCATTCACGTTCATCGGCGAAGAAACCTCGTCCTACGAAGGGACGGCATTCAAGCTGCGGTGGGAGATCACCCAGGACCTGCTGACCGCCTATCAGATCCCGCAGCGCTATCGGGACAAGGAAGGCAATCTGGTCGACAACGTCATCGGCTCCAAGTCGCCGATCCTGTCGTTCAAGATCCTCAAGCATTACGACATCCGCTATCGCTACAACAGCACCACGCGGGAAGACCTGAACGTGATCGAAGAGAACACGGACCGGCCTTGGAACGAACGCGAGTACATGGAGGTCGACTGGACCCAGAACCTGGTGCCGAACATGTCGAACCCGACCATGCTCAGCGTGGCCACGGGCGAGATCACGCAGGTCCCGGTCGCGGCCTACGAGAACGTGGAGTTCTTCACGCCCTGCGCGGATTGCGACACCAACCCGCCGGCGGACATGGACGCGAACACCGACATTCGCAAGTACGACGTGAAGATCGATACGCGCAAGTGGAATCCGGAAGAAGACCCGGAAGTCTACGCGATCAACATTCACCTGAAAGAGACCATCACGAGCACGGTCACCGA